>VMDK01000134.1 GCA_008080835.1 Sphingobacteriia bacterium | reverse complement strand
CGATCTTAAAAACGATATCGAAGTCCTGGATAGCTTTAATGAAAGCGGTATCGATATGCCCACGGTTTATTTCGTGCAACCGGAGCTTGTGATCGCAGTGGATCGTAGCGGGAATCTCGAAGTGCACGGCGCAGATCCTGGATTGTATCGCTATCTCTGGGAAAACGAAGTCCAAACAGAGGAGCCTAGTATCCAATGGAATGGGGAGGTCTCTTCCCGAATGAGCGAGAGTGCATATCTGCGAAATGTAGAGTCCGTTAAAGAACTGATCCGCAATGGTGATGTATATGAGCTCAACTTGTGTTATGCGAAAGAGCTGCGGGATATGGGTATTGAGCATCCCGACAGACTCTTCTGTACGTTGATCGAGCGATCTCCGGTCCCGTTTGCTTCATTTGTTCGATGTGCCGATACATTTCTACTCAGCGCAAGTCCCGAGCGCTTTATGCAGCACTACGAGGGTAAAATGTTGTCGCAGCCGATCAAAGGAACCAGCGCCCGCTTCACAGACAAACGCCAGGATCGCATGGCCGCCATTCAATTGGAAGAATCGATCAAGGAACGCGCTGAGAATGTCATGATCGTGGACCTGGTGCGCAACGACCTGTCAAGATTCAGCATTCCTGGTACAGTCAGCGTGGAGGAGTTGTTTGGCATTCATTCTTTTGCCCAGGTGCATCAGATGATCAGCAGTGTTTCTTCCGAAGTCAGGGATGTGGCATTCACGGATGTCTTGCGTGCGGCATTTCCCATGGGTAGCATGACCGGCACACCTAAGATCGCGGCTATGAAGCATATTGAGATGCTAGAAAGCGACAAGCGCGGTTGGTATAGTGGAAGCGTAGGTTACATCGATCCTGAGGAAAATTTCGACTTCAATGTGATCATTCGCAGTATGATCTACGATCGGAGCAGTAAACAATTGTCGTACAGCGTAGGTGGAGCCATCACCATAGATTCTGATCCACAGCAGGAATTACGTGAGACCCGCCTGAAGGCTAAGGCCATCAATGAAATACTGGGGCTGGCTGAATAGGGATCAAGAGCGTGTATCACTCCCTTTATCCAATTGAAGTTGACGACCGTATTGAAGCAGTAAAGCGCGTAAGTCATCCGCTTTGAAAGGCTTGCTCAGGAATCCATCCATACCTTGTTCGAGATAAAATGCTTTGGAAGTATCCGAGGCGTGTGCCGTTAGGGCAATGATCTTCGGCCGGTCTTCACCCAACTCCTCTTGTATGGCAAGGGTAGCCTGTACACCATCCATCTCCGGCATTTGTATATCCATCAGAATGAGATCCACCGGATTCTCGTGCAAGAGTTCCATGACCTCCAGTCCATTCTCCGCCTTGAGCACATTGCTGAAACCGAATTTCTCCAGGGTCTTTTCCAGCATAAGCATATTGAACTCATTGTCCTCTGCGATCAGGATGTGGAGCGGGATATCTTCGGCCAGGTGGTGGTCATCTTTGACCACCCGCGGTTTCTTGTTTTGGATTTGATCCATGAGATAGGCCTTTCGTGGGATCTCCACATCTAGGCAAAAACAGAATGTTGAACCTTGACCCGGTTCAGATTGAAGTCTCATCTCTCCTCCCATGAGTTCAACCAACCGCTTACTTATGCTCAAGCCTAGGCCTATTCCTCCATGCAATCGACTGCTGCTAACGTCTCCTTGTTCAAAGGCCTTGAAGATCTTTTCTTGCTTGGATAATGGTATCCCCTCTCCCTCATCGATGACACGGAATTGCAAGTGAGCCATCTTTTCCTTGCCTGTTTTCCCGGGTTTAAGGTCATCCAGATCTACTTGGATCGTGATCTTGCCATCGGCGGTGTATTTAACGGCGTTACTTACCAAGTTGATCAGTACTTGGCGAATACGCAGGATATCACCCATGAAGAACTTGACGCGTTCATCTGTGATTCGATTCTCGATCTGAATATGCTTTTCCTCGGCTTGCTTGACAAATATGGTACGAACCTCATTGATCAGAAGCTCCAGATCGATGATCTTCTTCTCAAAGCTCATTTTACCGGCTTCGATCTTGGAATAATCCAATAGGTCGTTCAATATGGCCAGGAGATTCTCGCTGCTTTTCTCAATAGCATCTACATATATGCGTTGGGTCTCGTTCAATTTGGTGTCTTGCAGCAGACTAGCCATACCCATGATACCGTTCATGGGTGTTCGGATCTCGTGCGAGGTTTCTGCAAGGAAATTCGATTTTGCTGCCAGACTGGATTCAGCACTGTGTTTTGCTCCTTCCAGTTTCTGAACGTATGATTTCAACTCATCCACCCGATCGCGGAGTATTTTTTCGCGCTCTCCAATCTCTTTAAGGAGACGTTTTTTATGCAAGAGTTGCTGAATTTGGACGCCGACGACCACAAAAAGTGCAATAATGAGAATCGAAACGGGTAGAATTATGGCATTATTCGCGCTTAAAAAAAGAAAATTCGATGCCGAATCTCCCATTTCGGAAGATGCATATGTGGACAACATCTGAAGATCAGAGGCTGATGTGAAAATGTCCGTGAACCCGTCGGTCATGGTGGAAGTGCCGCTATTACAGGCATTTATAATGTCGTTAATAGCAGACATAATCATTGAGCGTATACAAAAATGTCGAAATCATACGGAAACATTCACGTATAATTGTTTAGAACCGTTCTAAATAGAACATATTTTCACATTATTTCCCATATATAGAAAAATAAGTCTATATTTGATAGTGAAGATTAGGTTTCAATACTAGACTACTGCTTCCCTCATCTAATTAGGAAGTGGGCATTGACCGAAACAGACTTTCATGCGACACTAATATTTCGGTCGATGAACAAAAGAAAAAACGAGGAGCTGCGACAGCCCCTCATTTTTCTTTTATAGCCTTTTTTGGTTTAGAGCATTCCCCTCAGAATTCGCATCCCCTCCTCGGCTCCTTCCTTGATAATTTCGAATGAAGACACATGACTTGGATTGGGGTCGATCAGGAACCTACGACAATGGTCGGGGGCATAATGGATCAGACTGGCAGCAGGATATACCTGAAGTGATGTCCCAACAACTACGAGGATATCAGCATCCGAGATCTCGACAGCCGCATTTTCCAACATTGGAACAGCTTCACCGAACCACACCACATGTGGACGCATTTGTCCACCATCAGGAGCCAATTGATCTGGTTTCAGTTCCCACTGTTCCAGTTCATAGGTGTGTCCGGTTTTCTCACTTCTACCACGCATGAGTTCGCCATGCAAATGAACTACTTGAGTGGATCCTGCACGTTCATGAAGATTGTCGATGTTTTGAGTAACAACCACCACATCATATCGCGTTTCTAATTCGGCAATGGCTTTGTGTCCTTGGTTGGGTTCAACGTCAAAGAGCTGTTTTCGTCGTTCGTTGTAGAACCGGGTCACCCTCTCGCGGTCAGCCGCCCAGGCCTCGGGTGTTGCTACTTCTTCCACGCGATGTCCTTCCCACAATCCACCAGCTCCACGAAAAGTTTTCAAACCACTTTCAGCGCTCATGCCGGCGCCACTGAAAACAACGAGCTTGTCCTTATTCATCTCTACGCAATTTACACGTTATTGTATATTGCGAGGGCGCTATGAAATGTACATCGATTCGCTTTGGGATCATTCTGGCTTGTTCGCTATTCGTCAGTTTGAACACATATGGACAAAGCATAGGTATTTATCTGTCTCCTTCGTTTTCGTCTCACTTTATAAGCGCTGTAGATCACGACCAGCCCGATCGCGATTCCATTGCCAAAATGGATCGTGCTGATTTCAGATGGAATGCGGGGTTTGGCGTCAAACTTCCCATTGACAAGGATTGGGCATTACAAACAGGGGTAGAACTCCGTAATTATGGATTTCTACGCGTTTGGGAGGATCTGCAATACCTCGACAGTATTCATCCTGATATCGGAAGGGTAGAGGACCTGTCCAACAATGGGATCAAGGTTGCGGATTATCACTATCGCTATACATATTTGAGCATTCCGCTCCTGTTTCACCGCGACATATCCTCTCGGAAATACCGACACACGTATCAATTCAGCCTTTTCCTGGGACCGCGCTTTCAGTTCCTGTTCAACGAGAAGCTCGACATTTTCCTCCAGGGATTCAGTGTGGAAGGAGAGTTTGACCACGAGTTGGAATATACACCGTACAACCCTGCTGAATTCAATGTTGCCTTTTCGATGGGAGGTACAGCTCAGATCCGATTGGACAGTGATTGGGTGCTTAGTGCGCAACCTTTCCTCGATACACAGATCTTGCGATCCGGTGAAGATGGGTTCGTGAAATTCAACTTGAATCAGTTCGGTCTCGATGTTCGGATCAACTACGAGTTCTGATCATCGTACCAACCAGACGTATCCGCTTTCGGATTTCTTGACCATGCTGCCAAATTCAGGCAACTGATATCGGATGTGGAAGTAGTACACTCCTGACTGCACCGGCTCGTCCAGATAGTTTCCATCCCAACCCGTTTCTTCTTTGTCCGTAAAGAACAGGATCTCACCGTACTCATTGAAGATGGTCATATCCGTGAATTCGAAGAAACCTGACGGTTTGAAGATGTCGTTCAATTTGTCGCCGTTCGGACTGAAGGCATTTGGAACAAATATCTCGCAGGCAAATGGTAGAATACTAATGTTCACATCATCTGTGACCGTACCACAAGCATTACTTACCGTCACTTCATAGTATCCGCTCTCAGTGATTGTTCGTTGACCCGATTGAACCGAATATCCATCATTCCAAGTATACGTCGCACTTTCTGCAGAGAAATATAGAGTGATGCTCTGTCCACCACATAGCGTCGTGTCCTGACCAAGGTCAAATGACGGCGGATTCAACTGTGCAACATCGATGGTATCTGAAGTGGAACACGAACCATCCGATACGGTCAGGATGTACCGTCCCGGGGATGAAACCGTCCTGCCCGCGGATCGACTGCCATCCGACCATTGATAGTTCAGCGTATCGCTGCCTGGATCAAGATCAATACTCGCACCATTGCATAAGAAAGTATCTCTGCCAAGATCAAAGACGGGTACATCGAGTACTTGAGTCTGTTGGACCGTGGTATCTCTACAATTTCCTTGAATATAGACGTAACGGATAGACCAGGTCCCCACCTGATTTGGAGTGAAGCTGGAATCGGTGGCATCTACGCCCATTCCCTGAAATATACCTCCGCTCAGGTTAGGTCGAAGCGTGACTTTAGGGTCATTCAAACAGTAAGCCGGGTCCAGACCTGTGAAGAAGTTATTCGGTTCATCGAATACTTCTACGGTATCTTCATATTCGTCGGTACAACCGTTATTGTCGATCACACTCAGTTTTACCGGGAAGATCCCTGCGAAATTGTAAACATGCTGTGCCGGATTGTTGAAGCTCGCATTTCCATCTCCAAAATCCCATTTTGTGGAAGCTATTCCAGAAGCATCATGCGAGAAGTCGAATTGATTATCGCTCAGGCAAAGTGCCGTATCGCTGAACACAACGTTTGCATTCTCTAACGGGTTCGGAAGTACCACATATGTCTTAGTGAGGCTGTCTGAGCAGAAATCTCCTTTCGGAGCGACCTTCCTCCGTACGATCAATTTGATATCGATGGATCCCGGACTTGTGAACGAGAAGTTCACGTCGTACAAGTTGCCGGATTGTCCATCACTGGTCGACCAACGATAATTCGCAGCATCATAGGTACCGTAGATCGGTGAGGCGGGGATTCTGGACAAATTGGAGAACTGGAAATAGTTCCCTTCCAGGCATTGAACAGAATCATTGCCGCTGACCGTAGGGTCCAACTCAAAATCTACGATATAAGGAACGAGCACAGTGTCCCGTAGTGAGTAAGTATGCGAACAACCTGTGGAATAAGCGGTGAGGTCTACTTTAAAGATGCCACCGGCCACATATTGATGCGTAGGGTCTGTGGCACTTGAAGTATTGTTATCTCCAAACTTCCAATTGTAGCTGATACTACCAGACTTGGTCTGGGAAGAACTGTTCGAAAACGAGAAACTATTACTCGAAAGACATTGATAAGTGTCGTCAATACTGAATCTGGCATTGATGTCCTCCGTGGTGAAGCTGGCGGTAGCATATCCGCTGGAAGTCAGGTAGTTGAACGTACTTCCACCACCATTGAATTCGAAGATCGCGATGTGATAGGTCGTGTTCTTTTTCAGTCCGTAGATCGTGACCGCGCTTCCATTGGAATTGTAGACCACATAATTGCCCGATCCGATCTGAGCTCCGTCACCGATCGTGTCTGAAGTAGAGTAGAAACTGTTCTCGGCAGGGGTTCCATCTACGGCACTTCCTTCCTTGATCAGGACGATCCGTTGCGATCCATCACCTTTGGTCCAGCTGAGACTGGCCTGCTGACAATGCAGTGCTGTTACGCTGACACTGGACGAATGAGTGCTCGGGGTCTGTGCCCAAGCACTAAGACCATAGAATACGAAGCCCAGAAGGGCTGAATATTTGAAGAGCGACTTCATTCCCACACAAATGTAAAACAATGATCACCCCTCGGGGGCTCTATTGCGTTAGTTTTTGTCAATATTTCACTTTACGGAGTACAGCACCGTATCGAAGATCCTTTCCGGATGATGCCTTCATTCTGAGGTCATCGCATTCCATTCCCCTCTCATTACCTGCTACATCGTTATACACGTCTTTCAACTCCAAAACGTTGAGTTTGGGGCTGTACGTGTTCAATATCAACAAATGCCGTTTCGGGTTCAGCAGCTTCAAAGAGGTATCGATCAAGTCCCGGATCGAGTCCTCCAAGCGCCAGCGCTCACCTTTGGCACCCAGTCCGTATGCCGGTGGGTCCATGATGATCGCATCATATCTGTTCCCTCGTTTCAACTCACGTGCAGCAAATTTGAACGCATCTTCCAGCACCCAGCGTATATCACTAAGACCCGATAACTCCATGTTTCGTCTCGCCCAGGTGATAACTTGTTTTACACTGTCCACATGTATCACGTCAGCACCACATGCCTTGGCTATTAAAGAAGCACCTCCGGTGTATGCAAAGAGATTCAAAACCTTCATCGGAGCTTTTTCATTTGCCAGGAAATCAGTCAGTAGATGCCAATTTGCAGATTGCTCCGGAAAGACCCCTACATGCTTGAATTTGGTCAGTTCCAGCTCAAATCGGATCTTCTTCTCTCCATGCGACCACCCGATGTGCCAGTCCTTGATTCCGGTTTTACCTTTCCAGCTACCTTTTTGACTACCTTTTTCGTGAAAACGTACCTGTGCCAGTTCACGCCATTGCGCAAGTGGCATGGATTCTTTTGAACGCGCATTAACCTCCGGGCGATCCAGTATGACATTACCGAAGCGTTCGAGTTTTCGACCCGAACCAAAATCCAAAAGTTCATAGTCGCTCCAGGAGCGGCTCAGAAAAGTGGCCATTGTGCCACAAACTTCGAGAATCCTAACTTAGGACTCGCCTTTTCTCGGCACTTTGTTCGAGATCGTTGGAACGGTTTTGAGATATGCCCACACAGCTCGTATCTCCTTTTCACTGAGATTGTTGTATGGTTCCATTGGGTATTTCAATACTCTTCCATCCGGTGTACTTCCGAACATTACTGCTTTTACGAATTGATCCTCTGTCCAGGAACCGATGCCGGTCTCTTCATCCATGGTAATATTTGGAGAAAGTACTTCGTGCCCTTCTTTATCGAGCATTTTATTTCCACCTCCAAAGAATCCTTCGGATGTGGCCGGTTCCAGATCGCTATTTTTTGCAAAATCAGCGCTGTGACACTGGAAACATCCTGCAAGTCCTGTTGCAACATACTCTCCAAGCTCTACGGCATTATTAGGATCCGGATCCGCGATCGGACCTTCAGGGTAAGGAAGAGGTTTCATCGCCACAGTACAGAGAAACTTGGTGAAGAAGCTAGGCTTACAATCAGGCTGTTGCATAGGATCAGGAGCCACCATTGGGTCGTCAGAGCGCAGGAATGCGATCAATGCATTCAGATCACTATTAGATAGCAAAGGAAGCTTAACCATATAAGGCGGAGCATATTGCCCGTCGCGCTTTACACCTGTTCTGATGAGACGCACCAATTCCGCATCGGAATACTGCGCCAACTTACCCATTTCGGGATGGCTGGTGATGTTCGGTGCATAGATGTCTCCGAAGATCGTGACGTCGGCAAGATGGCCTCCACTCATGCGACCACTTTCATTGCCATGGCAATTGTAACAAAGTGTTTGAACGATGTTCTTACCGCGGACCAAGGTCGCACTGTCAGAAGTGATCGTCACTTCCTTCAGTTCTACATCATAAGAAGCAATTGGGCTGAAATTGATCTTCGCTGCGAAGATCAGGATAACTAGAACTACCACCCCGAGAACTATCCCGAGGATCTTAAGTACTCTTTTCATAATCGAATTAGTCAAAATTGGTTTTAAAAAGGACGAAAACTGACGGATCAGCCTAACATCACATAGCGTGTCGAATATAGTTAAGTCACTTGTTAATTACAACAATCTGACAGTGAGGGCTATCCTCTGAGAAGGAGGTTTTTGATCAATTATCCCTTTTTATGATGTTGTCATCGGTGAGAATATCCTTGCCTTTGAAGCGAAGTAGGACGTTGGCCAATGTCACGATATCCTTTTCACAATAGCGAACGATGCGTTCCAGATCTCCTTCTGCATAATAGACCTCGCTTACCATGCTCCCGTCTATGTCGTCTTTAGGAGTTGGGATATCAAATACAGCGGCAAGCAGGTCCAGACTCGTAAAGCTTTTGAAATCACCGAACTTCCACAATTGCATGGTGTCGATGTGATTTACCTCCCAAGGCTTTTTACCCGCAGTATCCAAGATGAATGGAAGCTTAAGTCCATTGATCAGCATTCGCCGGGCGATGTACGGGAAATCAAATTCCTTTCCGTTATGGGCACACAATGCCTTTTGAGCTGTATTGAAACTTGTGGCGAGTAGGTTCCCAAATTCAGTGAGCAGTTGCTTTTCATCGTCCCCGTAATAAGACTTTACGCGGAAGTCGTAGCTTTTGCCATTCGGCACGAAGATCCCCACCGAGATACAAATGATCTTGCCGAATTCGGCATAGATCCCGGCGCGCTCATATACTTCGTCCGGATCCGATTCGCTATCGATGATGCGTGCTTTCTTGGCCCAAAGTGCTTGCCACCGCTCATCCAGATCCACAAACAGTGGTTCGGCCGGTACCGTTTCAATATCCAATACCAGCAAGTTCTCGATCTTCAAATTCTCCAGCATATCTGCTCTATTCTTTTGCTACCATGATCCACTGGCACCGCCTCCTCCGAAGGAGCCACCGCCAAATCCACCGAATCCTCCGCCGCCTCCTCCAAAGGAGCCACCGCCTCCACCGACCCAAGGGCCGCTTCTGCCAATGTAGCGTCTGCCACCGGCGTATGTCATTCCTTTACTGCCTCCACCCAGAGAGATCACAATGGCCAGGAAAAGTATGACCAGAACGATCACCAACCAAGGTGGGATGCCCTCTTCGTCGCGACCGTCATTGGTAAATTCTCCCTCCGTATATTCAATGATCCTGTCAACGGCCTGATCGAGCCCGGTGTAGTAATCTCCCTTCCGGAATTCGGGCAACATCAGCTTGTCGATGACGCGCTTGGCGTACAAATCAGGAACCGCGCCTTCGAGTCCGTACCCAACCTGGATCTGTATCTTCCGGTCTGCGGTAGCTACATAGATCAGGATCCCGTTATTCTTTTCTTTTTCACCAATTCCCCATTCTCTTGCCACTCTGTGTGTGTAGTCAAAGAGGTCCTCGCCTTCCAGCGAAGGTTCAAGGAGGATGGCGATCTGGTTACTCGTTGAGTCAAAATAGGTCTTGAGCTTCTCACAGAGAGCTACCTCCTGAGTTTCCGTGAGGAAATCACTGCGGTCCAAGACAAATGCCCGATTGCCACTATTAGGCGAAGGAATTTCCTTTCCGATGACCGTCAAAGGCAGAATGGCAAGAAGGAGTATGAGAATCTTACGAACCATAGCTTATATCATCAGGTAATTCATTCTCATCATTTTCCACAGGTGGGAAATGCTTCTTCAGTTCTTCGGCAGACCTCTCGATGCCGGTCTCGATCGCTTCTACGACTTTGCCTTCTGCCAGAAGGCTGGCCATGTCGTCTCGGATGGCATCCCAGAACCCGTCAGGGACGTTGTCGTTAATGCCTGAATCGCCGATGATCGCGAACTTGTGATCCTCCAAAGCCACATAGATCAAAACTCCATTTTGGAGCAAGGTCTTTCCCATTTCCAGCTTGTTGAACGTATTCCGTGCCACCAGAAAGGGATTGCTTTTGCAATAGCGATCCACATGCACGCGTATTTCACCCGAAAAGGTCAATTCTGCCTTTTCGATCGCCGCGCGTATCTGTTTTTCTTCAGTTTCGGAAAAGGGTTTCCAGAACATCAATTGTCGAAATAGGAGTCGACGTCAGGAGCTTGATCGGATCCTTCTTGTCCCTGGAAGTACGGTTTCTCTTTGAATCCAAACATCCCACTATATAGGAGCTGAGGGAATTTCTTGATCTTGGTATTGTACGCTCGAGCTGCTTCATTGTAGTCCATACGAGCCACACTGATACGATTTTCCGTACTCTCTAGTTGAGCCTGAAGCTCGATGAAATTCTGGTTTGCTTTGAGGTCGGGATATCGTTCCACCAACACATCGATCGCACTTCCAAGAGATGTTTGAACTTGCATGAAACGCTGCATGTCAGCTTCAGTGAGGTTCTTCGGATCTACCGTGATGCTCTTCGCTTTACTACGCGCTTCGATCACCTGAGTGAGTGTTTCCTGTTCGTAATCGGCGTACTGCTGTACGACTTTTACGAGGTTTGGTACGAGGTCGGCACGTCGCTGGTATTGCGACTCCACGTTACCCCATTTTTGTTCTACGTTCTCTCGCCCTGATACCATGGAATTGTATCCGCATGAGGAGAGTAAGCTCGCACTAACGATGGCGAGAAGAAAGAGTTTGAATCTGTTCATAATTTTGATTGAAATCAGCGTATACAAGTATACGTATTTCACGAAAATTCAAAATAATGTCGATGAATGAATCGAAAACTACTGCAAACCTTCGATCTCCTGTGTGAAGGTAGCTTCTGAGATCTGATACGTGTTGCGGTTGTGCGCGGATCTGGAAACCAATTCGCCAAGGAATCCAGCTGTGAATAGCTGTACACCAATGATCATGCAGAGTATTCCGAGGAAAAAGAGTGGTCGCTCGGTCATTTTGTATTCCTGCCAGATGTACTTGGCAAGTGTCAGGTAGCCTCCAATTGCCAAACCGACAAAAAAGAACAAGCTGCCCAACGTGCCGAAAAAGTGCATCGGACGTTTTCCGAATTTCCCGACGAAGAATATGCTTAAAAGATCGAGGAATCCGTTGATGAACCGACTGATCCCGAATTTGGTGACTCCGTATTTACGAGCTCTGTGTTCAACAACCTTCTCCCCAATATTTCGGAATCCCTGCCATTTGGCGATCACCGGAATGTATCGGTGCATTTCTCCGTACACTTCGATGTTCTTCACCACTTCATTTCTATAGGCCTTCAAGCCACAATTGAAGTCGTGCAAATAGATGCCGGACATTTTGCGAGTAGCCCAGTTGTAAATTTTGGTTGGGATCGTCTTAGTGATCGGATCGTATCGTTTCTTCTTCCAACCTGAAACGATATCAAAACCATCTTCGATGATCATTTTGCGTAGATCAGGGATCTCGTCAGGAGAATCCTGTAGATCGGCATCCATGGTGATGACCACATCGCCTCGGCAGTTTTCGAAACCGACATTCAAGGCCGCGGATTTTCCATAATTACGCCGGAATCGAATTCCTCGAACGCTCGAATTCTGAGCACTCAGGTCTTCGATCAGCTTCCAACTACCATCTGTACTTCCATCATCGATAAAGAGCACTTCGTAGGAGTACTTGTGCTCGTCCATGACTTTCGAGATCCAGGACACGAGTTCAGGTAACGACTCTTCTTCGTTCAAAAGGGGTATTACGACACTGATGTCCATGTTGTCCGGTTGAAAATTGTGGAGCAAAGATATTTATTCTGCCCGTTTCGGATCATTAGTGAATCGCGTAGCGGTCTCCGTTTTGAATATAGATGCATTTCCCTTTCAATTCGTTGCCGAAGAAAGGATTATTCCCTGATTTGGAGCCACTTGAGCGAGCGTTCAGAGTCCATTTCGCTTTTGGATCGAAGATGGCGATGTTGGCCTGATTGTCGACGTCGACGGTCGCCCGTTCCAGCCCCAGTAATTCTCGTGGTCCAACGGACGTTCGTTGAACGAATTGCTCGGGATCAAGTTCTGAGCTCAGCAGCTCGTTGTAGATCGAGTACACTGTTTGAAGGGAGCTATTACCGAAGGCCGCATAATCGAACTCGACCTTCTTGCGCTCGATGTTCTGTGGATTATGATCACTTACGATGGCATCGATGGTTCCGTCTTTGAGCCCTTTCACCAACGCTTTACGGTCTTTTTCCATGCGCAATGGAGGAAGGAGCTTGTAGTTGGAATCAAACGTCTTCACCTTCTCATCGTTGAACACCAAATTCCAGATGCTCACGTCACAACTCACACCAAGACCTTCTTTCTTAGCCTTGCGAATGGCTGCAACACTCTGTTCGGTACTGATATGGGAAAAGTGTAGCCTTCCCCCGGTATAACGAAGCAAGTTCAGTTCCTTCTCCACTTGAATGTATTCTGCCATCGGTGGTCTCTTCTTCAGTCCCGTACCGATCGTGCTCACGCTTTCATTGACCGACCCATTTGCTGCCAGATGCTTGTCTTCCGAATGGGTCATGATCAACCCGCCAAAACTCTGACAGTATAGCAAGGCTCTCATCAAAACTCCACTGTTGTGAAATGGCCGGTCACCATTGCTGAACGCTACTGCTCCCGCACTGTGCATATCGAACATCTCGCTGATCTCGTCTCCCTGCAGGTCGGCAGTTGCAGCGCCGCAGGTGTAAATGGAGCTCAGTACACCCTGAGAGTGAGATCGCACATAATGTACGCCACTCTTGGTCTGAGTCACAGGGTCGGTGGTAGGTTGAAGCACCACACCTGTGAATCCACCCAGTTCAGCTGCCTTCGCACCCGATATGATGTCTTCCTTGTGTTCCTTTCCAGGATCCTTGAACTGTGCTCTCAGATCAATTAGCCCTGGTGTGACCTGACATCCTTTAGCTTCGACGATAAGGTATTTTTTCTCAGCCTTGATTCGGCTGCCGATCTTAGTGATCTTTCCTTTTTCAATGAGAATATCCTTTCGCTGGCCGTTGAAGGGGCTTCGTGGATCTATGATCTCTCCACCGCGGATAAGGATCTTTGAGTTGGACAAGTTTGCTTTCTTTACTTTATGAAGCAGCTTTTGCTCCGCCCTGGGTCTCTTTGGTCCAAAGTCTCAGCAAAAGTATCTCAATCGCTAGAAAAAGCAATGAAAGCCAGACACAGGTTTTCCAAAATCGTTTCCCAAATCGGATCTCCTCGATCTGTGCAGCTATAGGGAAATTGCCTCCCGACCACACGTCAAGATCCTGAACTTTGAATCGATCCGGGAAATTCTCTTCTGCAATGAAAGAGGTGGAACTTTCGCTTCTGTCGTAGTTAATGGCAATGGTTTGCAGTAAGGAATCTTCCGAAGTGAGTCGATAAAACCCATCATTGTTCAGGTTGTCTCCCAGGTCAATGACCGATCGACCTCCTTGAGCCTGAACAACCGGCACCCATACCTCATCACCGGAGGCGATCTGTAGGCTGCTTTGAAGGTTTGGTAAACCTGCCGTACCTCGTATCAGGGGCATCGGTTGGGTCAAGGTATACGAGAGAGGGAACTCAACGCTTCGGTTAAATGCCATTTTCAAGATGACCGGAATGAACAGTGCGTGCTTTTGGAAATTGCTGTACTCCTCTCGCAATGGTACCGCGATCTGAAAGGCTTTTCCTTCTGCCTCATTCACATATTGTAAGAATGGCGTATTCCCGGTCATGGACATGATCTGTTCGGTAATGCCACCCGAATGAAGCTGAAAGTGCTTTTCTATCATTGGATAATCGGGATTCTCGGGAATGCGATCGAAGACCTTATCGAAGATCGGATCTTCCAAAGCAAGGCCCGATACTCGACTCGGACTTTCATTCAACTCACCAAACTGGCTCAATCCAAGCTCCTCACACAGTGTGTTCAGATCTCCGGATTCCGGTTGCTCACTAGGGATCACTAAAAGACTACCGCCTTTTCGAACGAATTCTGCCAGATTCTCGATCATCCCGGATCCGAGTTCATTGACCTCATTCAGAATGATGAAATCCAGTTCGCTGAAGCTAGACACGCGTATGTTCCCTTCCGAAACAACGTTGTGCTCGAAATAGGAATCTGTGGCAAACAGACTGCTGAGATTATCTGGGCCACCATCTCCTCTGATCTCCAGAATGCCCACCTTTTCTCTGACATGCAAGCTCATCTTCCAGGAATCGTCGAAGTATACATCCTTATCCTCGATCTTAACTTCCAGTTCCTTCCATCCGGCTGAACTCGGCAAGTAGTCGATCACAACTTCATTGGTCGCTCCGGCGGGTAGTTCAAATCCGAGTACCGAATTGCTCCTTCCATTCACAAGGAACCCAAGACTACCATTTGTGATATCTTCCTGACCGTAATTGTGCAAGCGAACCTTGAGTTTGATCTGCTTATTCAACTGCACAACCGGATCTTCCAGCCATGCACTATCGATCCCGACATTCGCACTGGAACTGCTTCGCAGAGGGATCAAATGGACGCTGAAGTTCGTATCCATTGATACTGTCTCGGCAGTTCTTTCCTGAAAATCAGAGATCCAAAAAACATGGTTGAGTTCTGCCGGGTTTCTGGTCGCTGAGAATCCAAGACCTTTCGCCACATCTTCCATCTTTTGCTGGAACGGGGAAATACCGATGTCATCTACAGCTGCCAGGGCATCATCTTTATTCAGCGCTTCCGTGGAACGATCGTCGTTAGTCAGGATGCGAAATTCCTGTGTATTACCGAAGGCTTTTATGACCGACCGGGCTTTTTCCCGTGCAACTTCGATCAGTGGGCCTTCTGACGAGAGCGCTTGCATGCTGAAGGAGTTGTCGACGTAGATGAACACATTCTCTGTTTTGGAAAGATCCTGCTTGTCAGATCCGGGTATATATGGTTGGGCAAAGGCAAGAACCAGGAAGGTGATTGCGAACATTCTGCTGATCAGTACAATGATGTTGCGGAGTTTCTGGTAGGAGCGGGTTTCTTTTTGTAGTTCCTTCAGAAAGGCCACATTGGTGAATTCGATCTTCTTGTACCTCCGGAAATGAAACAGGTGGATTATGATCGGTACGATCAAAAGGCTCAGGGCCCACAAGAATTCTGGATGAACGAATTTCATGTATGCAATACGCTGGAGCGGCAAAAATATTCTATCGGAATAGGCATTCCACGTTTCAACCGGATTTTACAAAGAGAGGATGTGTATGCTCATCGAGCAGGTGACAGATACTGCCATTTCGCATCCGACATTGTTCCAAGGACTTTCGCTTCGCCACGATTCCGGCTTTGAACGAGATCTGTTGACAGCACCACCAGATCGGCTTTCTTGCCTGGTTCCAGACTCCCTACTTCATTTTCCATGAAATTGGCATACGCTGCATCTATGGTCATTCCTTTGATCGTCGAAATGGCATCCAGTTTTTGATCAGGTCTGAAGATATCGCGTTTTTCATTCGATCTCAACGTAGCCGAGTAAAAAGTACCAAGCGGATCGATGCTCTCTACCGGGAAATCAGTTCCAAGTGCGATGAGTCCGGTTTCCTGAAGGAGATCGTGATACGCATAAGCTCCGGCCATGCGTTCATCGGTACACAAGCACTTTTTGGCCATGTACATATCCGAGACAGCATGCGTTGGCTGTACGGAAGGGATGACATCATATTCGGAGAACATACTCATGTCAGCCGGATCCACCACTTGAGCGTGTTCGATCCTCCATCGACGACCTCGTTCACCATCGAGTACTTCGCCATAGATACTCAACAATTCCTTGTTGGCTTGATCCCCTATGCAATGCGTATTCACCTGGAAACCATTGTCCTTGCACCACGTGGCCCACTCTGAGTAGTAGCTCATTTCTTGTTGCGGCAGTCCTTGATTCGTGGTGTCGTCACAGTAAGCTTCTTTCAGCCAGGCGCTTCTGGATCCCAGTGAACCATCACAATACAACTTCACAGCACGGAGGATCAACTTATCATTCACTTTAGGTCCATCAGGGCAGTAGGCTTCGAGTTCGGCTCTGTTCGGGTCAGCCATGGCATAAATGCGCATTTTGAGCTCTCCTGTTCTATGTAATGAATCAATGATCTTGATCTCACGTACCTCGAGCCCGGCATCCGACACGGTGGTCAATCCTACCTTGAAACAATCTTCTTGTGCATCGAGCAATGCTCGTGCAAGACCAGCATCCGTTTGTTGTGGTAATGCATCCAATACACGCTCGGCTGCCTTATCAACCAGGAAGCCGGTCGGTATACCATTGATCATCTCGATGTATCCTCCTTCGATCTTTTCGTTCGGGTCGATACCTGCCATTTCGAATGCAGCTTGATTCGCCAAGACCGAATGACCATCTATACGCTGGAGCACAACCGGAGTGTTCGGGAAAAGAAAGTTGAGTTTATAGTTGCTCGGCCGGGTCTTCATTTCCCAGTTCTCTTCATTCCAACCTCTTCCGATCACGATCTGACCTGGGCGACCGGCACCGTAGTTTGTGACCTTCTCCACCATATCGTCAAAAGAGATGGCATCCTTCAGATCCAACTCGGCTTTATCGATACCATAAGCCAAAAAATGGCAATGTGCATCCACAAACCCAGGGTAGATATAGCGATCCGGGAAATCAAAGGTTGTATCGGCTTTATACTGTCGCTCGATCTGACTTCTGGAACCTACAGCAACGATCTCGTTACCGCTAATTGCCACACATTCGGCCACAGTATTGGAACTATCCATCGTATAGATGCCCTTGGCGAATATGATCTGGTCGACTTGCTGTTTTTCAGTGCATGAGAATAAGAAAACGGCCACCGAAAGAACGAGTAGAATTGATTTGATTTTCATGGGCGTCAAATATAGCCACAGCCGCTGAAGCGAAAGTCTTTGATTGCAGGATTGTTCAGGAGCACTTGATTATCTTTGCGACCGTTCATGAGCAGCGTATACGACAATTATGAATTGGTGATCGGACTGGAGATCCACGCACAGATACTGACGCGCACAAAAGCGTTCAGTTCTGATCCGGCCGAGTATGGGGCATTGCCCAACCACAATGTGAGTACTATCAGTCTGGGACATCCGGGCACATTGCCTAAGCACAACGAAGCTGCTATCGCAAAGGCGATCACGCTTGGCTTGGCTTGTCACTCGGAAATTCGCAAGGAGAATCAGTATGCGCGCAAGAACTACTTCTACGCCGACCTTCCGAAAGGATATCAGATCACGCAGGATAAAACGCCGATCTGTTCAGGAGGATATGTCCGTGTGAAATTCATCGATGAATCTACCAAGGACATAGAACTCACGAGGATCCACATGGAAGAGGATTCCGGGAAGAGTATTCACGATCTGGACCTTCACAATTCTTTGATCGATTACAATCGGGCCGGTACTCCATTGGTGGAGATCGTTACCGAACCTGTAATTCGCTCGGGTGAAGAAGCCGGATTGTTCGTGACCGAGATCCGAAAATTGGTTCGATATCTCGATATCTGTGATGGCAACATGGAGGAAGGGTCCCTTCGCTGTGATGCCAATATCTCGGTACGTTTGAAAGGAGCGACTGAATTTGGGACCAAGGTCGAGGTGAAGAACATGAACTCCATCAGCAACGTACGCAAAGCGATCGAGTTTGAGACTACACGTCAGATCGACGCGATCGAGAATGGGGAGACCATCGTACAGGAGACTCGAAGCTACGATGCCTTGAAAGGCAATACGTTCAGCATGCGAGCCAAGGAATTGGTGAATGATTATCGCTATTTCCCGGAGCCGGACCTTCCACCGTTGATCGTGACTGAAGAGACGATCCAGCAATTGAAAGAGTCCATGCCGAAACTGCCGGAAGAGCTCTTCGAAAATTTCAGAAACGAATACGGTCTCAATGCATACGATGCGGGTGTTTTGACAGAGACCAAAGAATTGGCAGATCTCTACCTCGGCATTACCGAACACACAGAGAACTATAAAGCAGCTGCAAACTGGGTGATGGGAGTGATCAAAGCCTGGCTCAACAAAGAGGCCCTGGACGTCGATGATTTTCACGTTCCTCCTTCACGCATCGGTGCGTTGATCAGTCTGGTCGACGAAGGGAAAGTGAGTAACGCCATAGCCGAACAGCGAATATTCCCCGCATTACTCGACGAACCGGATAAAGAACCACTGCAGATCGCTCAGGAACTCAATGTGATCCAGAGTAGCGACGAGTCCTTCCTGGAAGAGCTCGCCGATGAGGCTATTGCTGCATTTCCGGACAAAGTCGAAGCCTACAAAAATGGGAAAACAGGGTTGCTCGGGTTGTTCATGGGAGAACTCATGAAAAAGAGCCGCGGTAAGGCCGACCCGAAAGTGGCCAGTGAGATCCTCAAACGTAAACTCGAGGGTTGAGATAACATCCGGGCACATAATTTGTTATTAGTACAGAAATGAACCTCATGAAAAAATTTAGCGGAATCACTTTTATGATGTCCCTTGTGGTCATCACATTCATAGGATGCGGCAATAACAATTCCACCGCTACGGAAAATGCCAATCTCGAAGTTGCTAATCCGGTAGCGGAAAAAGCTTTGGAGCCAGTCCTTGAATTGCAATCCCGAAGTGAGCTCACAGCAAATGCATTCAGATTGGAAGGCACTCTGGTAGGAAAGCCGGGTGTACTGATCTATTTGAATGAATTGACTACACAAAAGATCGTGCAGATCGACACAGCTCGTACAGATAAGGATGGAAACTTTGAGTTCCGCTCGGAAGCTGAAGTGCGAAAGATCGGATATATTACCATCAATACTTCTCAACCTCCGGGAATTCCGGTGGTGATGGAAAATGGTCAGAAACTCAAGATCGAGATCAGCGGAGACCAATTCCTGGAGACTGTTGTCAAGGGCGACAAACACAACAGCCAGATGAAGAAGCTTTACGACCTGTACATGAATCAGAACAAGACCGGTTCAGCATTTCAACAGGAGATCAACTCTCTTGATCCAAGATCGATCACTGACAGCTTGCGCCGTGCCGTATCCCTTCAGTATGAAAAGATGCAGAAGGAAAATGAGACTGAAGTTTGGAATTTCATCAAGAATGAGCCGACCACCGCAGCTACCTATTTCGCTGCTACATTCATCGTTCAGAAACCGCAGATGAGCATGCTCGATGATGCCTTGGCTAAGCTTGAAAAGGATATGCCTGAATCACCACTGACCAAAGAATTGGGTTCCAGGGTGCGTTCAGTTCGTCCTTTGGAGATCGGGGGAGAAGCTCCGGATATCGCATTGGAAAATCCGGATGGCAAGATCGTGAAGCTATCTTCCCTTCGAGGGAATGTGGTACTGATCGATTTTTGGGCCTCTTGGTGTCGCCCATGTCGAATGGAAAATCCGAACGTGAAGAGGATGTATGAGAAGTATCATGACAAGGGTTTCGACATCTATGGAGTTAGCCTAGATCGCAACATGACCCAATGGAAAGGAGCTATCGCTCAAGATGGTCTGACCTGGTATCACGTAAGTGATCTGAAGGGTTGGAGCAGCTCGGCTGCCGCGCTGTATAAAGTTCAATCAATACCTAAGACCTTCTTGCTCGACGCTAAAGGAAGGATCATTGGAACGGACCTTCGCGGTCCGGCGCTTGAGCGTAAGCTGGAAGAGATATTCAATTGAGTCCCTGCTTAACATTTAGTTAACATAGGGGTAATGTCGGTTTTATGTTTCGGTAGCTTCTTGCACACCATATGAAGTCAATGGCCTGGAAGATATTAATCGTTGATGATGAACCCGATATCGTAGATTTTATCGAGTATAATCTTCAGAAAGAGGATTTTATAACTGCCAAGGCTTACAACGGTGAGGATGCTTTGAGAATCGCTGCCGATTTTCGACCTGACCTAATAATTCTCGATGTGATGATGCCTCAAATGGATGGCATAGACACCTGCAGGAGATTAAGGCAGAATCCCGACTTGGCCTCAACGTATATCATGTTCCTCACTGCAAGAAGTGAGGAGTACAGTGAAATCGCGGGATTCGAAGCAGGAGCTGACGACTTCGTCAATAAACCTGTAAAACCTCGAGCTCTCATGAGCCGGATCAGTGCGATCGCTCGCCGAAAATCGCTCACCGTGGACCCGGATTCAAATTCCGTTTCACACAAAGGGATCAAGATCGATCCAAGCTCATATACCGTTTCCATTGAGGATAAAGAACTTCCCTTCCCTAAGAAGGAATTTGAATTACTCTACCTTCTCATGTCCAAGCCCGGCAAGGTATTCACACGTGAGAAGATATTGAACAAGATCTGGGGTGAGAGCGTGTATGTGGTTGATCGCACGATTGATGTTCATATTAGAAAGATCCGTGAAAAGATCGGTGATGACATGATCCAAACAGTGAAAGGCGTTGGATACAAATTCGTCGCCTGAACTGAGGCTCTCTCAATTCCACACCATTAACCCATACCTTTGCATTCATGGCTTCGGTCACTACGCCTAAACATATTGCGGCATACGCATCTGTGATCGTGGCGATCATTCCCGGGATCATTGTTGCATATCTCACCGGTTCCGTCATGTGGACCGTCATTGTGGTAGGCCTGACTTTTCTCACTGGGATACTTGTGGTCAATTATTTTCTCGATCGTTTTATCTATAAAAAGATCAAGGTCATCTACAAGAATATTCACCGCCTGAAGACGCAGCATTTGAAGGAACCCGGTGAAATGGTCGATCCAATAGCAGAGGTATCAAGTGAGGTGATGGCTTGGGCCAAGGAGCGACGCGATGAGATCGAGACGCTGAAACAAGATGCCAGCTTTCGCAGGGAATTCCTAGGAAATATTTCACACGAATTAAAGACACCTATTTTTAGTGTTCAAGGCTATGTGCACACCTTGCTTGACGGAGCGATGGACGATGAGGCCGTGAGAAGGAAGTTCCTGGAACGTGCTGCAAGTGGGGCTGATCGTATGGCAGAATTGGTGCAGGATCTCAATGTGATCAGTAGATTGGAAAGTGGTGAGGTCGAGTTGAAAAAGGAGAAGTTCAACGTCAAAGAACTCATTGAGGAAGTATATGAGTCTCTGGAACTGCAAGCTGAAAAAGCCAAGGTGAAAATGAAATTCAAGCAGGGCTCTGAAAGATCGGGCAAGGTCGTCGCTGACCGGTCACAGATCAAGCAAGTACTGACCAATCTGGTCACGAATGCCATGAAATATGGAGGTAAAGGTGGAGTAGTTCGCTGTGGGATATACGATATGGATGAGCAATATCTGATCGAAGTGACAGATGAAGGAGAAGGAATCGACGAACAGCATTTGCCACGTGTATTCGAACGATTCTATCGTGTCGACAAAAGTCGCTCAAGGCACGAGGGAGGCTCGGGATTGGGACTGGCCATCGTGAAACACATCATTGAGAGTCATGGTCAATCCATCAATGTTCGCAGCTCTGTCGGTAAAGGAACCACCTTTGGTTTTACCTTGGAAAAGGTGAAATGATCCTTCGCTCAGATACTTTTCAACAGGTACCGTTTCCGTTCAGATTTTTACTTTTTTTGTGTCTGTGAGCGAATACATCGTTTCGGCCCGAAAATACAGACCATCCACCTTCGAAGAGGTGGTCGGACAAGGTCATGTGACCAAGACTTTGTATAACGAGATCCGGAATGATCATCTCGCTCAGGCATTCTTGTTCTGCGGTCCCCGTGGAGTTGGTAAAACGACGTGCGCCAGAATCCTGGCTCGTGAGATCAACAAGGATTCCATCGAGGATGAGAACTACGATTATTCGTTCAATATCTTCGAGTTGGACGCTGCCTCTAACAATACGGTTGAAGATATCAGGGCGCTCAATGAGCAAGTCAGGATCCCACCTAGCGTTGGTAAGTACAAAGTGTATATCATCGATGAGGTCCATATGCTTTCCTCGTCCGCTTTCAACGCATTCCTCAAAACACTGGAGGAGCCACCGGCATATGCGGTGTTCATTTTAGCTACCACGGAAAGGCAGAAGATCATCCCGACCATCCTTTCCCGATGCCAGGTATTCAATTTCAAGCGTATCAGTATTGAAGATATGGTCGCACACATGAAGACCATACTTTCGAATGAAGGCTGGAAGGCAGAGGATGAAGCATTGCACGTGATCGCGCAAAAGGCCGACGGTGCACTTCGAGATGCACTTTCGATCTTCGATCAAATGCTGAGCATCGGTGAGGTAGGGGCAATCAACTACGAAGAGGTGTTGTCGCACCTGAACGTGTTGGACTACGATACGTATTTCCGTTTCTCGGATGCATTCGTAAAACAGGATATAGCCGAGGTGATGAATGCGTTCAATGACGTCCTCAATGCAGGGTTTGAACCTGAAGTGTTCTTGTCAGGAATGAGCGACCATTTTCGAGATATCATGGTGAGCAAGAGTGAACGCACTGTGGAACTTTTAGAAGTTCCTCCAGCAGTTCGCAGCAAGTATCTGGATGCCTGCGGAGCGATCAGCCAGGGGTTCATTGTGAACGCTATCAATATCCTGAACCAATCCGTCGTCCAGTTAAAGAACAGTCGTAACCAACGATTGCACGCAGAGCTCTGTTTGATCAAGTTGTGCTATTTGCCTGCATTGACCGAGCTCGA
>VMDK01000135.1 GCA_008080835.1 Sphingobacteriia bacterium | reverse complement strand
GGCTCAAGTATATAAATCAAGCAGCGAAGGTGCAGCAGAGTTCACCTCATCTACACTTAGTGCAAGTGCATGGGATAGCTTCATGGGATGGATCCCGGGATCGCTTGGTGAGACTTCTGTGCTGATGTGCTTGATCGGAGCAGGTATCCTTATCCTTTCCGGAATTGGAAGCTGGAAGATCATGCTGAGCACGTTTGCCGGTGGATTCTTCATGGGATACATCCTGAATCTGGTTGGAGGAAACGCATATTACGATATGCCGGCATTCTATCATCTGATCATTGGAGGATTCGCCTTCGGAGCGGTATTCATGGCTACGGACCCTGTCTCCGCGGCACAAACCGAAACCGGGAAATGGATATACGGAGCGTTGATCGGAATCTTAACTGTATTGATCCGGGTATTCAACCCGGCATATCCCGAAGGGATCATGATGGCGATACTGTTGATGAACGTATTCGCACCATTGATCGATAATTACGTAGTTCAAGCCAACATTAAAAGAAGATTGAGCCGTGTCAAAGTTTAACAGGAACAGTAACGCATACATCATGGCTTTCGCCATTGGCATGACCCTGATCTTAGGGACAGCTCTGGCATTTGTATCTGAAAGCCTGAAAGACAAACAAAGAGCAGAGCGAGAATTCGAACGCAAGAAGTTCATCTTGTCTGCAGCTTTGGGAACAGACCAGATCAATGAAATGATCGCGACCAGCCGAGATGAAGTCAATGACCTCTACGAAAAGCGAGTAGCTAATCTCGTAGTTGGAGCAGACGGTACACCGATCGAGGGTCTTTCTGCTGACGACGTGATCGTGGCGAAAGAGTATAAGAAACTGCAGCGCAACTCTGATGAAGTCATGGAAGTGAAGTCAGGTCAGACGCTCAGACTTCCGGTATACACCATTGCTTCAGAGGATGGAGAGGGAATCGCGTATTACGTGATGCCTATCTACGGATTCGGACTTTGGGACAATATCTGGGGTTATCTCGCCTTGCAAAGCGATTTCAACACTGTACAAGGTGTGATCTTTGATCACAAGGGTGAAACTCCGGGACTCGGTGCTCGAATCACTGAACAGGGTCTTCAGGAGAGATACCAGGGCAAGAAATTGAACAATGAAGCGGGCGAGCTCGTTTCAGTGAATATGCAGAAGGGTGAAGGAGCGGATTACAGCGATGCCCCACACAAGGTGAATGGTATGACCGGTGCTACGATCACCGGAAATGGAGTGAATGCAATGGTTAAGGACTATGCCGGTCTTTACTCAGATTATTTTAACAGCTTAAAGAAATCCTGATGAGTACAGAAGCTTTACAGCAAGAAGAGGTAGTAGAAGAGGTAAAGAAGAGCGAGCCATTGTTCTCGAAGAAGAACAGAAAACTCGTCACCAACCCTCTTGATATAGACAACCCGATCACCGTTCAGGTATTGGGAATTTGCTCAGCACTCGCCGTTACGATCAAGTTAGAACCAACTATCGTGATGTGTATGGCGGTGTTCTTTGTGATGACTCTTTCGAGTACCATCATCTCCATGTTGCGCCACTCGATCCCGAACAGGATCCGTATCATCGTGCAGCTTGCGGTGGTAGCATCATTGGTAGCGATCGTTGACCAGATCCTTCAGGCATACGCATACGACGTATCCAAGCAGCTTTCTGTATTCGTAGGACTGATCATCACCAACTGTATCGTAATGGGTCGTTTGGAAGCATTTGCGCTTGGAAACAAGCCATGGCCTTCATTCCTCGACGCAGCGGGTAACGCATTCGGATATGCAGCTATTTTGATCATCGTGGCATTCTTCCGTGAACTTCTGGGTTCAGGATCCATCTTCAACTTCAAGGTATTTGCAGCCATGGGAGTTGATTATGTTGGAAATGGAGTAATGACGAACACGGCAGGTGCATGTCTGATCCTAGGATTATTGATCTGGGCACAACGTGCCAGAAACGGATATTACGAAGAAGAATAAGAGGATAAATAAGAGACTATCATGGAACATTATTTAAACATATTCGTCAAGTCGATCTTCGTTGACAACATGATCTTCGCCTACTTCCTGGGTATGTGTTCATACCTGGCGGTATCCAAGAAGATCAATACAGCGGTCGGACTTGGCCTCGCGGTCATATTCGTACTTGGGATCACTATCCCGTTGAACTGGCTCGTATACAATTACTTCTTGAAAGAAGGCGCATTGACATGGATCTCTGCCGACATGGCCGGAGTGAATCTGGAGGTACTTAAGTTCATCGTGTTCATCGCTGTAATTGCGGCATTCGTGCAGCTCACAGAGATGGCCGTTGAGAAGTTCTCTCCATCTCTATACAACGCACTTGGGATCTTCCTTCCGCTGATCGCGGTGAACTGCTCCATCCTTGGAGCTGCTCTCTTCCTTCCGGGACGTGAGTACAACCTATCGGAAGCCACAGTCTACGGACTTGGTTCCGGAGTAGGATGGTTCCTCGCAGTTGTGGCTTTGGCTGCGATTCGCGAAAAATTGGCATACTCAGATGTGCCTAAACCACTTCGTGGTCTGGGGATCACGTTTATCACTGTGGGTCTGATGGCCTTCGGTTTCCTGAGTTTCATGGGCTTTAAACTACCATTCTGATGACGACACTACTGGCAATAAATACATCAGTGATCATCGCGGCAGCCGCGGTCTTCACATTTGTTATCCTGCTTTTGGTCCTCATGCTGCAGGTTGCTGCAAAACGCCTTGTGAAGCAAGGAAATGTTAAAGTACTGATCAACGGCGAGAAAGAAGCCGAAGTTGAAGCAGGCTCTACATTGCTCAATGCACTGCAAGGTGAAGACATCTTCCTGCCTTCTGCATGTGGAGGCGGAGGTACTTGTGCCATGTGTAGGTGTCAGGTATTCGAAGGAGGTGGAGATATCTTGCCTACCGAAACCGGTTTTATCAAGCGCAAAGAGCAAAAAGAGAACTGGAGACTTGCTTGTCAGGTCAAAGTGAAGGAGGATATGAAGATCGCCGTACCTGAAGAGGTATTCGGTATCAAGAAGTGGGAGTGCGAGGTAGTTTCTAATTACAACGTGGCATCTTTCATCAAAGAATTCGTTGTTCGGCTTCCTGAAGGTGAGAACCTTGATTTCGAAGCTGGAGGATATATCCAGATCGACGTTCCACCTATTGAAGTGGACTTCAAGAACATCGATATCACTTCACATCCTGATCTGAAGCGCGATCCTATGGATTTCAAACCGGAATGGGATAAATATGGTCTGTGGGATCTCAAAATGAAGAATGACGAGCTCATCTTCCGTGCGTATTCCATGGCCAACCACCCAGCAGAAGGAAATATCATTATGTTGAACATCCGTATTGCGACTCCACCTTGGGATCGTAAGAACAACAGATGGATGGACGTGAATCCAGGAATTTGCTCATCATACGTATTCGGTTGTAAACCAGGCGATAAAGTAACGATCTCGGGCCCTTACGGTGAATTCTTCATCAAGGAAACGGATGCTGAAATGGTGTATATCGGTGGTGGTGCCGGAATGGCACCTATGCGTTCACACTTGTTCCATTTGTTCCACACTTTGAGGACGAACCGTAAAGTGACCTACTGGTATGGTGGACGTTCAAAGCGTGAGCTGTTCTATCTGGATCATTTCCGTAAGATCGAAGAGGAGTTCCCAAATTTCAAATTCTTTGTTGTGCTTTCCGAGCCACTGCCGGAAGACAACTGGACAGAGAAAACAGATGTGAACGATACAGAAGGAGATGGATTCACAGGATTCGTTCACCAGGCTGTGATAGACCAATACCTCGCGAAGCATGACGCCCCTGAGGATATTGAGTTCTACTTCTGTGGACCTCCGCTAATGAACCAGGCCGTGCTCAAGATGTGCGACGACTGGGGAGTACCACCGGAAAACGTAAGCTTTGACGATTTCGGAGGCTAATGAAAGACCAAAAACTGAGATATCAGATAGGCAAAGGCGGTGTTAACCGCCTTTTGTCGTTATTGGTCCTAGGTGGCTTAATAGCTCTATCGGCTTGTACAACAGGTAATAGATCCAAGGTTCCTGCTGAACAGCAATACCAAGGGAAGACGATGGGAACTACGTTTCACATCACAACTCTCGGGGATGCAGAAATTCCGAGCCATGGAGTAGATTCCATTCTTGATCTGCTGAATACTGTGTTCAGCACATACGATACAGCGTCTTTCATCTCTTATATGAATAACGGTGTCCTTGATGCATGGAGATCATCCAAAGGTGAGGACATGTACAAATTATGTGAGTCGCATTTTGCGAAGGTTTATGGGATGAGTCAAGGTGTATACTTGCGAACTAATGGTGCATTTGATCCAAGTGGAGCTCCACTTTTCAACCTTTGGGGCTTTGCCGAATCAGAACGTCGGATTCCGTCCATTGAGGAACTTGATAGCATCATGAACTTTGTTGGACTGGCCAAGTTTTACTTTGAGCGCCGCGAATTCACGAACCCGCTTCCCGGCTTCACGTTGAATTTCAACGCTATTGCCAAGGGATATGCAGTCGATGTTGTCTCCATGTTCCTAATGGTTTCCGGGTATTCTGATTTCATGGTTGAGATAGGAGGTGAGGTCTTTGCTCTTGGACATAATGCTCAAGGAGGGGACTGGGTCATTGGGATCAATGAACCGTCCATAGGGAGTGAAGCGAATTCTCTGATCGATACAGTGCATGTCTCCGGAGGAAGCGTTGCCACCTCAGGGAACTACCGCAATTACTACAAGGATTCTACCGGTCGGGTCATAGGTCATACCATAGACCCAAGGACAGGAAGGCCTGCCATGTCGGACCTGCTCAGTGTATCGATCAAGCATCCATCATGTGCGATCGCAGATGCGTACGCCACTGCTGCAATGACAGCAGGTAGTGAACCATTGCTTTCATGGGTCTCGTCTGACTCTTTGTTGAAAGCTGTGATCGTTCGGGATTCTTCGGGAAGTTCTGTTGTAAGCCGACTGGGCTATTGATAGAGAGTGATCACGATACTTTGATCTCAGGAAGGTCAACGGGCTTTTTAACCTCATCGCTTTTGCATTGCTCATCGGGCATAGCGCCACAAAAGTTACAAGCAACACCTTCTTCCTGAAGCATTGGATTCTTGCCGGCACAACCGCCGCGGACCTCACCATCTTTTACCAGTACAAGGCGAATACCGATGCCTAGGATGGCAATTCCGAATACAACCAATATCAAAATGAAACTCGTCATAGTTCCTGATTCTTCACATTTGCGATCAAATCGCGTTTAGAACATTACAAAGGTACATTAACCAAGGAGCGCAGCAATGAAACAAAGCACCTCAGTTATCTTTGCTTCGTCTCTGTAGAACGATCTGGTCTTCGTTGTGCTCACCCAAATTTGACCAATTCACACCGTTGTCAAATTAGTCGGAATATAAAGTCCGTTCATCTAGTGAAAATAGTTAGAAACTTTTTTAGATTAACTTCGTACTAGAAGGGTAAAGTGTTCGAATTCCGGAATGATTTTGGAACGAACCGAGTTAACTACCTATGAAAGCGAATTACAAGAAACTCCGCAAATCAACCGCAGTGCAGATCGTAGCTGCTCTTTTGCTGGCGAATCTGGTTTTGTTCCTCATTGCTCGTTCCTTCATTAGTGACGATAAGTCAGAAGTAAAGACTGAGGAAGTCAAAACCAGTCAGGTGATGGAGACAGGCTGGCAGGTTGTCCATTGGAGTTATTCATTGCTCAAGTATTTCAAACCGGGCCCTGAAGCGTAAAGAGTCATTTGATCTCGTAAACTCCTCTTTATATCAAAGAGCTTCTGAGTACAAACTACACCATCTTGTATTCTGGGCAGCCTATTTTGTTTTCTGGATACTCATTTATGGCGATGCTTCCATTGCCAATGCAGTCATCAATGCAAGTATTACGATCCTGATCCACGGGACCGTATCGTATTTTAACATTTATTTTCTGATACCAAGACTACTGCGAAATAAGCAGTACCTGATCTATATAGTGAGTGTGATGCTGTCAATAGGACTGAGCATCCTTCTTTTGTCCGTAGCATTTTACACAGCAAACACGATCAGTCCGGCTGTAAAGGACAATCTATTGGATACCGGATTCCTTTTTGCCAATGCAGTGAGCGTGGCCTATACACTCGGGATCACGACGTCATTGAAATTGGTAAAGCAATGGTATGAACGCGAACGACAGACAAAGGATCTGGAGCGTCTGAACATGGAAACTGAACTGAAATACTTGAAGAGTCAGATCAATCCTCATTTCCTTTTCAACTCGCTGAACAGCTTATATGCACTCACATTGCGTAAATCCGATGAGGCTCCTAATCTGGTTCTCAAGCTCTCGGACATACTGCGATATGTATTGTACGAAGGTGGTACCCGTTGGGTAGAACTCGACAAGGAGATCAATTACATACAGAGTTATCTTGATCTGGAGAAACTGAGAAACGGTGACCGTCTTGATATCACGTTCGATGTGACCGGGAATACATTTGGTGTAAAGATCGCTCCGATGTTATTCCTCACGTTCATTGAAAATAGCTTCAAGCACGGCATCAGTAAGAATGCAGAAGGCGGCTATGTCAATATCCAGCTGGAAGTATTGGAGAATGAAGTCCGATTTTCGATCTGCAATTCCAAGGTGGACGAGAAGGAAGAACGTTTGAATGGAAACCAAGGCGGCATTGGACTGCAAAACGTCAGAAAACGCTTGAATTTGCTGTATCCCGACCGACACAGAATATTGATCACGGATAAACGCGAAACGTATTGCGTGCACGTGAATTTGAATACAGAACCCAATCCTGATAATAACCTTAAAGAAATACCCTATGAAATGCATGATCGTTGACGACGAGCCATTGGCAATTGAAGTGATCAAGAGTCACCTTGAAAATGTTCCTGACCTGGAGTTGGCAGCTACTTGTAAAAATGCGCTGGAAGCATCTGAAGTCCTTAAATCGAAAGACATCGACCTGATGTTTCTGGACATTCATATGCCCGAGATCTCTGGGATCGATTTCCTGAGATCATTGGAGAATCCACCGCTGGTAGTATTTACCACAGCTTATAGTGATTATGCGGTCGAGGGATTTGAACTGGACGCTATCGACTACTTGCTCAAACCAATATCGGAGGATCGCTTCCTGAAGGCCGTGAGTAAGGCTCGGGAGTATTTCAGCCTGAAGCACGAAGGGGAAGTGGAACAAACGGAGATCGAGGATGAACACATTTTTGTCAAAGCCAATCAAAAGCTGGTCAAGATCGGATACAAGGAAGTGTATTACATCGAAGCTTTCGCTGACTACGTGAAGATCTATATACCGGAGAAACGCATTGTCACTTTGCAGACGATGAAAAAGATGGAGAATAAGCTTCCACCGGAGTTGTTCTGCCGCATTCACCGCTCTTTCATTGTAGGATTGAAGCATGTTTCGGCCTTTTCAAGCAGCGAGGTTGAGGTGAATGGCGTGAAGCTTCCGATCGGTAAGAATTACAAACACGAATTTCTCGATCGAATGAAGTCGAGGAATACCTTATAGGTAGTTGGAGTATTGAGTGATCGGACTTTCCTTTGCAGGTACATAGAACGGCAATGGAAGAACGATCAGATCCGAGATTACAGGCATTCGAACGGTTACTTAACATTATGGACGATCTAAGGGAGAAATGTCCCTGGGATCGCGAACAGACCATCGAATCCATCCGGCACCTTACCATTGAAGAGACCTACGAGCTATCTGACGCGATTCTCAGCGGTGATCTTCAGGAGGTCAAAAAAGAACTGGGTGACATTGCTCTTCACATCGTTTTTTACAGCAAGATCGCTTCCGAAACGGGTGATTTCGATATCACCGAAGTGCTAAATAGCATTTGCGAAAAGCTCATACGTCGACATCCACACGTGTATGGAGATGTGAATGTCACTGATTCATCTCAGGTTAAAGAAAACTGGGAACAGATCAAGCAGAAGGAGAGTAAAGGCAAGAAGTCTGTATTGTCCGGAGTGCCGAATTCCATGCCGAGTTTGGTCAAAGCCATGCGAATGCAGGAAAAAGCGGCTCAAGTAGGTTTTGATTGGCCGGAAGAGCGCTTTGTATGGGACAAAGTAGAAGAGGAGATACGGGAATTCAAAGAGGCCGAAAAGGAGCAGCAGACCGATGAATTCGGCGACATACTCTTTGCGTTGGTGAACTACGCCAGATGGAAGGACATAAATCCCGATGATGCACTTGAAAGCACCAATGCCAAGTTCAAGAAGCGCTTTGAAGCCATTGAAGCACATGCCAAATCAATTGGCAAAGACCTGCGTGAAATGACACTCGAAGAAATGGACGAGATCTGGGACGCCGCCAAGTAGGGCTCTAATTTTCTACATTCCAGGTAGAATTTTTACCATTCGCACTTTGACTGCACAGCCATCACTGGATTTATCTGAATCAGTCAATTTGCAAAAGCCACTAGGTAGTAGCCAACAGCTAACAGCCAAAAGCCCAAAAAAAGCCCTCCATCAAAAGACAGAGGGCCTACGTACAAGGAATACTAAGTGAAAAATTCCTAGATCTTATGCGACAGTCCAACGCTGAATGACATTCCCGGAGACCAGCTGTTGAAAGGCTGATCTGCGGCTTTGTATGAGCGATACATGGATTCCAATTTGTCCATCAGGAGATTGGAAGCCTTCAGGCTCAAACCATTCTTGTGGTCTTTGCCAAACTGCTTGCTGAAGCTTGCGTTCAAACTGTGGAATGGGATCGTGTAGATGTCCGGGAACAACCCAACACCAACGATCTGGAGTGTAGGACCTTTTACGTTGTAGAAGATTCCACCACTCATGTGCTTTTCTTTGTCTTTGTACATGATACCACCATTGATAGAGTATGGCGATTGACCTGCCATTGCTCTTCTGTTCTGAATGGTCTGTCCCATGCGCTCGAAGTTCTGACGTGAATTGAATTCGAGGTCGGTCATGTCGATATATGATTTGACCAGAGTCACATTTCCGTTCACACTGAACTTGGACAATTTCTTAGAGATGAATTCAAGGTTCTTTCTGAATTCAAATTCGATTCCGTACAATGTTCCGTTACCCACGTTTCTTGGTTGGTACTCCGTGCTTGTTTGTTGCTCAGGGATACGCACCAATTCAATAGGGTTGGTAAAGTACTTGTAGAATGCGCTGAAGGAGATCATTTCTCCATCGCGCGTGAAAGATTCCCAACGTAGGTCGATGTTATCGATGTTGGTTACCTGAAGTTCTCCGCCCCAATCAGAATACTGGAACAAACTACCATTGAAGATACGGTTCGAGATCGGATCCAGGATCTGAGCAAAGCTCAATTGCTTGAACGAAGGACGGGCGATCGTTCTGGAGTAGCTGAAGCGAGCATTTTGCATCTTGGTCAATGCATAGATCGCATTCATGGAAGGGAACAGGTTGAACGACTCGAGAACCACTTCGTTGTCGAGGTTCTTGCCTTCAGCAATGTTTCCATTCGCATAAGCCTGATCGCGACCTGTGTGCCATTGGATGAAGTTCTCTCCGCGCAGTCCCGCAACTACTTTCAATTTGGAAGTAAGATTCATTTCCCCGGATACATATGCTCCGGTATTGTTCGAACGCGATTGATACTCATTCGGGTTAGGGTCTCCGTTTCCGCTTTGGAAGTAGATATTTCCATTCGGGTAAGTGAGATCATCCGTAAGCACTGCATCAGGATCTTGTTCTACCCAATCAGGCTGCTTGCCGAAGAATTGAACATCAAATGAGCGGATGTTGTAATCGCGCATTTTGTAGATGTTGCTGATACCGGTCTTGAACTGAAAATCGCGTCCCATGAATTTGAGATCTTCTGTGATATCAAATGCTACCGGGATATTGAATTCAGAAAGACTTCTCCAGATCCTTGTAGGGTTACCCGCAGCACCTGCACTGAAGAATGTATCTGTGCTTTCGAACGTGAACGCCGTTTTGCGGATGTCCGGATAAGAACCGGTAGAGTAGGTTGGAGCAATTCTCCAATCGATCTCTACAGCTCCGTATTTCAGGCGATAAGTACCATTGAGAAGCAAGTTGGTCAGTGAGCGCTGATTGTACTCGAGGTTATGGGAAAGCCCAAGGTAACCAGACTGACCTACTGCTTGTCCATCATTGTCGATGAAGAACTGACCCGCTTTTTTCTCTCCACTCTGGAGGTGAAGAAGCATGACGCGATGCTTGGAGTTCAGATTCTTAATCGCAACTCCGGCAAGTCCGCCAAGTAGAACGTTGTTTTGACCAACTTGACCGTTCTGTACGGTTGCATAACGCAATTCGTACTGTTCAGGGTCAATGTACTTCTGGTATTCACCGTATACTACGTCGTCGTAGTACCTGGTCTCATTTTTATAGGCCAAAGAGAAGATGTAACCCAGCTTCGAGTTCTTTTCATTTTGTAGCATTTTTTGATTACCAAACGTAAGGTTGAAGCCCATATCCATTGGACTGGTCTTCTTTTGAGCACCAAGGGTAGAGTTGAATCCTTTAATGAAATCTCCAACTTCTTCCTTACTGTGTCCGCTAATAGGGGTTGGGATCTCTGATTGGTCGGCGCCATTTGGCAGAGCTCGTGTTCCGTCATCAAATCCAAGGAAGTCAGACTTTCCTCCCTTATAAGTCAGGTAATCTGAATTTAAGTGCATGGAGGGGTTGTAACCTGCACTGACGGAAACTTCAAAGATCTTTTCTTCCGGAAAAGATTTCAGTTCGAGGTTCATCAATCCACCACTGAAGTCGGCAGGAAGGTGCGCGGAAAACGTTTTACTCACCATCATGTTGTCGACCAGACTAGTTGGGAAGATATCCATCTGGATGGAGTTCCTGTCCGGATCGAGACCCGGTATCTCCATGTTGTTCAAAGTTGTTTTAGAGTAGCTGTCGCCCAAACCGCGCACGTAAACGTATTTTCCACCTTCCACTGTAACTCCGGTGATACGTTTAGCGGCTTCAACAGCATCATTGTCGCCGATCTCTTTGATGAGCGAGGAGCTGATGCCGTCAAGAACGACTGCTGATTTTCTTTTTAAGGTAAGAAGTGCAGTTTCGGTCTTGCGTTTAACGGTCGCCTGAACCACAACTTCCACTAGTTGATCTGATGCCTCTTTCATTCGAAGTTCTCCGAGGAAAGTAGTTTCTCCCGCAGTAACCGCGACATCGTTGACCGTGTAATCACCCAGTCCAATGAATGAGATAAGAACTGTGTGTTTCCCGGGTGCAATAGACACGGTGAACTCACCGTCCAGGTCGGAGATGGATCCGACTCCCGGGTTGTTAGGGAACATGATACTTGCTCCCATGATCCGCTCTCCGGTCTCGTTGTCAATGACGATACCTCGGATAGTACCGTTCTGTGCTATCGTAAGCAGAGAAACGGTTAGCAGACCAAAAAGTACTACTAATTTTTTCATTTTCACTTAGTTAAATCTTGTACGTTCTTAAAACACGATAGTGGAGAGTCGAGGTACGTAACTCAACTCTCCACTTGACCGTGGTTTAGTTTATTTCTTCTTACAATCCTGAAAGTCCACCGGCTTTTGAAGCCCAAGTCCATCCAAGACCGCTGATATCGGCATATCCTGTAGTTCCGGTTGATACTCCTGCTGGAACATCTCCGTTCACATGGCTAGCGAGGTCAGCTGCATCAACATTGATCTTGATGTCAGTGAACGTTACACCAGCTGCAGAAACACGATTGATCTGCTGACCGGATTTTACCGCTGTGAAGTAGATCTTTTCAAGGTCAACGATTGAGTTATCATCTGTGTTGATCAGATCCTGGCTTGTTACGTCGGCATCTGAACAGATAACTGATCCGTTCATGATCTTGTGACCTGCATTCATAGAACCTTCCGGTCCGTCGAGTTCGAATGAGTGACCTGATACAGTTGCAACTACGAAGTTGTCTAGTGTTCCGGCCCAAGCCTGGTCAGTATCGATTCCGTCGTCACCGCAGTTCCATACAACAACGTTCTTCACGTTAACTGTACCACCGAACCACTCGATTCCGTCATCCTGGTTAGCAACTACTTCGATATTCTCCACAGTAGTTCCGCTTCCAACACCACCCATTGTAAGACCATTGATCTCGTTTCCAGATCCGATGTTGGTACCACCGTGACGGATAGAGATATATTTTAATACACCTGAATTGTCATCTGCAACGCTTCCTCCGTACAATCCGTTCGCATCCGAAGTAGGGATACCTTCGATCTGTACTTCGCTCACATCACCATTATCATTGGAAGCTGAGATAGGAGCTTTACCAAGTACGATGATTCCACCCCAAAGTCCGTTGATGTTGGGATCGAGGTTAGGGCTTGCAAAGTTTCCTGCAGCAACATCGCTAGGCATGATCTCATCTGCAACAGATGTGAAAATGATCGGCGCATCAGCAGTTCCTTCTGCCATCAGCTTACCACCACGAGCTACGAGAAGAGCAGTTGCGTTTGCTCCTGTACCTGCTTGACCTTTAATTACAGTTCCTGGCTCGATAGTAAGAGTAACTCCATCGAGAACAGTGATACGACCTCCCAACACGTATACTTTGTCAGAAGACCAAGTAGTGTTTTCAGAGATGTTTGCAGTTACAACCATTTCATCATCACCACCGTTGTTGTTCGGAGGAGTGGTTGTACCTTCGTCATCGTTACAGGATGATGCGAAAACTAGGGCTGCCGCTGCGAGAGCTAGCAATTTGACTTTTTTCATTTTGATTTTTGTTTTCCTTAAATGTTGGTGCAAAGTAGATTTCGGTATGTTAAGCCATCGTTAAATCCACTTTAAGTTGTGTTCACTTTTAGCGGTCATCCACATCTCATCCACATTTCGGCATGAATGGTTCTGCATACCACGTGTATACTGGGTTTACCGGTTGAAACCGCGTGAGGATACTCGAAAGGAAATACTGCATGAAAGGCTGTATGTCCCGGTTGCGAAGAACTAAGAGGTGCTTTAAGTCAATATTAACTAGTGACTAAGGCTAAGAATAGTCTCTCTCAATTTGGCATGTTGAGGGGCAAAATGTCTGCTCGTTTGGGGGTATTCATTATCTTGCCGTATGCTCTACAGGTTTCTCAAGATCGTTTTCCGATTTGCAATACGTCAGTATTTCAGAGAGGTGACTGTGAGTCGAGCCGAAGGCATCCCCAAGGACAAAGCGCTCATCGTCCTTCCCAACCATACGAGCGCCTTCATGGATCCTATCGTTGTGGCAGTTCATGTGACCAGACCAGTTTTCTTTTTGGCAAGAGGCGAGTCGTTCCAGAACAAGCTCATGTCGCGACTGTTCAGGGTGCTGCACATGATCCCCATTTATCGCAGAGAGCACACACCTGATCTGGTGGATCAAAATGAATTCATATTTCAGAAGTGTTTTGAGATGATGGAGGAGAAGGGTTGCCTTATGATATTTCCGGAGGGAGTGAGTCAGATGGAGCCACAGCTCATGCCGCTCAAGACAGGATCCGCGCGCATTGCCCTCGGTGCGGAGGCGAGAAACGACTTTTCTCTCGACATTCACCTTCTGCCGGCTGGGATCAACTATACGAATTCACACAGTGTCCAGGGAAAGCTCTTCGTCAACTTTGGGGAGCCGATACGATGTGCGGACTATAAAGAACTTTACACTCAAGATCCTGAAGAGGCAGTTCGAAAGCTCACCCAACGCATCAGTGATGAACTCTCCAAGCGTATCGTCATTGTTGAGGACAAAAGATGGCAGCAACTCGCCTTCAGAGCAGAAAGACTTATCAGAGCCGAGATGCGGACTTTTCAGGAGATTGCTAAATTGGAAGGGGAAGGAGAGGCCGGATGGTTTCTCACCAGACAGCAAATTTTAGACACGATCGACTACGTGAGTAAGAATCACGGCGAGACGGAGTTGGTTGAGATTGAAAAGCGTGTCGATCGCTTTCACAATCTGGTGAAGCGCTTGAGATTAGAGAAACGCTTTTACCAGCCACTTGGAAAATATAAGGAACGTCGCCCGGGAAAGCTTCAGATCGCTTTGTATTTCATCCTGACGTTTCCATTGTTCGCCATTGGAACAGTTCAACACATCATTCAATACAAGATCACAGAATCCCTGGCCAATGCGATCGTCAAGAGAGATGATTTTCGAGGATCCGTATTGCTTGCACTGGGTGTTTTGATATTCGGGATGTTCTGGTTCGGTTACTCGTATCTGGTGTATATCCTAACGGCTTCCTGGTCGATAGCTCTCATCTTTCTGGTGACCATGCCATTGTTGGGCGTGATCTCCTTTAGATACTACGTTCGAATAGGGCGTTTGATCTCTGATCGTTACGTATGGAGAAAGGGCCCGCGAGGTAAAGGCATCATTCGATCGCTGAGTGATGAGCGAGACGAGCTGATCGCTATATTTCGCGACCATTATGAGGCGCATGTCTCATCCGTAGAGAAGAATTGACGGTCCGTCGCACTTCCTTTTGCCTTTCGCCCAAGTCTTTCTAATTTCCCGCAAAAATTAAGCAGACCATGAGTCAGGAAGTCAGACAACTAGAGCCAACGGTACTTTGGAATCATTTCGAGGATCTCAATGCAGTTCCGAGACCATCGAAAAAAGAAGAACGTGTCACTAAATTCATGAAAGACTTCGGAGAGGGTCTGGGATTGGATACCTACGTAGATGCAGCAGGCAATGTGATCATCAAGAAACCGGCAAGTACGGGCATGGAAGGTAGAAAGACAGTGGTCCTCCAGAGTCACATCGACATGGTTCATCAGAAGAATAGCGATACCAACTTCGATTTCGACACTGAAGGGATTCGCTCGTATATCGACAATGGCTGGGTAACTGCAGAAGGTACCACCCTGGGAGCCGACAATGGGATCGGTGTTGCGTCTATCATGGCGTTGCTGAGTTCTAACGACATTGCACATCCGCCGATAGAAGGCCTGTTCACCATAGATGAAGAAACCGGAATGACCGGTGCCTTTGAATTGGAACAGGGCAGACTGGACGGAGCGATATTGCTGAATCTGGACACGGAGGACGACGATGAATTCTCAATAGGTTGTGCGGGTGGTATCGACACCAATACAACCTACAGCTACAGTTCAGAAGCTGTACCGTCAGGCTTCAAAGCATATCGGATCACCGTTAATGGACTCAAAGGAGGCCACAGTGGTGTGGACATCAACCTCGAAAGAGGGAATGCCAACAAAGTCATGAATCGCTTCATGCATCAGTGCGGTGATTACGATCTGCGAATTGTTGAGATCGATGGAGGAAGCTTACGCAATGCTATTCCACGCGAGTCCTTTGCCACTGTCGTAGTCAACTCCGCCGGATACGTCAATGACGTAAAAGCACGAGCGGAAGAGATCAAAACGGAGTTGCGTTTTCAGGACCCTGACCTCAACGTTACTATTGAGGAAGTAGAGGTTCCGGGAAATTGCATGAGTGCCGCGGTTACTTTGGCGATCACGACAGCATTACAAGCAGTTTACAACGGAGTATTTGCGATGAGCAGAGCGATAGAAGGACTGGTGGAAACATCCACCTCCTTAGCAAGAGTTGTTGTTAAGGACGGTCAATTCGTTACCCAAAGTCTTCAACGCAGCTCTGTGGAGTCGGCTAAGATGGATGTAGCATACACTGTAGGCGCTCCATTCCGACATATGGGTTGCGAGGTGGAGCATACCGGTGCATATCCGGGATGGGAGCCAAACCCGACTTCTGAGATCAAGGATGTGCTGGAGCGAGTATATAACGAGCGTTTCGGTGAAGCACCTCACGTGACAGCGATCCATGCGGGATTAGAATGTGGGATCATCGGTGAGCGTTATCCCGGTCTGGACATGATCAGCTTCGGGCCAACCATAAAGAACCCTCACTCTCCGGATGAGAAAGTAGAGATCGCTTCTGTTCAGAAATTCTGGGGATTCCTGCTTGAGGTTCTCGAGAATACTCCGGCTGCTTAGGAATCCATTCCTACGATCCGGCGGAACTTCTCTTCATCACTCAAACCGAGAAGCTCTTTGTCGAGTATCACTTGCGCATCTCGCGCAAAATTGCTTTCCGGATATTCGGTAATCAGCTGTTCAAGGTACTTCCTAGCCTGTTCCAGATCACCTAGTTGCGTTTCGTACACTTCCGACACTTTGGTCAATGCAAATGGTGCATAATCAGAAGTAGGATGGTCCGCAACGACTTTCAAATACAATTCTATTGCCTGGCGAGCGCCACCTGAAGTAGAAAGCAAATTGGCAGCTTTAATGGAGTAGTCCACGCTCTCCTTGTTGTCCGGATATTTTTCGACATAAGCCAAATACGCTATCTTCATTTGATGCAGGTCGCGGTTATGGAGGATCTCTTCGTTGGCGATGTTCTCATATCTCTTGATGGCAGCACCTTCGTTCCCGGATTTAAGCATTGACTTCGCAGCGAGAAGTGCGATGTCCTTCTTGTATTTACTGGAATCATAATTCAATGCAAGTAGAGAATCAGCAATGATTACCTCATCATACCTTTCACCTTCCAGGTCCATCTGAGCAGAGCGAAGAAGGAATTCTTCTGAGGTGCTGTCCTGGTTCAATGCAGCGTAGTCTCTGTAGAGGTCAGCCAATTTTTTAGCCGCTTCAGGCTGCATGCTTGCCTTTTGATTTTCTAGTTCAAGGATCTGTTCCATCAGATCAGGCTGAGAGCATGAACTCATGAAAATAGTGACAAAGGCCACGAAAATATAGAGATATCTGTTCGTCATTTTAAATTTAAGGTTGTCTGCGCGAGAGCAAATTTGCATATAAATCCGTTACAGAACTCAATAGGAGCCAATCCGCAAAAGGACTAGTGTGCACGCATTCATGGTCTCGATTCCTTGCTCATGTGCCAGTGATTCAAGCTTGGGATTTTCTGCACCGGGATTGAAAATGATCCTGCGAGGACGAAGCGAGAGGATATAATCGAGGAATTGCTCTTGACGATGAGCATTCATGTACATGGTTACGGTATCCACTTTCTCAAAGTTCTCATGCTCTAGAATAATGTCTTTTCCCTCTATGATTCCTTTGCGAAAGCCCAAGGGTAGTACTTCATATCCGTATTCAACCAGCATCTCTACTGCTCGATGCGAATAGCGGGCCGGATTTGGACTAGCACCAAATACAACGGTAGCAGCCTTGTTTTGCTCTTCGGACATGATGAGGAAACAGCTCAGATACCGGTATAGTTTTCCGGTCTGATCGCTTTGAGTTCAGCCTTGATCTCGTTGCTCACATCGAGTGTGTCGATGAATTCTGCTATTACGGTCTCCGACATTTTTTGATGCGTTCTTGTCAGAGCTTTCAAGGTCTCGTAGGGATTCGGGTAGTTCTCCCTTCGCAAGATGGTTTGGATGGCTTCGGCAACGACTGCCCAATTATTCTCCAGATCGGCGGCGATCTTCTCTTCGTTGAGAACCAATTTGTCGAGTCCCTTCATCATGGAAGCCAGGGCTATCATCATGTGTCCCAGAGGAACACCAACGTTTCGCAGAACGGTACTGTCGGTAAGGTCACGCTGCAGGCGACTGATCGGTAGCTTTTGGGCCAGATGATCAAGAAGGGCATTGGCAATTCCAAGATTCCCTTCTGCATTCTCGAAGTCGATAGGGTTCACCTTGTGCGGCATGGCCGATGATCCAACCTCATTCGCTTTGATCTTCTGCTTGAAGTAATCCATACTCACGTAGGTCCATATGTCGCGACACATATCGATACATATCACATTGAACCTGCGCAAAGCGTCAAATTTCGCAGCGAGATTGTCGTAATGTTCGATCTGCGTTGTTGGGTGTGAACGTTGCATGCCCAGTCGCTCGATAAAGGCATTGCTGAAGTCGTACCAGTCGATCTCTTCAAAGGCTACTGTATGTGCGTTGAAGTTCCCTGTGGCTCCGCCAAATTTAGCCGGCCAGTTAACAAGTCCGAATTGACGCAGTTGCTCATTCAAGCGGGATACAAATACGTTGATCTCCTTTCCTAAGCGGGTAGGAGAAGCAGCCTGCCCATGCGTTCTGGCCAACATCGGGATCTCTGCCCAATCGTCGGATAATTGTCCCAATTTCTCCACCATCCCTTTCATCGCAGGTAACACCACTGAATCTGTAGCGTCCTTTAACGACAAAGGAATAGCCGTATTATTGATGTCTTGTGAGGTCAGACCGAAATGCACAAATTCCAGGATGTCTTCCATGTTCAAGGCCCGGAGTGCATCTTTCACGAAGTATTCAACTGCCTTGACATCGTGGTTAGTTACTTTCTCGGTCTCCTTGATCTTCCGTGCATCGTCTGTTGAGAAATTCTCGTAGATCTCGCGTAGTTCTGTTCGCTTACCCTCGTCAAGTAAACTCCTCAGACTGTTGATCCCGGAGCCCGACAGCTCGATGAGATATTCGATCTCCATGAAAACCCTGTAGCGAATCAGTCCGAATTCCGACAAATAGGGAGCAAGGTCTTTGGTCTTGGATTGATATCTTCCGTCAACAGGAGAAATTGCTAGGAGTGGTGCATCTTGAGAACTCATGGTCAAATGATCGTGCTTTCAGGTATATTTCTAAATGAAGCTGCGAAGTTACGTCATTGTGCCCAAGTGACCCGATGAAACATGTCAGTATGCTGACCAGAATTAAGCTTGTTTTCTGACCCGTAAGACTCATTTTTTTCGAACTTTGCAGCACATGCATCGAATATTTCTCCCAACGCTTTTGTTGTTCTCCATGAAATTGTTTGCCCAGGTCGAGGTGAACAAATCACAGTTGCAGTTCGGTGATGTGACCACCGGGTCTTTCAAAAAGCTGTCGATAACCGTTGACAACAAAGAGAATGTGACCGTGGATGTAGATCTATCCATCATATTCCCGGGCTTCTGGGTAAGTCCTGAGAACATGAGCATTCCCGCTGGACAGAAGGGATACGCAGATGTGGTATTCGAACCTGAACAGAACATCAAGTACAATGCGGAATTGATCATGAAGACAAATTCTCGATTGGGCGATGTGAGGGTGGACCTTCTCGGATCAGGTAGATACTCAGAAGAATACTATAGTACCACATTTGATCTCTATGAAGAAGATCTCAAAGATGAGTTGAGATCGATCGTTTCAACAAACTATAAGAATCTAGGTTATACCGGTGCACGAGATCGCATGTACGCAAGCATAGATAATGAAGGCGGTACAGTAACATGTGTTTATACGGGCAAAACCGCCAATTTCACAACACGGAGTGGCGCGAATTCTGCCGGATTCAATTGTGAACACACCTGGCCTCAGAGTTTGTTCAGCTCTCGTGAGCCGGAGCGAGCCGACATACATCATTTGTTCCCGACGGACGGCAGCGCCAATTCACAAAGAGGAAACTTGCCTTTTGGGAACGTCACCTCCGCAACATGGTCAGTTGGCGGCAGTAAAAGGGGAAATGGTGTGTTTGAAGTACGTCCGGAGCACAAAGGGAACACCGCACGAGCCATGTTCTACTTTGCTTTACGTTATGGCAACTTAGGAAACTTCCTTGGCCAGCAGGAAAATATTTTGAGGACCTGGAGTGAGAATGACGAACCCGACAATGACGAGCATGATCGAAATGATGCCATTGAAACGGTTCAGAACAATCGCAACCCGTTCGTCGATCATCCTGAATTCCTCGAAAGAATTCATTCACTGAGCTCAACGTCTGTCGAACCGGAGAACCCACAATTGGACATCTCCGGAAAAGTCGATCTGTCGGAACTCACCTTATGGAACCAGATATCTGATGTTCATCGAGTCTATGTGACCAACAATGGTAACCGGAAGTTCACGTTGGACAAGTATTTCAGCGCAAATGAAAGTATCAAGATTGAAACCGATTCTCCTCGTGTTTGTCTCCCCGGTGAAAGTATCCAAATTCGGGTTCGTCCGGTTGATTTCAACGCAACCATTCAAGTAGCAGATACTATGACTCTTGAATTTCAATCGGAGAATACTTCAACTAACGAACGAGTGATTTTTCAAGTTCCGGTAACCATGAATTTGCAGGCAGTCCTCGGAATAGATGAGTTCCATGTGCATGCATCCATGCACTATTACGAGGGCAAACTGGCTGTCCGCGATGCTCAAGGCAGTTCTATAGAAATCTTCGATCTGAATGGTCGATCAGTTTACTTCAGCGAAATAACAAGCCCTTTGACCGAAATCTCCCTTAGCTTCCTGAACCAAGGACACTACTTTGCCGTATTGAATAACGGAGCAACCGCCACGAGCAAACGCTTCATCATTCAATAAGACCTTAGACCGGCAGAAGTAAATATTATGAAACAGTTTTTGAAATTCGTGCTGGCCACAGTTGTTGGCTTGATCATTTTTATCGGAATCATCTTTTTGGTGTTGGCAGCCTCTGTCAACAATATCGATTTCGCAAAGGAGAAGGAAGTGAAGCTTGAAAAGCAGACAGTCCTACATCTCAAATTGAATTATCCTCTGACAGATCGTACAAGTGAGGATCCGCTTTACAAACTAGCGGGAGGACTTTCAGGAGATTCTGAAGTTCCTGTTGGCTTGTATGACATCACTAAGCAACTCGAACGCGCAGCGGACGACGAACGTGTGAGTGGGATATTCCTGGACCTAAGCTTCGTTGGGGCTGGGTTTGCGAAGACCTTTGAATTGCGCGAGTCCATTCTGGAATTCCGTGAGTCGGGCAAGTTCGTCCACGCTTATGCCGAGAACATGGACAATAAGACATACTATCTCGCGTCTGCTGCGGATAAAGTTTACTTGAATCCAAAAGGGAACATCATCTTCAACGGATTGCTGGGAAGTGTGATGTTCTACAAAGAAATGCTCGGCAAGATCGGAGTGGAAATGCAAGTGGTCAAGCGAGGTAAGTTCAAGGGAGCCGTAGAGCCTTTCGTACTCGACAAACTCAGCGACGCCAATCGCGAACAGATCGACGCATACGTGAATTCACTTTTCGACGTCATGTTGGAGGGCATCTCCAATACCCGTGAGATCTCTGTCGACTCTCTGAAGAGTCTTGCCAATGATTTCACCTTTCGTGACGCGGAAGGTGCGGTTCGTTACGGGTTGACTGACGGTATGAAATTCCGTGATGAAGTATTCGCGGGTATCCGCGATGAGCTCGGACTGGAGGATGACGACAAGATCCAGTTCATGAAATTGAGCACGTACATCAAAACCGATAAAGGTGCTAAAGTGGACCTTGATAATGACAAGAGTGGAAAGATCGGGATCGTATACGCTGAGGGAACCATTGTTTCCGGGAAAGGTGAAGACGACCAGATCGGATCGGACAAATTTGCCGCAGCTCTAAGAAAACTGCGCAAAGACGACAATATCAAAGCAGTGGTCATCCGCGTGAATTCACCAGGTGGAAGCGCCCAGGCCAGTGAGGTCATCTTGCGCGAAGCTGAGCTGCTCAATGAGCAGAAACCTCTCATCATCAGTATGGGTGATGTTGCCGCTTCAGGAGGATACTATATCAGTTGTCTTGCTGATAGTATCATCGCTCAACCAAACACCATCACAGGATCCATTGGTGTATTCGGCTTGATCCCGAATGCAGAAGGCATGTTCGGTAAACTGGGCTTGAGTACCGACTACGTAGGAACCGGTGACATGAGTGAATTTGGCAGAATAGACCGAGCCCTCAATGATCGGGAGCGTATGATACTTGACGAGATCGTTGGAAAGGTTTACGATGATTTTCTTGGGCATGTTTCTGAAGGAAGAGGTCTTACCATAGAAGAAGTTGATAGCATCGGACAAGGACGTGTGTGGACCGGTGTCATGGCCAAGGAGAGAGGTCTGGTGGATGAATTGGGAGGATTGGAAGATGCTCTTGAGATCGCAGCCTACAAAGCCGGCTTGGATGAATATCGTACTCGCGCATATCCTCAAGAAAAGAATCCTTTCGAGGAGATCATGAAGATGTTCAGCATGGAAGCTCATGTGCAGAAAGCCATGAAAGCAGAATTGGGAGACAACTACACGATCTACCAACGACTTAAGGAAGTACAGAATCTCGATGGTGTGCAAGCCATCATGCCTTACATGGTCGACTTCAAGTAATTACTTGAACTTTTGACGAATTGAATCCGGGATCTCGATGTTCAGCTCTTTCAGAAGAGCGTCGAGATCCGAATTCTTCCCGGAATATACAGGTGTGATTCTTTTGATCACATCATACCCTAAAAGACCTTTTTTCAATTCGATATTGACTGATTGTACCGGGTTGTCCTTTACTAGGTAGAACTGATGTTTCTCCAAATAAAGGTGCTCTATATGGTCGTTCAAATGCTCGTCATTGACTTCGAAGAATACGAATTTGGTCATGGGTTCATCGATTACTCTTGTGATCTTGTATTCGTTGTTTGAATGCTCCAACGGGAAAAGTGAATTTGCTGCGAAACCAAGTGTGGCCAGATTCAATCCCACACCAAATATTGCATAGATCAGGAAGAAGAAGGCGTAATCGATCCAACCTTTTCTTCTGAACCACGGATATTGAACGAATCCCAACGCTGACGCAAATACAGCGAACTGAATAATGTCTCTCCGATATACAAGTGTATCGAAGGTGAACATGTAAAGGATGAGCGGACTGATGAAAATCCCAATGCTCGCCAAGGTCAAAGACCAGTGCCAGCTTCTTTCCCGATACCTGGCATATTCGAGTGATAGATTCACGTCCTTTTCTTCCTTCTCTTCTTTTCCCGGTAAGAGCTCCTCGTTTAACCGATAATCGTTGTCATGAGCCAAGGGGTCCTGATTCATGAGCAGACAGGTCCCCGCATAGAGATCAGGAAGTGCTTTCTGAAATGGCTCCGGTGACTCGAAGAAATGTTCTACACAAACCGCAAAGAATTCATGCATATTAGTGCCACCGTAGTGCCTCAGGAAATGGGAAGAATCGTCACTCAGGTTCTCAAATTCACGCAGGCTTTTGGCTTCCCAATGGTTGAAGAAATGCTGAAACACTGAGTCTGAGTCATGTCCTTGACTCAGGTTCAAATGGAGCGCATGCGCGATCTCGTGCATGCCCAAATTGTAGTTATCGTCGGGTGTTCGATATCCGGAACGGAAATCTTCCCAACTCAAAGCGATCACTCCATTTCCTGCGGCAAATCCCTTCATCCATTTTTTCCATCCCGCGTGATAGAAACTCTGTGGGTATACCAAAACACGACGAAATGCCGGGATGTGGAATTGAGCAAAACCGAACGTCACTTGTGTGATGCTGGCCGCTATTAGGATCCGTTTCTCCAGATCGATCTTCAGTCCCTGCATACCCTTGAAACGCAGATAACGACTAAGACGATCGCATCTAAAGTAGAATCGCTGCTTTCCCTCCAGGCTGAGTTGTTCGTAATATTCAAACGGCCGAATGATCCGTTCGAAATGATCAAATGACAAACCTGCAGATCCGCTTCTCATGATCGTGCGGAATTAGGTAGGCACGCGTCAAAGTGCATCAAACCAATGCTACTTGTTCTGCTTCATGAATGGTTGCTTCTATGATGTCACAACAGGCATGCACTTGCTCTTCGTTTATCACGAGTGGAGGAGCAAAGCGGATGGTGTGAACATGCGTTTGCTTGGCAAGTAGTCCTTTGTCACGAAGCATCAAACAGATGTCGTATGCTGTCTTGCCATCTCCGAATGGCTTGATGTCAATGGCGTTCAGCAACCCTTTTCCCCGAACGGTTATTACGAGGTCTGAGTCGATCGCACGCATCCTGTCTCGGAATATTGCGCCCATCTTATCAGCGTTCTCCGCCAATTTTTCATCTCGGACGATCTCGAGTGCTTCTCGTGCCACAGCGCATGCCAGTGGATTTCCACCAAAGGTCGAGCCATGCTCACCCGGTTTGATGCAAAGCATGATGTCGTCATCTGCCAACACTGCAGAAACGGGGAGTATACCTCCGGAGAGAGCTTTCCCTAGAATGAGTATATCAGGACGAACATCTTCATGCTCGCATGCGATCAATCTTCCCGTACGAGCTATGCCGGTTTGCACTTCATCAGCGATGAACAGAACATTGTTTTCCTCACAAAGTGTTTTGCAAGCTGTAAGGTATCCGTTGTCAGGAACGATTACACCTGCTTCTCCCTGTATCGGTTCGATCATCAGGCCGGCAACATTGGGACCGGCCAGAGCTTCTCGCACTGCGTTAATGTCATTGTATTCTATGGTCTTGAAACCGGGAAGGTATGGACCGAAGCCGCCAAAGCTGCTTGGATCGGTTGAAAAAGAAACAACCCCAAGCGTACGGCCGTGGAAGTTCTCACTCACCACGATGATCTCGGCTTTGTTCTCTTCAACACCTTTCTTTTCGTATGCCCACTTTCTGCACAGTTTCAAAGCAGTTTCCACTGCTTCTACACCTGTATTCATTGGAAGCACCTTGTCATACCCAAAGTATTCGGTGATGTACTTCTCGTACTCACCCAATTTATCGTTATAGAATGCCCTACTTGTCAAGGTGAGCTGCTCGCTTTGATCTTTAAGCGCTTTCAACAGTCTAGGGTGACAATGTCCTTGATTTACGGCGCTGTATGCCGACAGGAAATCGTAGTATTTCTTACCGTCGGTGTCCCAAACAAACACG
>VMDK01000032.1 GCA_008080835.1 Sphingobacteriia bacterium | reverse complement strand
AACAATTAGAATAAAATCTCTACTTTAGACCTGTCGGAAAAGTGATAGGGCTTCAACACAATTTTCAAATGAACATTGCTTCAGATCCATTTCGAAAAAGGTAGAATGACTAAGGATGCAATCATAGAAGTTCACGGAAAACCCTAGTCTATTAACTTCTTCGAATTGCAGTCCCATCAACTTACAATTGCGGAATGTTACGTCCTGCATGGCAGTTCCGTATAGTGTGCAATTGCTGAGATTGGAGTCGACGAACTCCACATTCTCAAAGCGCAGTCCGCTGAGATCCAGTCCACTGAGATCACACTCCTTGAAGCTACAACTATCGAATTCTCCCGGTTTGAATCGATCCGGGGTCAGTCCCTGGAATTCCTGATCGGTGTAGTATTTTTCTGCCACGTCCGAATATAGGAATACGACTCTAAAGGTCCGCTACAGATTAAAATCGCAAAAGATCAAAGCCCGAAACCCAGTACCCGCTTGCCCGTCTCTGGCGGGACACCCGATACCTGTTTACCTGTTTTCCATGATCACGAACTCACGGTTCGTTTCACCGGTATAGATCTGACGTGGTCTGCCGATCGGTTGATTCTGGTCGCGCATCTCCTTCCATTGAGCGATCCATCCGGGAAGACGTCCCATTGCAAACAACACGGTGAACATTTCCATAGGGAAGCCCATAGCACGGTAGATGATCCCTGAGTAGAAATCAACATTCGGGAATAATTTACGCTCTACGAAATAAGGATCAGCCAGCGCGGTCTCCTCCAGTTGTTTGGCAATTTCAAGAATAGGATCGTTGATACCCATTTTGTTCAGAATATCATCACAAGACTTCTTGATGATCCTGGCACGAGGGTCGTAGTTCTTGTATACACGGTGACCGAAGCCCATCAAACGGAAAGGATCGTTCTTGTCTTTTGCCTTAGCAATGAATTTGGAAGCATCACCTCCGTCAGCTTTGATGCCTTCGAGCATCTCGATCACTTTTTGGTTGGCGCCTCCATGAAGAGGTCCCCAAAGCGCAGCGATACCTGCAGAGATACATGCGTACAAGTTTGAGTGTGATGATCCAACAATACGAACAGTGGAAGCTGAACAGTTCTGCTCGTGATCCGCATGCAAAATGAGCAGCTTGTTCATCGCCTCTACAAATACCGGATCGATCTCGTAATCCTCAGTGACGTTCTTGAATGTCATATTCAGGAAGTTGCTGACGTAATCCAGATCGTTATTCGGGTAAATAAGTGGATGTCCTTTGGCCTTCTTCATCAACATCGCTACGATGGTTGGCATTTTAGCGATGAGACGGCGAATGGTTCTATGCTGCTCGTCCTCAGAACGGTGCGGATCCAATGAATCCGGATAAAAACTAGAGAGGGAGGAGATCAATGCCGTGAGCTGACCCATTGGGTGAGAACCTGTAGGCCATGCCTTGAAGATATTGGCCATGTCTTCATTTACCAAAGTATGGTGGCGGATCTGCGTGTCCCAATCTGCATATTCTTCCGCATTCGGCAAATGTCCATTGATAATGAGATAAGCCACTTCCAGGAATGACGCATTCTCCGCGAGATCCTCAATGCTATAACCGCGGTGACGCAAAATTCCTTTTTCACCATCGAGATACGTGATCGAACTCGTGGTGCTTCCAGTATTCTTGAATCCAACATCGACCGTTACAGCTCCGGTTTTCGCTCGAAGCTGACTGATATCGATACCAACTTCATTTTCGGATCCGACGATCAAAGGAAGTTCAACCTCCTGACCATTGATTTCAAGGCGTGCAGTGTCTGACATTGTGGCTTTCTCCATTTTGGTGCAAAAGTAGCTTTTTCGTGTTAGAATAATGTATTGTTGACCCTTCCAAATGCATGATTTTACTCAGGTTTTCGAGGATTTTAGCTCTAAAGGTTCAATCATAGTTTACAACCAATTTTGGATACTTTTGTTCGAAGCATCCCTGAAACATGTCTGAAAAAATTGAAGATATCATTTCCCGTCTCGACGATAAGGCGGAATTAAAGCAGCTGATCTATCAAAAAACAGTTGATGCATTCACTCGATTGAGAGATTGTGCTGAGAATGTGAAAAAGGAAATCGCACCCAGAGTTTTAGAGAGCTCGCCTCATGTTGAGATCTCATTGACCAGACATGGGGACTTCGAATTTCACCTTAAATTTTCAGGTGATACCATCGTGTTCATCATGCACACAAATGTGTTTGCATTCCCTCCGGCCCATCGCATCAATAAATCGGATTATGTGAAGAAAGATCCGAAACGAGGATATTTTGGAATGATCCAGATCTATAACTTTCTGAGCGATTCACTGAAATACAATCGGATGAACGACGTCGGCTTCTTGCTCGCGAGACTCTATGTGAACATTGAGGACCACTTTTACACAGAAGGCAAGCGTCAAATGGGATTTTTGTTTGGAGATGTTGGCCAACAAGAACTGAACTCTGATTCCTTACAAAAGATCATAGAGCAGTGTATGCTCTATTCGCTGGATTTCGATCTTTATGTCCCACCTGTGGAGAATCTGAAGATGATCACGGTAGAACAGAAAAGCGTATTCAATAATCCACGAGGGTTGAGTACGAGCAAAAGAATGGGATTCCGAGCAGACTAATTCAACAGGTCAAGCCCTTTACCTGTGACAATGAAATAATACTCTTCCAGATTATCGGAATCAAAAGCATAGCTGGCTCTGATCACACCGTCATCTCCTTTGACCATAGGCTGCACAAGCCCTTTAACCAAAAGACCTTTAAGCACGTCGGCTACCACATATTTCCCTTCTCTATGGCCTACTTCTTCCACGAGTGAAGCAAGGTTTTCTCTGAAGATGAGCTTGTTCAGGATGTCCCACTCGATCTGGTCCAGGGTGCTATCTTTTGGTTTTTCCATTTGAAGGGAACAAACTTAGAAAGGACTGCGAAGAAGAACGTATAGAAAGGATAAAATATGACGAGGATCAAAGAGTCCAACAACCAGCCTTTACCACAGTCGGGAGGACGATAGAATGGCCAAATGGTTATAAACCATCTTAAGTCTATAAGGTATTTGACACCATAGTATGTCGCCACGAGATCCCATGTTATCATTTTAAACATTGCAGCAACAACCAACCCGAGTAAAAGGAAATTGGTCAATGAGAATAGAATAGAATCCAAACCGACCTTGGTCAATCCTCTCAATTTCACCTTGGAATCCCACCTCAATCTCTGATAGAAAAACTCCTGAATACCTTCGGGACCTCGGGCAAACACCATCGCATCGGGTTCCTTGTTGAATCTGACCGCAGAAGGACCGTACTTTTCGATCACTGCACTGATGATCTCTTCGTCGTCCCCACTCACACTCCCGTTCACACCGAGATCCAAATCAGGATCGATATCTCCTCTAAAATACGCCATGTTGGCCGCGTTGCCGAGGGCCGGTCGACCGATCGAAATTCCCGAACCGGACAGTGCATTGAGAACGGCTTGCTCCGATTCTAGAATTCCACTCCACACTTTATGACTTCTTCGATAAGTAAGAGGTCCTTGAATGAGACGAGCATAAGCATCCAATGATCCAGCCATCCTCTCAACCCAATGCTCCCCTACCCAGCAATCTGCATCTGTTTGTACAATGATGTCACCCTTTGCATGACTCAGTGCCAACTTCAATCCTTCCTTTTTGCGTAGGGCAGAACGCGGTTTGGATCTCAAATAGGTGATATCCTGTGTTTTGAGAAAGTCGGCGGATCCATCTGTACTCTCGTCATCCACCACGATGATCTCAGAGATGTTCGAGTAGGATTGGGCGTGCAACAGCGGGATCAAGTATTGAAGATTTTCCAGTTCATTCCATGCTACGATGACTATAGAAACAGTGCGACCATTATCTCCCTAGTAAGTGGGTGTCAATTTCTTCCATGCGACCCTATGTCTCAGGAGTCGAATTGCATATAACAAAAGGATGAAAGTTGCGATGATCTCAAGGGTCACGATTTGAATAGCTTGATGCGTTGAAGCAACAAAAGTACACCTCCGATGAGTGCCGGAGTTACAATGTTGATTATCCAAAGCATGGTGCTTGCCAAAAGAAGGTCCGACTCCTGGGCATATTCCGTGAACATCACCGCCAGGATCATTCCACGCACGCCTATTTCACTGAAGGCTATTGTGGGTATCGCCGTTTGATACAAGAAATACATAGGCACCATGATCACGAGAAAGATCGGCCTAAAATGAGGTGAGAGATCCACCAAAGCAATGATGAGTAACGCTAGTTGAAAGCTGAAGATCACGTAGCGGCTTGCAGACCAGAATAGTGCACCACTCAGTTTCCTAGCGCTAAGATTACCGATAACTTCTCTGGCTCTGTGCAGAAATCCATTCTTTTCCCATGGTTTAAGTAATCGCTCGGCTCTACCGAGGTTAAAGTACAACCAAAGTATACCTGCCAAGAGCAGAATAGCGAGTGGAACATACCACCAAAGCATCTGATCGAGTTGGTAGGTATGCAGGAGTCCAAATACAACACCAACTAGCAGCGTAATCATGAGTTGCGAAATACTTCCGGCCAAACTCATGGCTACTGCATGGTCGCGTTTATCTGGTCGGATAAACAGCATCCTTCCCGCAAACTCCCCTACTCTGTTCGGTGTGAGGATACTTACGGTTACTCCGGCCATGGTACCGGCGAGTGCTCGAAGAAAAGGCACTTTGACCTGCGGCTTCATGAGCGAGCGCCATTTGAGTCCCTCTAAGCCCCAGTTGACGGGCATTAAAAGCACCACCAGTAACAGCAACTGCCAGTTGTCCTGCATGCGAAAACCGTAGTCCTTCAGCAGTTGGACAAAGTCCCTTTTGAGGAATAGCTCCCTATACAAGAACAGTATCGACAACACGAAGATCCCCCATTTGATAAGGGTTCCGATGTGTTGTTGATTATCTTTAATGCGCTTTGTGAGTTTTTGCAAGTACATTTGATCTGTGGCCGAACGCTTGATTGACAAAGATTACGAGAAGATCATTCTCGGGATCGATCCGGGAACAAATTTAATGGGATATGGTGTCCTTGGATGTAACGGAAATCACATGGAAATGCTGAGTCTGGGTGTGATCACATTGAAGAAATACAAAGACCACGGGCTCAAGCTGAAAAGGATATTCGAGCGTTGTCTGGCACTGATCGATAGCTATCATCCGGATGAGATGGCTTTGGAGGCTCCTTTTTTTGGAAAGAATGTTCAATCCATGTTGAAACTTGGGCGAGCTCAGGGCGTGGCCATGGCAGCTGCTCTGTATCGCGACATTCCCATCTTCGAGTATGCACCACGTCGGATCAAGCAGAGCATCACGGGAAAGGGTGCGGCCGATAAGATCCAGGTGGCCAAGACCCTTCAGAACATCCTGAAATTCGACGAGATCCCGAAGGACCTGGATGCCACCGACGGGCTGGCTGTGGCTGTATGTCACTTCTTCACCGATAGTGGCCCTGCGGAGTTAAAAGATGCCAAAAAGAGTAAAGCCTCTCAAAAGACGAGTTCAGAAGGAGGTTGGTCTTCATTCGTGAAGAATAACCCGGGTCGGGTTAAGTGACTTTTTTCGATGGACATCATTGAAAACGAGCACGCCAGGAGGGTATTCTTTGGCGGTTGGGTATCGTTTGGTTCAATAATTGGCAAGGAGTTGGATTAATGCTTAGCTTGACCGCGTTAGGGGTAGAGGGTGCCGGCCCCGGGGGCGAAACCCTCTCTCTAAAGATACAACATCTATAAATCCTTGAACCGACAAAGACCTGTTCGTTCCTCTCGGTAAAGGAATTCATTCAGGTCACCAGACCTCGTTTCCAGATCCTTGAATCAGTATTAAAAAACGGATTTATGGAATCAACCTTCGCTGCGTAACGCTTCTCGAATCGAAGCAGCGATCTGCTCAAACTCTGCAGGTTCGAGCTTCAATTTAGGTTGTGAGAAATCAATATCTGATACGCTGTTAATAGGTACTAAATGCACATGCGTATGAGGAACTTCCAAACCAATGACTGCCGTACCAATGCGCTCACATGGAATAACCGACTGAATGGCCTTAGCAACGATCTTGCTGAACAGATGCAGTCCTGCTAACGTCTCATCATCAAGATCGAACATGTAATCAACTTCCTTCTTTGGGATGACCAAAGTATGCCCTTTGCGGAGCGGGAAGATGTCGAGGAATGCCAAAAACTCTTCGGTTTCCGCGACTTTATAGGCCGGGATCTCGCCGGAAATGATCTTTGAGAAGATGGTTGCCATTAACCAAAGGTAATATCGAGGATCTCAAAAGGGATAATTCCTGCAGGTGCCTGGACATCCACACTTTCACCCTTTTTTCGACCCATAAGTGCTTTCCCGATAGGAGATGAGGCTGAGATCTTGAATTCGCGCAGATTCGCCTCCTTTTCAGACACGATGGTATACTGTACTTCCTTATTGATCTTCTTATTAAACAGTTTCACGGTACTGAGTATTCCTACTTTAGAATTGTCGAGCTTGGACGGATCCAAAACCCGGGATCGTGAGATGAGCTCTTCCAGTTTGGAAATTTTGAGCTCTAAAAGTCCCTGAGCTTCTTTCGCTGCGTCGTACTCAGCATTCTCACTGAGGTCACCCTTATCGCGTGCCTCTGCGATCTGTTTTGAAATATTCGGTCGCTCCACCTTCTTGAGGTGATCGATCTCCTCTTTTAAGGCATCGTACCCTTCCTGCGACATGTAATTGACGTCCGACATAATCCCTGTCTTTATCTATCCAAAGTTATTATAAACAACATTGCATCCACCAAACAGTGGATGCAATGCGTTTACAAAGGTAATATTTCCTGTAGTTTCAGCCTATTTCAGGTCGAGACGCACACCGATAGAGTGTGATCCGCTGAAAGGATTGCTGTGACGGAATGCGTAATCGATTCCGAATGATCCGTTGTCGTTGTCCTTGCTCAAAGGAAGATCCAAACTGAATCCTGCAGCCAAACCAGTGAAGGCACTGGTTCTGTCGGCATAATCCAATCCACCATCCTCATACGCGTATCCCGCACGGATCGAGAACAATTCTTTGAACCCATATTCCAATCCTGCTGTCAACTGATTTCTGCTGAATGCATTTGACGTAAAGGTCAATGCAGGAGTCATTCGATGGGAGAAGGTCTCCTTAGTAGCGTCCAGACGGAAATCATAGCTTGCTCCTATATTGATTAGCGTAGGCAATCCGTAACGCTGAGAGCGGAACAAAAGAGTTTGCTCGTTATCGTTCGAAGGGTTGATAGCCTTGAACCCGAGTCCGTCACCGCTGTATTGCACGTCAGGACCTACGTTTTTCAGAGAGATACCGAACTTGATATCGTCTTTCTTCAGTTTATCGCTCTTGTCGCTGGTCTCTGTGTATCGAATACCTGCATCGATCGCAACACCTTGAGCACCCGCATTCGGAATACTCTCACTGTGGATACGTACAAGAACACCACCGGAGATCGATTCTGTGAATCGCTTAGCGTAAGCAATTCCCATATTGATCAAACGTGGGTTTATGGTTCCCAATCCTCCTTCAGGTTGTTCAGTGGTTGTGATCTCGATCTCACCCATACTGGTGGTCATCACACTCAATCCAAGTACACCTTCAGAGCCAATGCTCTGAGCGATACCGAATGAGTTGATCGAAACCCCTGACCCTACAAGCCAGTTCGTATTGCTGAACATGATCTGAGTCTTGTCCAGATGTGCAAGTCCACCAATGTTCATATACGTGGCCTCAAGACCTTGAACACCGGCAACACCTGCCCAACCCCATCCGGCCGTTCTGGCCCATGGGTTCATCACAAGTTGATTAGCTCCTGATTGTCCGATACGATCCGGATTCCCTGCTTCGGTCATTCCTGCACTCAACAGAGCGGCTCCGGCTATCATGAATTTTATAAATGTTCGCTTCATTGTAATCTGCTTTTTCGGTTGAATCATTGAAATCTGGGTTCTAGAAGGAATCAAGGTCAAGTGCACGCATCAATCCCAACCATTTCACGATCTTCTCACCGGTCTCGCCGGCATCTACGTGAATGATGTAGTTACCACTCGCGATCGGTACACGAGCCGCATTTTTCAGATCCCACTCAATAATGGTAGATGGGTCATCCTTCACGATCCTTCGAACAAGTGAACCATCGATCGTGTAGATCGATACAGTACATTGCTCAGGAAGGTTCGTGATCTTCACTTTATTCTCAACCGGGTTATTCTCGTATCCTGAACCAGAGAAGGCATAGTACGGGTTTGGTACCACTCTGATCTCGTCAAGGGCATCCGTACCGAATTGCTGACCTTGCTCCGTGTAGACCTCATCCGTATTGAATCCGTATCTCGGATTATCATCATTCGTGGATCCGTCAACGATCTTGTAGTTCTGATATGGCTTTCTAACGCGAAGTCTAATTCTCATTTCAGTAGGAGGAACTGGCATTCCATCTACTTCTTCCATATCATATCCGAACGACATGTACGCCGGGATGGCCCACATTGCCTGATATAATACATTGTTGTTCAACTCACGATCGTAGTTCGCACCGGCATTCTCCAAAACACCTTTGTAGTACCCACCACCGTCATAACGAGGTCCTTTGTCGTAGATAGGCTTGCTTCCTTCATAAGATCCCATCACGTAGATGTAGTGACGACCTCCCCATGAAAGATATCCGTTACTGTACTGTCCACCGTCATCGGTTGGATTCCATTTCATGTCGCGTCCGTTGTTCAATCCCTGATAACTATCCTCACCAAGGATAATGTTCAAACGCTCACCGGTTTCGATGTTGATGGCATATCCAGGGAACCAGCTTCTACCTTTTTCAGTGGAAGAATATGTTCCGTCGATGTTCAGAGACGCGTGGTCGCGAATTCCAAATTTCTGTACTCCACCTTCAGTCAAGTTAACATCTTCACCCATTTCTAGGACAAGACATTGAGACCACTTGGATTTGTCTTTGGTGAATACAATATCCACACTGGACAGGTTCTCCAGATTGTGCCAATCGTTGATGATCCTTGGACCATTGAATGCCACACCTTGTACACCGTTAGCAGGCAATGAAGGAGGACTGGTCACATCTTCAGAGTAGATGTTTCGTGATGCCAAACGATATGGCGCGATACGACCATTCCAGATCTTCTCGTATACTTCGAATTGATCTGTAGGTCCGTCTGTGGTCACATAATCATGGATGGAGTAATCTTTCTCTGCCTCATTGGCTCCTACTCTACCTGAGCGGATCCAGTTCAGCGCAGATCGACCATCGATGTCGGGGATCGCAGTCAGCCATTGCTTACTGTTATCATCCCACTCTACAGCCCAGCTCAGCAGACCGTTCTCCTGATCATCTGGGTTACCCGGATGAACTACTTGCTCCAAGGTCACGGACATACCCCAATCTTTCAATGGGTCACCTGTAGATCCCTCCGTAATGAGTTGCTCATTTCTATAATCGAGGTTGTAGTCTGAGTAAACAGAGTCTCCGGTGAGTGTATTCACCAGTACCCAACTCGTATTCTCCGCAACGACTCCAGCCCTTCTCAAAGCAGGGTTGAATGGGATCGGATCTTCTCGCAGGATCAGCTCAAAGTTTCCTTGTGGTACTCTGAGCGGATCAACGATCTTGATGTTGACAGGACCCTCGCCGATCTTATACTCGGGATTCTCCATGAAGTTATTCGCCAGAATGAAATCGACGCTTTCATCGGTCAACTCCAGATCCTGACCTCCGTTTCCGGTTCCTTCCAGACGAATGATCTGAGGACCGTCACCGTAATTCCCTCGCACATTGAGACCACCCATTCGTGGCTCAGGTTTGTGCGGAGTCAGGCTGAATTGTTCGATCTGACGACCGGCGAGGTATTCCAGAGTCGGGTGACCTGGGAGTGCTGCATATGACAGCACCATATAGTAATATACTTTGTTGTTGACCAGGGTCTTGTTCGATCCGGTCGCAAATGCATCCTCTGTAATAGAAAGCGAGTGGATCAGACCTTCATTCGGGCCTTCGATCATCAACTTCGGTAATGGTTGACCCAATGCTTCGTCGAATGGCTTGTTCACCAAACGAGTGATACTATCATCCAGGTCACAGCTAAAGATCTCGCGAGCTTTATCGATGTCTTCGAGGTCACCTGTACCTACCGTTGAATTCTTCAATTGGTACACGCGATATCCCTGGAACAGATACTCACGAGTTACTCCGTCACTGACAACTTCCTCAGAGTACTGCTCTACAGTTTCGCTGTTCGTGTTCGTGAACATCAGGATCAACTCCTGGTCGAGTTCCTGTGCTTCTACCATTGGAGCGTCAGGACCATCGAGGATGTCGAAACAGTTGTCGAAGAGTTCCTGAGCTTTTCTACTTGCGGCTTTCAGCTGATCAAGAGATCCGGTTGCGCCACCTGAGCTGGCACGTGCCCAAACCACACCAACGGTGATCTTGTTGACCGCACCCGGCTTCAATGTGAAAGGACCTGATGTCTGAAGGAATCGACGGTCAGCAGGTGTGTTACCGGCTGAGCGCTCATCCCAATTCTCACCTATGTGGTTAGGATCAGTGTCACCAGGGAAGATATAATCCGTACACTCACTTCCGGTTCTACCGTTAGCAAGGTCCCAGCTCAAACAGTCACCATTCTTCCACTTACCCTGGAGGTAGTTATAATAGTGAATAGGTTGCTGTGGGTTACCGAAGTTGGTGAAGTCATTGTCGTAGTAAACGAACTTCGACATTCCCAATTCGATCAATGTATCTACACCATCAATGGTGGTGTCTTTCTTCGGTCCTTCGAAGAAGTCAACCCCTACAGAAGGTGGATTCAATCCGTATCCGAGGATACCTTCATCATTGTCATCTCCATTGTAGCAGAACCCAAGACTCAATCCGACATCACATCCTACATAGTCATCGGAGAAGTTCCCGAGATCCGGGTCAACCCATTGTCCGAAGTAGGTGTTGCTCAATTGGCTCGCCCCTCGGTTGATGATGCGGGTCGTGTAGAAGGTCATGTTGTTGATCTCATCGTTCGTTGCATATGCAAATGCAGTAGTCTGCATTTCGAGACCGATGGCCTGACCTTGAGTTTCTGAGTGAATATTTCCACGGTCGTTGTATACGAACCAAAGCATTTGATCCGGTTGATCAGACGCCTCATTGTCTTCGTCCAATACGGGAATGCCACGACATTCGTCTTGCAATACCGGGTAATCTCCTTCTTCCGGAGAATACAGACCATCGTTGTTCTGGTCGAAGAACGGTGCGAGGAACTCAGGCTCATTCAAGCCGTTACCATTACCCGGCCAATCTTTGATCCCGTCAGGGATCTCACCGCTTGGCACTACACCCTGATTCGCTTCAAACAGCTCCACGTGGGTTTCAATGTCCTCACGCTTTACTTCGAAGATGCGGTCGTAGTTCTCACAGCGAGTTGTATTCGTATTTGAAGTCACTGTGTCAAGTGGACCAGGCCAGAAGTCAGATCCGCTTTGGCGATACGTCATCGCAGCAAGCTTCAATACTCCTTCGTCCTCTCCTCCGATCCAGATCGCTCCGGCGAACATGGAATTCTTACGAACCGCGTTCAAATCGGTGACTTTAGGAACCTCGTAACGTGCGTTACTAAGATCCCACCACATATCACCTCCGTTGAGGATCTTCGCTCGAACGTTGTTGATATCCAGGTCAACCCTGGCTGTGGCAGGTTCACAGTCTGCTGCGTATTTCATCAGCGTGTGCGACTGCTGTCCTTTATTCGGTGGAGGATTCTCTCCTGGTACGTTTTCCTTAGCCCATGCGGTTACTGAAAAAGTAATCGCAAGACTCGCAACCAATATATTCTTCATATTTTTCATTTTCCTCTTCTTTCTATGATTAGAATGCCATTCTCACACCCAAACGAGCCAATCGTGGGAACGAATAATTGAATGGGTTGTCAACTTTGGCGTTATACAGATCCATAAACGATTGAGCATTAACCTGCTCAGAAATGTACTGACGACCTTGTGGCGACTCCAGATATCCGTCATCGTTAGGAGTACCTGTATATCCGTAAACCCCATCGATGATACGCTGATCGAGCAGGTTTTGCACCCAAAGGAATGCAGTAACCTGAACAGCGCGGTTTCTGAATGGTTTTGGATTCTTCTTCTCAAGCGTGAACACTTTCTGAGCGTTCATATCGATACGGAACTGCCATGGAAGGCGGCTTCCGAATGGATTACCATCCGTAATACTTCTTTGAACCCTTCCGAGGTCAGCTTGTGCACTAGAGATGGCGATCTTACTCTTAGTATAAGGAGCCCCAGATTTCGCGTTCACGATGAAGTTCACACCGGAATTTTCGAAGATCGGCTTCCCGAACCAACGTGGTCCTCTGTAAGAAGATCCTCCTTCGAAACGGTAATCGAGAATGGCAACGATCTTATGACGGATGTCGACATCAAGTGGATACAGTGAACGAAGGTTAGGCTGGTTGGCTGCGATCAAAGCAGCTTGTGAGTTGATGTTACTACCAGTTCCATCAGCAAAAAGCAAGGTATAGTTCGCAGAAAGTGAAACTCGTCCTTGTCCTCTCAGCTCGTACTCTGCACGGAACGACTTCGTTGTAGAGAAATCGATGTTCGCAGTAGTATTATATGTGATCGGATATGCTTGGTAGAGACGGATCAGACCGAAGTCGTTTCTAGTCTCCGCATACTGTGCGATCAAGCTGATCGCTGAGTTGTCGGTAAGTTTCTGCTTGAATCCAAGTTCGTAGTTGGTACGAACTCGTGGCTCCAATGCCGCATTGGCGATCGTTCCACCTTGAGTTGCCTCGAGGAAGTAGTATGTGTTGATCGGAGCAAAGTTGCTCTGTGGACGCTGAGCCAGAACATCATAGTTCGCGAAGAACTGAGCTTCAGTGTTGATCGGGAATGAGAACCAAACACGTGGAAGAACATTGATCTGAGGTGTGTAATCCTCGAAAGATTCTTTCACGATCTCCTGATTCTCTGCGTCAACCAACGCAGGCTGGATCAATCCGTTAGCACTCTCCTGAGCGATGATGTCCGGAGTACTAACTTCAACCCCTCTGTCATCATACCATGTATTTCCGTTACGGTAACCAACCACTTTAGATGGGTTCTCGTTATTGTTTACGTAAACCACGTAATCGTCACCTACACTCTCAGGGTGACTCACATCAATTCCGTTGAAGTCTGTCACTTCGGCAGCCGTCATTACCGGATAGAGTGAATATGGATCTTTGAGTACGAATTGGTTCGCATCATAGCGCTCCACACGAACTCCTAAACGGAAGATGAGATCCTTGAAGGCGAATTTATCCTGCAACCATGCTGCACTATAAATAGGTGCGAAGGAACCAACTCTGCGGTTCTGAGGGTCATACAGGAATTCACTCAAGCTTGGACGTTTACGATCTCTGTTACCCAGATAATCGTAACCGTAGTAGCTGATATAAGTGTTACCGTTGTTCCAAAGGTCATCAGCGCTGAACATGTCTACTGAGAATACAGAAGGATCAAGTGAGTTCACATCGATGTATGAAGTCTCAGTGATCGGGTTACCATAAACATCTGTAGCACCTATTTCCATCAACTTAGCACGCAGGTTTTTGTCGAAAGACGTTTGCTGATCGTAGTCCACTCGATAGTTGTAATGAACTGTATCTAGGAAGTTCCCTTGGTTGTCGTAGACATGATTACCACCGACAGTGTACCCTTCAGTTTCAAATTTGTCCAGCTCGGAAATGTGTGAGTTGGCCAAGAGTGGCATCAAAGTCCAAAGCTGAGTGGCACCGATCGCGTAGCGACTAGCCAGGTTCTGCTCATAGGTGATACCAAACTGCAGGTCATGCTTGTTCTTGAGGTTAAGTGTAGCCTCTCCCATCGCATATGCTGTGATACGCTCTGTTTGAGATTTCTGGAAGAACACGTTGTTCGTTCCCGGGTTGAACCACAATGAGTATGTGTTCGGAACTGAGAAGCCGTTGAGCAATCCAAGTCCCTGGAAGATCTGAGATGAGTTACGGACAGTTATGTCCAGGTCATCCATTTGCTCGTAGAAATTCGTAGTATAATTTGCACGGAATGGATTTCGATCACTTGGATCAAAGGTCAGTAAAGTATCTGCATGACCTACGAATTCCCAATAACCGCGACGAGTAACCGTATCACCGTTCTGGTCGATGTGCTGGCTCTCATTCCTGTTATAGTTATATACCGGTGCGCGGTACGAAGTGAATTTCCCGAGGTATCCGTAGCTGAAGATATCGTCGCGATGGTCTTCACTTTCGTTTTGGAAGAATCTGGTTTGATAATCCAAACGCACCGTATAGAATGCGTCTGAGATCAAGGGCTTTTCCTCTTTGTCTTTGTCATCAGGATTCACCTGACGCAGACGTTGAGTGAACTTCAAGTAGGTACGGTACGTCTGATCTGTACTCAACGTATTCATCTTGTAGTTCATCAGGTAGTTACTTCTGCTAAAGTTGTTTCCTCTAGCATAGTTCACACTACCGAATCCGGTGATCGTTGTGTTCTTATTTGGCTGGTACTCCAATTTCGCCTGAGCAGATGCTGCAAATGACTCTACATTCTGTCTGGCGCGATCTTTTACAAGATCCTCTTGAGTCAGGAAGGAGCTTCGAGTCACCGAACCGCTACCCAATGGGTTTGGCGCCAACGGGTTATTCTCGATCTCTTCAAGTTTTTCGTCATTCACTCTCCATACTCCCCCGTACAGTGGCGATGCATCTTTTGCATAGCGGAAGTCACCGGAAAGTTGGAAACCAAGAGCAACATATTCTTTGTCCCCTCCTCCTTTGTTCTTGATCCAGAGTGGACCGGAGAGGAAACCTTGTACATAGTTATAATGGTATGGGTCGAATAAGCTGGACGAGATTACCTCGACCATTTTGTTGTACTTCCTAGATGGACCTTTTGTCGTGATACTGATCGCACCACCTGTAAAGTCACCATACTGTGCTGGGATACCCGACTGAATGATATCGATCTGACCTTGAGCTCCCTGTGGCAGCGATGATGAACCGATAACCGGGATACCGTCGATGAAAACTCGAGTTGCATCCGGACGTTGACCTAGGAAACTTACCCCGCTTCTTGTTTGGTTCACCGCTGAGGAAGTCTGAGCGATCGCTCCGATAGAACGCGTTGGCAATTTAGCCAAATCCTTGTCGGAGAACGATTTGGAGTTCTCATCCTTCTTTACGAGCTCAGTCTTGTAGGCTTTGACCTTGACCACGTCAAGCACCTGATCAGAGCTCGACATCTCGATGTTGAGATATGTAATGTTGTTACCTGTCACAACCACACCCGTATACGATGCAGTTTGATATCCAACCGCAGTCGAGGTCACCGTATACTCACCCGGCTCGAGTGGTTTTACGATGTAATTCCCGTCTTCATCAGAGAACCCACCACCTTTGTTGATACCATCCTTCTGAACGAGGATATTGACATAATCCAGGGTAGCTTTTGTCTTGGAGTCGATCACCTTACCCCGGATCTCTCCGAAGTTCGACTGGGCTACTGCTGAAAGTGAGAAGATCAAGCCTGCAAACAGACTTAAGTAGTACTTATTCATACGTTATAACTTAAAGCTGAAACATCGCACCGGAAGTGCTGCGCGATATTCCAATATTCTACAAAAAAAACAAAATCTGACACATTAAACTCATTCACAACTAATCCGTTAGCAATACGGACTTATTTATCCATTTCAATACCTTTTCAGCTAGCACCTCAGATATGCGCTCATATGACTCAAATGTCCATCCACCGACATGCGGAGTAACGATGACATCTGACCTTTTCAGGAGATTCTGAAGCAGTTGACTTTCTTCGGTTGTATATTCCTTTAATTGCTCATTTTCAAGCACATCTGACCCAAATCCAAGGATCTTACCGCTCTCCAATCCACGCAAGACGGCTTCTGTTTTCATGATCCCGCCACGGGAAAGGTTCAGTAAATAGAAAGGTCGATCCACTGATCTGATGAATTCTTTATTGATCCAATCTCGCGTTTCATCGGTGAGCGGAACATGGAATGAGATCACGTCGGCCACTTGAAGTAGTTCATCATAATCACATTCTTGTGCTAGATCACTCGCATAATTTGACCGGTATTTGTCATACGCGATCACCCTACATCCAAATCCGCTGAGTTTTCGAGCAACTGCTGACCCGGTATTACCATAACCTATGATCCCAACCGTCAGACTTGAAAGTTCCGTTCCTCTGTTCCCTTCACGATCCCAAATGCCATTTCGTACTTCTCTGGCACCCTTGTCAATGTTGGAGAGAAGGGACAGCATCATTCCGATGGTCTGTTCACCCACCGCGTCGCGATTTCCTTCCGGAGCATTTACCAAGTGAATTCTCGCGTCACGTGCAGCCTGCTGATCAATGCCATCTAATCCGCTACCGGCTCTGGCGATCAATTTCAACTGTGGGTTGGAAGAGATGAGATGTGAATCCACCTTCATCTTGCTGCGCACAACAAGGCCATTATATGCTCCCAATTGTTCACGAACTTCTTCCGGAGAAATATCCGGCGCATACGTGAATCGAATCCCGTTGGCTTCCAAAGAATCCATGAAGCTCTCGTGGAGAGAATCGATGATCAGTATGTGAAGCTTGGTTTCCATTCAGGAGCAATGACTCGTTTTGTCTATTATTTCCAACTTCAAATATAGCAGAGCGATCTGTCAAGACTACCAGAGGTTGACAAACGGGTGGTTTGTTTTTAAATACGGTGAAAGGAAATAATGGGGACTTCGAGGGCAACTATGCCTGGATGCCCATCAGTGCTCGCTTAGACTGTGTTCGGTGAGTGCGATCGATGATCCGAAAAACAACCGAGCCATTTCCTGAAAATTCTCGGTGAGGTCAGATACGAAGAATTGATGATCCTCTCGTTGATCAGAAACCAGATCCATTTGGATCAAAGTTGACTTCACGGAGGTTGCCACTACATCGGGTGCATCGATAAGAAGTACGTCATCACCAACGATCTCCCGAATGGTATTCTTTAGCAATGGGTAGTGCGTACATCCCAGGATAAGTGCATCCATCCGGTCCATACCGTCCAAGTATTTGCTCAGCACAAGTCGAGCCACCTCGCCATCATAGAAGCCTTCTTCGATCACAGAAGCAAGGAGTGGCGTTGCCTTCTCCAGAAGTTCCACATCAGGACGGGCTGCTTTGATCTTTGCGCTATACGCTTCACTCCGGACGGTGCGTCGTGTTCCTATCACACCTATCCTTCGCAGGTCTTTGTTTTTCACCACAGATTCCACAACGGGATCAATGACATTGACCACAGGAAGAGCCATGTGCTGCAGTAATTCGTCATCCAGTACAGATGACGCACTATTACATGCGACAACAATGAGCTTACACCCGCGATCAGCTAAGAAAGTGCTGATATTGGCTATATAACTGCGTATGGCGTGACGGGATTTATCGCCATAGGGCAAATGTTCGGTATCTCCGAAGTAAATAAGGGTCTCCTGAGGGAGGAGACCCTCAATACCTGATGCCACTGTAAGTCCTCCCACACCACTATCGAATACTCCGATAGGTGCACGGGCAGTAGCATATTTAGTCTTATTACTCAATGCCAAGCTTCTTCTTGACCGCATTCATGAGGTCATCGGAAGGTGCTCCATAGATGAGTCCTCCTCCTTCAGTAGAATCAAGTACGTAGTCGTACCCTTTTTCCTTGGCAACCTGAATGATCGTTTCTTTCAATCTGTCGATGATCGGTTGGATCATCTGCTCCTGCTTCTTGCTCACATCTTTCTGAGCCATTTGCTGAGTAGTTTGATAACGCGTGATCAATTCCTGGTACTCCTTTTCGCGCAATTCCAGGATCGTTGGATTTGAGCTTGGATTATCGGCCCAGTATTTCTGTTTGTTGGTAACCTCTGCTTCAATAGAACTCAATACGGATTGATATTCTGTCGAAATGGTCTCCAGTGAATCCTGAACTGCTTTCAACTCTGGCATCATTTCCATGAGCTTTCCGGAGTTGATATGAGCGATCTTGGATTGTGCGTTGGCCGCGAAAGCTGAAACGATCAGCGCTACGACCAGAAGTGATTTGATACTTTTCATTCTGTGTATTTGTCTTTTGCTAGTAATTCGGTTTCGATATTTATTTCAGTATTACCGTGGAGGTAAATTATTGCCTCCGGGAGGAAGGTTGTTCCCACCGGGAGGAAGATCGGAATCTTCCTGCTTATCGTCTTTCATTGGAGTTATGCCCAGCTCTTCGAGAACTTCGTCCGAACGATCATATCTGGCGTTGGTGAACAGCATGATCATTTCTCCTGATTTGTCGAACATGAAATCAAGGGAGTTCTCTTTGGCCACTTGTTGAATTGCTTCGAATACGCGATCCTGGATCGGCTTGATCAGCTCTTCGCGCTTTTTGAACAGGGCTCCTTCGTAACCGAATTTATCCTGCTGGAATTTTCTGACTTCATTTTCCTTAGCTATGATCTCAGCTTCGCGCTCTTTTTGTTGCTCTCCATTCAGGAGCACTTTCTCTGCGCGATAATCCTTGTACATCTTGTCAATCGCCGCATACTTATTGTCGATCTCTTTTTGCCAATTTTCGGCGAGTTCGTCGATCTGCTTTTGGGCTGATCTGTACTCAGGGATCTGGCTCAGGATATAGTCTGAGTCCACATAGGCAAATTTCTGAGCATTGACCAGGGGAGATACTGCGGTCAGCAGCACCAGCATAAAAGTGCTTTTGATTAGTTTGTCGATCATTTTCATTTTCATAACTGAGGTCTTTTCTACATTCATCCAAATCCTGTACCAATCGGACAAATCGTCGAAAAATCGCCTAATGGCTGCAAACATACACGTTTTAAACGGCCGAAAAACGATTTTTTTGTACAACTGAGTATACATATTTATCAGTATCTCCTTTGAATTTATCAGTGGACGAGTTCAATCGGTCCGGTGCTGATCACATTACTTTCGTTCAAAGCTCTATCTACAACTTGCAGGTCGCAACTGACCTTATTTGGATGCAAAACGAGCTCACTGGCATCGAAATCTATGGACATTTCACCGCTGATCTCCTTGTTGTTCCCTGAAGGTGTGATATTGGGGATGCGCTGATCCAAGTTCAGGGTGTCGTCGGTTCCTTCGCGGGTCAGGATCTTCGGAACACTTCCGTCGAGATCGAACATATCAACCCAAAGGTTGAACTGGTAAGGGCTTCCTGGATCAAAAGGTGGGAATGTATCGGTTCTGTCCAGCCCGAGATCCCCATCTTTATCCTCGAAATAGAAACGTACCCTGAGGAGCGAATCCTGATCATTGGTGTTTTTGTACACTTGATAGTCCAGAAATTCGATCACCGGCGCTTCAGGCACATTGGCCCCGTCTTCTTTACAACCGGAACCCACGGAGTTGAGAAGAACGAGCAGAATGGTCAACCCAAGTATTCTTTGAATACCTTTGAAACCGCTCATGATCGAGGTGACTATTGACGACATTTTAAGCATAGACAATGACCAGCTCTTTAACGAGATGGCGTTACGGATATTTCGCTTCCAGGCCGAAAATACAAATGTATATCGTCGATATATGGAATTCATAGGAACAGACCCCCTATCGGTGAAGAGCTTCGATGAAATTCCATTTCTTCCTGTCGAATTCTTCAAGGATCACCAGATTTTGGGAGAAGACCTTAAACAATCCATTCAGTATACGTTTTCCAGCAGCTCCACCACGGGTATAGGTGTGAGCAAACATCACTATGCCTACATATCCTGGTATGAGAAAAGCTTCTCACGTGCATTCGAACAATTCGTGGACACGAGGGATCTCGAGATCAGTGCACTGTTGCCCGGATATTTGGAAAGAAACGACTCGGCTTTGATCTATATGGTCAATCGACTCATGGAAAAGTACAACGAGTCGGGCCCGGCATTCTATCTTCATGATCACGAGGCATTGGTGGACCGACTTCGTTCCAATACGCGAAAAGGGAAACGGAATCTCCTCATTGGAGTCACACATGCTCTGCTCACACTGTCGGAAAATTTCCCATACGAATTTGACATGCAAGTGATGGAGACCGGTGGCATGAAGGGTCAGAGAAAGGAACTCACTCGAAGGGAGATCCATGATCAACTAAAGCAGGCCTGGGGTTTAAGATCGATCATGGGAGAATATGGAATGACCGAACTTTCGTCCCAGGCATATAGCCGGGCAGATGGCATTTTTCGCAGTCCGAACTGGATGCGGATCTCGATCCGAGAACGGGATGATCCTTTTTCATCTGCACCTCAAGGAAGAACAGGTGGGATCAATGTAATTGACCTGGCGAATGCGGAGTCATGTTCTTTTATTGCAACATCTGACCTCGGAAGAGTTCATTCGGATGATAGCTTCGAAGTATTGGGTAGATTTGACCACAGCGACATACGAGGATGCAACTTGTTGGTCGTTAATGAGTAGCTATGCGAATACTGCGTCCGTTTCAAATGCTGGTACTAGTTGTCCTGATCACAGGAGCACAATCATATGCACAGGCCGGGCTTGATTCTGCAAATCGATATACCAACTCCAAACCGGCACTCTCATTCAAAGCCGGGCTGATGATACAGCCTGCGGGTGAGATCCGGAGCGATGTTCTGGTAGATTACCTGACCACTCGCTCGACTGTCGGGCCGACATTTGGACTTGCATTCAACTTTCCGATCCTATTGTTTCAAAGGTTTCCGTCGGATGCTGTGTTGGACCTGGGTCTGACATCCCTGAATTATCGCACGAGACTCCAGGTTCCCGGAGGGGTTGGTCTTCTCACTGAAGATATAGACATCACTCAAAATCAGCGCCTTGCCGGTTTTGAAACTGCCTTGAAACTCATCCACCCTGTGAAAGGCGTCAATACAAATGGATTGGAATTGATCGGGGGGCTCGGTATGCAGGGATTTCTATTCCATCACAGCAAGATCCGTCAGGCTATCAGTGCAGATATTCAAACCAATAACGGTCGGGAGAACCGAGTCATCCTTCAATGGGGAAGTGAAGAGCTCTCGGGATTCAGGACCATAGACACGGATGTTCATCTCGGCGTGGGCTACAGATTCCAATTGGAGAATCACCTGTGGCTTGCTGCCCGGATCGAGCGAGTTCGAAACCTTACAGGATCTGAATTGGTCCGCAGCTTTGAAATGGTCGATCTTGGAATTGAATATCGAGGAGAACACAGCTCCACTACCGATCATTGGAAGCTGAGCCTGGTGGTCTTACCTTTTTAATCTGTTCTCAGACTGATATTCTCGTCTCCTTCGCGATAGTCCAGAAATGTGACGATGAATTGGAACATCTCATCGGTGGTTCTCATAAGTGCACCATCTCGCTCCAGTCTTTCGATCACTCTCCGAGGAGGATCGTACGGGTTATTGGGGTTTGCAGCCCTGTTGTCGTACGTTCCTTCGGCGACGATTACAGCGCCTTTAGGTATCTTGACGATCTTCTCAAATGTGTAGAAATACTGCCATCGAAAATCCCAGCGAGGAATGCGAATGAGTGGGATGGTATCCCCTTCCATCGTGATGGCGTACGCTTTGAAGTCGACCCCCAGCAGGTGCATATGCGGGTTGATGGTGAGGACCGACAGGTCTTCCGGTGTTCTGTAACGACTTTGAACCGTTAGAACGCTGTCCGGAGGAATATCCAGATGAGGTTTGACGGGACTTACTCCATTCGTGCCAAGGCTGAGTTCTCGCAAGGGTCTTTCCGGAGGCCCTTCTGCAAAGAAAATATTGTAATGCCCCCGATCCCACTTGTCTTTGGTTATTGGCGCATAATGCATGTCGTTTGCGAGTAGTACGAACTTCCTGCTCAGCTTGAATCCGCCTATGCCTTCCGGATATTTAGTGCCGATCACTCCAGGAAGGTAGTTGACCGCACTGCGATTCAGTTCCGGCTTGGTGCCGTCGTCATGATCGAGAGCCAGAGCATTGAACTCTCCGGAATACTCCTCCGGAGGCAACTCCACATCAGCGACCCGGGCACCCTCAAATACATCCGCTTTCAGTGCGGGGTCGTAATTGAGCAGATGGCCATTCAAATGATGAACGAGTTGTTCCTTGCCCGGCACGAATTCGATACTGCGCACATGAGTATCACGCTCTATCTCTCCCGGAACTTTCACAGCCAGGAATCTGTCACGATTATTCCCTTTCACTAGGATAGAATCCATGTGCAAGGTGAGGTCAGGCTCACCGATCATCGAATACTCGTTGAAGACGGGGATTTCCGGCATGGCCGCATCAGGTCCTTTTTCAAAACCTTGCTCCTCCCACCGGTAGATTGTTTGCTTCTCGATCTCGGTCAAGGTATTCTCGCCAATGAAATGTGAGTACTCCGAATCGGCCGGCCAGGGCGGCATGACCCCTTCTTTGATGACTTTTACAATGGTTCGCTTTTTCCGCATTACATCGGAGAAGCTTTCCAGGTTAAAGGGTGCTTGAGCTCCCTGCCGATGACATTGCGTGCAATGTTTGAAAATGATCGGAGCAATGTGGCGGGTGAACTCCACTTTTTCAGGGACTTCGGTCAGGACAGGTTCTGATGCTCTTTCTCCGAGAATCAGATTTCGCACTCCTCTGAATACCGCAATGGTTGCGAGAAATGAAGCAGCTAACAGAAGTATGATCCTCTTTTTTTTCATGTCAAATGATCTAGTATTCGATCACGCAACCCACCGGTTTTGTTTTGGAAATTTGAATATCCTCACCGCTTAAGTGTTGCTCAATAGCCCATTGTAAGTAGAGTGAATCGGCTTTGAGTTTCTTTCGTCCGAGCGAGATAGCCCAGTTGTCTACTTTACCATCATACATGACCCAGCCGTCCTTATTCAATAAAAAGACCTGAGGTGTGACTTCTGCTTCGAGGGTACTCGCCAGTTCAAGGTCCGGATCCAGAATGATGGGTGCAGCGAAGTCAAATGAATCCACGAAGTGGTCGATCTCTTCCTGATCGTACAGATCACCTGCGAGGATCCCATAGAAATTGATCGTATCTCCGAATTTCTCCCGGAGTTGGTTAAAGGAGAGAGAATAGCTATGGCATAGAGGACAATCCGGGCTAAGGAACATCACTACACTGCTTTTTTCATTGTCCAGAAGCGCTACTGAACCTCCATCTGCTGTGAGAAAGTCAAAGGTCAAATCGGAAGAAGACTCCGATTGGCCGGAACAACCACAGAGCAGCAAGAAAGTGAACAGCGCAACGATCCGGATCATGCCGCAAAGTTATCCGTTGCCAGCTCGGTGACAAACCGGAAGCCTAATGACTTTTTACCAAACGATGTGCTGCTCCCGCAATCTGAATGAAGTAGACGCCATCCATGAGTGTAGCCATATCGATCGAGGTAAGGTTCCATTGACCGGCGTTGTTCAATTGACCGGAAAGAAGCACCCTGCCCTGGACATCGGCGATCGAGTATGACGCGTCAGCCGTCAATCTTGATGTCTTGACCTTTAAAATATCGTTCACCGGATTAGGGTAAATATCAACCAATGCCGCTTTGTCAATACTGTGGACACCAACTGCGTCCAGGGCGTCTACCATTTCGATCACGCCTTGGCTCAAATTGTAGAACGAACCACTCGGAGTAGTTTCCAGACGCTGTGCGCGCACCATGTAGTAGACATCACCATCAAATGGCGCACTGTGCGTGAAGCTGGTCTCCTCGAGAGGGGTGTGATTCACGCGTACAAATGGTCCAGAAGGTGACCACGAATAATACACGAAATATCCGTCTACATCTTCGGGTGAAGCTGACCAATTGAGTTCCACTTCGTCTCGAGTGCTATTGACCGTTGCCGACAGATTAGATGCTCCGTCAAAATTATACATGCGCAATGTTGGATCACCCATCAACGCAATGTGGATGTTCTTTCCGAAAACGGCCGGTTCATACACCTTTTCAGTTCGGCTGTTGCTTTGACTGATCCGTGTACAATATCCTATGCTCTCACCCATACCCATAGGATGCAGATGCCACCAAGGTCGCCCAGACCATGCATTGGTCAATCCACCTTTCTCAGTTGCCAATACCGTACGGAGGAAATTGTTCGCGTTATCCCAATCTCCGAAGTAGCTACCAAAAAGGAAGTTGAAAATGGCAGCGTTATTGTCGACCATATCCGTTGATTTGGCCACGTTGGCACAAGAACGGTATGATCCTGCTCCGGCGCCATATGCTAGGATATAGGTGCTGTCCTTGAGGGTAGTGAGGAAGTCCTTGCTTTCTGTTTTCCCGATCCCGATCAGTGAAGGGAAGTTTCTCCAGGCAGTACTCGCAAAGGCGCCAATACTTGCAGAGAAGTTCTCATCTACCAACGCAAGGTCGTGTACCTCTTTGATGCCATAGCGGTAATCGTGGTTCTTTTGGATATACCTTTTGATCAGCTCAGATTCGGTTTGAGAGAAATTGCTGAGATCGCTCAGATCGACTCGGCCGAGTTGACTTTCGATAGTTCCGTATACTTCAATCTGATCGAATTTGCCATCTCCCGGAATATTTTGATTTTCTGCTCGCCTGGCGTATTGGGTAATGGAATCCTCGTCTGCCCAAAATCCATCGTGTACCGCGTAGTACACGTCAGCCGGCCAGGCACCGCAATGATCACCGGCACCCGGGCCATGACCATCCGGAGGTACGGTATAGTACCGATCGTTGCAATATTGTCCGCTGTACGGAACCGCAATGTTTCCAAGCAGGTAGATCGACTCCAGCTTCCCATAGATCTCCAATTGATCGTCGATGATCTTGCGGATAGCAGGAACCGTGTTGTTTGCATTGGAAACGGTGATGTACTCTACATTCCAACCGTCGGCAGCAATGTCCATGACGTGTCCGTCGATCTCAGCGGATGCATCTGCAAGCAGGTCTTCGTCAACCAGCAACAGAACAACTCCTCGATCGTGAACGGCGGGGACGGCAACACCGGTCATCAGATAGCCCATTCCAACAAAGGTGCCTACACCGGGGGTGTACACGGTGGATGCGGAGGGCGTGCCTGGCGCGGTTTCGTCGTCGACGAAACGGA
>VMDK01000050.1 GCA_008080835.1 Sphingobacteriia bacterium | reverse complement strand
TTCCTGCTGTCGCCTTAAGTCGTATCCAATTCCCTGTTCGCCTTCCGCGCCAGGATCACCTCAGTGATCTCTCCTTTTCCAACTCGTTTCACGAGCTCGTCGATCCGGATATCCGACGGCCCTACCCCTTGCATTGGAGAAATGAGCCCACCCAATACGTGATATACTCCATTATATCGCCCTGTATTCTCTAAGGCGATGATGTCCTGAAAATCGCGGACCACACAGAGCATTCCTTTATTTCTATTGACAGAAGTACAAATGTTGCAGATCTCAGCCTCCGAGATATTTCCACAGGTCTTACAGAACTGTGTTTTCTCTTTGAGGTCGATGATGGCTTGCGCCAATCCTTCGGTAACGGAGTTGTCTGACCTCAAAAGGAACAAGGTCATACGAAGAGCACTCTTTTTGCCTACGCCGGGAAATTTCGACAGTTGCTCTACGGCTTTTTCAATGCTATTGGAGGGAAAATTCACGCACCAAAGATAGGTATTGGACACTGTTGCACGAATAGGTGGATAGTATGAAAAACTTAATTTGGTTGTCTTCATGAAAATCTGTCTATTTGATCCATACCGATGATCTACACAGCCACCACACAAATGGTTCGCGTCTCGGTAAAAGCGAACTACGAAGGGCATCTTTCAGACCCTGACAGGGAGAATAATATCTTCTCCTATCATGTGGTGATCGAGAATATCGGACAGAGTTCAGTTCAACTACTGAATCGTCATTGGAAGATCCACGACAGCCTCTTCGACTTGAGAGAGGTCAATGGCGAAGGAGTGATCGGCGAAAAACCGGTGATCGAAGCTGGAGAATTTCACGAGTACGAAAGTTGGTGCAGTCTGAATTCTGAAGTCGGACGCATGTGGGGAACCTACGAGTTCATCCGTGTTGGTAGCGGTGACCTATTTGAAGTAGAGATCCCGGAGTTCCAACTGATCGTCCCATACAAACTGAATTAGCTTTTGGCCATTGGCTATTAGCTCCAGACTGACGACTAATTGCCGAAACCCGAAACCTTATACCCGAAACCCTATCCCCTTTCCCCTTTCTCCCAATTATTTCCCGCAGTTACAATCATTCCGTTCCCGGATGCGACCGCTCCGATTGATCGTGCGGATGATGCGTTCTTTCTCATTGTAGATGAAGGTCATTCGTCGCTGTCCTTTACGGTATTTGACTGCGCGCAGAATATGTCCTTCCGAATCAAAATATCTCCAATAGCCATGACGCTCTCCCTTCTTATAGATGCGTTTTTCGATCAAGTGACCCGCACTATCGCGAATCTCACAAGTCATCTTTCGGGCAGTACTATCGCACTGCGCATTCGATAAAAAGGATCCTGCTATCAGAGTGCTCAGGAGAATAATCCTGAGCCCAATGCGATCAGACCGGCTATGGAACAATACAAGGCGAACCATTTCAATTGACTTCGTTGTACGAGGGCGATCATCCATTTCAAAGCAATTAGCCCACTGAAGAATGCCGCAAGGAAACCTGCAATGAGAACCGTTGAGCCCAGGGATTCAGCTCCTGCAGCAGATGACACCTCGTTGTACTCTAACAACTTCTTCGCGGATGCTCCTAGTATAAGTGGCAGAACCATGATGAAGGAAAATCGTGCAGCTGCACTGCGATCCATCCCCAACAGCACTGCGCTACCGATGGTTGACCCGGAACGACTGATACCCGGTAGTACAGCAATGGCTTGCACAATACCGAGGATCACGGCCTTGGGAAAACTCACTTGTCCGGTGCTTTCTCTTTTAGCCTTGTCGGAAAAGTATAGTATCACCGCCGTTAACAGTAACATGCACCCCACCAGTACCATATTCCCACTGAACAGCTTTTCGATCGCGTCCTCCAGGAATAGACCAACCAGAGCTGCCGGTATCATAGAAATGATCACCGCCAGACTGAATCTTTTTTCCCAGTTCCAATCTTTGCTAAAACAACCACCAATGATCTGGATCAGATCCTTTCGGTATATGATCATCGTGCTCAAGGCTGTGGCCAAATGGAGTAATACTGTGAGCAATAAAGCCTCTTTGATCTCGACGCCCATAAGGACCTTGAAGATCTCGATGTGACCGCTACTGCTGACGGGTAAGAATTCAGTAAGACCCTGGACGATACCCAGGATGATGGCTTCGATCAGGCTCATTCAGAATCAGCAACGACCTTAGGTTTTTTCATGATCGCGAACACCTCGATCACGAAACCTGAGAGCACAACGATCGGTGCGATGGTGATCTTCATGTGCGTAGAGAAACTGAACGATGCATTGCGAAGCGCTTCACTGGAATTGTAGATCTCATCTGTCGGTCCTGCCATCAGGATAAATCCGAGAACGATCACTCCTAATCCGATGAGCATCCACTTGTAGTTATCACGAGTGAATGTAAAATGCGCATGTGGTGCAGATCCGCCGGTGGCAGGTCTGATGCTTTCCTTTTTCTTGGTGACCGGTCGTTTGCTTCTTTGTGTGTTTCCCTTTGCCATCTTGCTATACTAACGCTAATAAAGGTCGTCTATTTTCATTCTCAGAAATCTCCTCGTGCTCCAGTAAGTCACAGGAATCACAATGGTCATCCCAAGGATCAATAATGCTACAAATAAAATGGAATATTCGCGAATACCCGCTACTTCTCCGACATCAGGTAGCATTCCTGCCGACTCGAAATACACATTGTAAAGCCACGAGTACATTCCTATCGAAACACTGTACGTCAGCAAGGCTGCGATCAGGCCGGCGATCAGTGCTATGTAGATCGATCGGATAACGAATGGCCGGATGATATACCACTCCTTCGCACCGACCAATTGCATGCTCTTGATCGTGAAACGTTTGGAGTACACACTCAAGCGTATCATGTTATTCATGAGTATCACACAAATGATGAGTAATAAAAATGCTGTTCCCACGAGCGAGTACGTGATGATCTCTTTGTTCGCATTGATTCGATCCATCAATGTGGCTTCATATTCTACTTCATACACGATCGGGATCTCGGCCAATTGATCCACTACAGATCGTGGGTCGTCATTCACTGCGCGCATGTCCAGATACAACTCCATCGATGGCGGCAACGGGTTGTCGCCAAGTATCTCCACAAAATTCTCACCGAGCTCATCCCGGAACGTAAATGCGGCGTCTTCCGGAGAAATGTACACAGAGCGCTTGATGGATGGCATTCCTTCGATCTCTTCCCTTGCCTTGGTAATGTCCTCCTGGGTGGCTTGCTTATTGAAATACAGCATCACCATCACATTTTCCTTGAAATGCTTCGTAATATGCTGACTGTTAATAAGAACGGAGCCCAGCAAACCCATGATGAACAGCACCATAGCTATGCTCAAAGTGATCGGAAGTATAGATGGACGCTTGCGTTTCAAAGTAGATCTGAAGGGGATTTCTCTCGTGTGAACAAATGTAGGAAAATCACACCTGTGCACATACTCTGAGATCGTCCACCAGGCTTGAACGTTCGAAAAACCATCTCCAATTTAGAATGTTTCTAAGATAACTTTTCAACCATCCAAATCCTTGGTCTGGTTGTTACCTTTGAAGGCTGAATTTTAGAACACTTACGAAACACTAAAAAAGAGAATATGAGCTTTTTTACATCGAGTATCGGGCGTAAGGTGGTCATGTCGATCACCGGTCTGTTCCTGATCAGTTTCCTCATCGTCCACCTGGCGGTCAACCTCTTGACCCTGGTCAGCAAGGACCTATTCAATGAGGCATCGCATTTCATGGGGACCAACCCATTCATTCAGACCATGCAGTATGTTCTAGCGCTTGGATTCATCCTGCATATCTCTCAAGGATTGATCCTCACGATGAAGAATCGTCAGGCCAGACCTCAGAAATACGCAATGAACAAGCCTGAGACCAATTCAGGGATCTCTTCGCGATCCATGTTGCTCACCGGAGTACTTGTGCTGTTGTTCATTTTCATTCACCTGCGTGATTATCTCTGGGAAATGAAATTTGGGAATCTCGGTGGTTATGAAACAGACTACGACCTGGTTGTTGGGTTGTTCGATGATCCGATATATACAGCCGTCTATGTGCTTTCGTTCATCTTGTTGGCATTCCACCTCAATCACGGTTTTCAATCGGCTTTTCAGTCGATCGGTGTGAACCACCCGAAATACACCTCATTCCTAAAGACGTTGAGCACGGTATTCTGCATCTTCGTTGGAGTTGGGTTCTCAGCGATTTCACTCTATTTCTTTTTCAATTAAGTCCATCTGATCTATCAAAGCGAAAAACATGAGCCAATTGAATTCTAAAATACCAGAAGGACCACTAGATAAGAAGTGGACCAACCATAAGAACAATATCAATCTGGTCAACCCGGCCAATAAGCGACTGATCGATGTGATCGTCATTGGGACCGGATTGGCAGGAGGTTCTGCAGCTGCTTCCCTTGCCGAAATGGGTTATAACGTGAAGGCATTCTGCTTCCAGGATAGTCCCAGACGTGCACACTCTATCGCTGCACAGGGTGGCATCAACGCTGCCAAGAATTATCAGAACGACGGCGACTCGACATACAGACTATTCTACGACACCATCAAGGGTGGCGATTACCGCTCTAGAGAAGCGAACGTATACCGACTCGCCGAGGTATCAGCCAATATCATTGATCAATGTGTGGCACAGGGAGTGCCATTTGCCAGAGAATATGGCGGATTGCTCGACAATCGCTCGTTCGGGGGAGTTCAGGTGTCGCGTACCTTCTATGCGAAAGGACAAACTGGACAGCAATTGCTTCTTGGTGCCTATTCGGCGATGAGCCGACAGATCGGTAAGGGCAAGATCAAGATGTACAACCGCCACGAGATGCAGGAACTGGTTGTAGTCGATGGAAAAGCTCGTGGGATCATTGCCCGTGACCTGGTCACAGGCGAACTCGAGCGCCACTCCGCGCATGCGGTTGTGATCGCATCCGGCGGATACGGGAACGTATTCTTCCTGTCGACTAATGCAATGGGATCGAATGTGACAGCGGCCTGGAAGATCCACCGCAAGGGCGCATACTTCGCAAACCCTTGTTTCACACAGATCCACCCGACTTGTATCCCGGTTTCCGGTGATCACCAATCGAAGCTTACCCTGATGTCTGAATCCTTGCGTAACGACGGACGCATTTGGGTACCGAAGAAACAAGAAGACGCGGAAGCGGTTCGTGCGGGAACATTGAAACCTACACAGATCTCGGAAGAGGATCGCGATTATTACCTGGAACGTCGCTATCCGGCATTCGGAAACCTCGTACCTCGAGACGTGGCATCACGTGCAGCTAAAGAACGTTGCGATGCCGGTTTCGGAGTGAACAAGACCGGTGAGGCGGTATTCCTGGATTTCTCAAGCGCCATCGAGCGATACGGTCGCGAAAAAGCCAATGTCGAAGGCATCGAGAACCCAAGCAAGGATAAGGTAATGGCACTCGGAAAAGCCGTAGTAGAGGCCAAGTACGGAAACCTGTTCCAGATGTATGAGAAGATCGTCGACGACAATCCTTACGAGACGCCGATGATGATCTACCCGGCCGTGCACTATACCATGGGCGGTGTGTGGGTCGACTATAACCTGATGACGACCATTCAGGGTTGCTATGCGATCGGAGAGGCAAACTTCTCGGATCACGGAGCTAACCGACTAGGAGCTTCGGCACTGATGCAAGGCCTGGCCGATGGCTATTTCGTTTTGCCATATACCATAGGCGATTATCTGGCCGACGATATCCGAACGGGAGCTATCTCAACTGACAGTCCCGAATTCGATGAAGCGGAAAAGCTAGTGAAGGATCGAATCGACCACTTCATGAACAACAACGGATCCAAGACCGTGGATCACTTCCACAAGCGTCTTGGAAAGATCATGTGGAATCAGGTGGGAATGGCCAGGAACGAACAAGGTCTGAAGCAAGCGATCGAAGAGATCAGAACGTTGCGCGACGAATTCTGGAAAGATGTGCGAGTGCCCGGAAGTCCTGACGGACTGAATCCTGAATTGGAGAAAGCCGGCCGTGTAGCCGATTTCCTCGAGTTGGGTGAACTGATGGCACTGGATGCACTTGAGCGATCAGAGAGTTGTGGAGGTCACTTCCGTGAGGAAGCTCAAACGGAAGAAGGAGAAGCCTTGAGAAACGATGAGGATTTCACATTCGTTTCGGCATGGGAATACACCGGTGATCCCGGCAAAGCCAATTTGCACAAAGAGGATCTGGTATTTGATAATGTTGAATTGAAAACGAGGAGCTATAAATAAGAAGCACATGAAACTCACACTGAAAATATGGAGACAAGCCGACCCTCAAGCGAAGGGTGAAACGGTCACTTATCCTGTGAACGACATTTCTCCTGATATGTCATTCCTGGAAATGATGGATGTGTTGAACGAGGAACTCGTGAACAAGGGTGAAGAACCGGTGGCATTCGACCACGACTGTCGCGAAGGGATATGCGGAATGTGTTCGATGTACATCAATGGGGAAGCGCACGGTCCTGATCGCGGCATTACCACTTGCCAGCTCCACATGCGAAAATTCAAGGATGGAGACACCATTTATATCGAACCATGGAGAGCCAAGGCATTTCCTGTGATCAAAGACCTGGTAGTCGACCGCAATTCTTTCGATCGCATCATGGAAGCCGGTGGGTTCGTCTCAGTCAACACCTCCGGGAACACCCAGGATGCCAATGCCATCCCGATCCCAAAAGAAGATGCTGACGAAGCCTTCGATGCCGCAACCTGTATCGGTTGTGGTGCATGCGTGGCGAGTTGTAAGAACTCTTCTGCAATGCTTTTCGTCTCAGCTAAAGTTTCTCAGTTGGCTCTGTTGCCGCAAGGAAAAGTGGAGGCAAAACGCCGCGTGCTGAACATGGTTGAGCAAATGGATAAAGAAGGTTTTGGGAACTGTACCAATACAGGCGCTTGCGAGGTTGAATGTCCGAAGGGCATCTCGCTTTCAAACATCGCGCGTATGAACCGTGAATACCTCAGCGCCTCCCTAACTGCCAAAGACTAAAGACCAAAGACTGACTCCATGTTCACCGGTATCATAGAATGCGAAGGAGAACTCGTCTCGATCGAGACGGAAGGCTCCAATGCCCATTTGGTGATCCGGTCCGAGATCAGCCATGAGCTGAAGATCGACCAAAGCGTCTCGCACAATGGGGTTTGCCTGACAGTCGTGGCGTTGAGCGATGACTCACACACTGTTACCGCGATCGACGAAACACTGAGACGGAGCAATCTGGGCTCCCTGAATATCGGTGACAACATCAATCTGGAGCGATGCCTCAGAGCTGATGGTCGACTGGATGGACATATTGTTCAGGGGCACGTAGATACCACAGGGACGTGCAAAAGCGTCCGCAACGAAGATGGTAGTTGGATCTTCGAATTTGAACATGCGAAAAGTGTAGAGAATACTACCGTTCCCAAAGGATCCATTTGTGTCAACGGAGTGAGTTTGACCGTAGTTGACAGCTCACCTACCACATTCAGCGTTGCCATCATTCCGTATACCTACGAGCATACTAATTTTCGCGATCTAAAGCCGGGATCTAAAGTAAATCTCGAATTTGACGTATTAGGGAAGTACGTGAGTGCCTACTTAATGCGGCGTGGCGAACTCTAAATTGTTGAATTCCTTCATGTTAATTTGACTGCTTTTGGCATACACTAGATGTCAAAAGCATGAAAACCAAAGCAATCTTGTTTTTTGTCGCCCTCTTTGTCGGGCTACAATCGTTCGATCTTATTTCGGAACAAAACGGTGCCGGAATGTACGAACCTACGATCACCCAGTATGAGAACCAACTCAATGTTCAATTCACCGATCGGTGCACCGAGAAGGAAGCGGGAAGCTATCAGTAGTGCAACTATGAAAATGGCCAGTCCGGTAAAGAGCTTGGCCGGTATCCCGTGATGTTCAAAGCGAGCATATACGGTAGCGAAGATCATAATGGCTAACCCCGCCACCACATAGGCCCAGGGGAACTTATAGATCGGGGTATCACTATTCAGGAAATAAGTCAGCGCCAGTGTATAGAAAAAGGAAACTCCCAATCCTTAAAAGAAGTTCTGAAAGAAGAAGAGCGAAACCCTTCGCTTCTCATCGTGATTGATATGGAGTAGATTCAGCATGGCTTCTGATCACTTCACTCTATGGTTGCAATGACTTTGAGCTCGATGGCAATCGGGGTCGGCAAGCAGTTGATCTCCAACGTGGTACGACAAGGCTGGTTGTCCTTGAAGTACTCCGCGTACAAGCGGTTATACGTTTTGAAATCGTCTTTCATGTTCGTGAGGAATACCGTTACGTCAACGATATTATCCCATGAACTGCCTGCATCTTCCAGGATGTAGCGAATGTTCTGGAACACGGAATGACACTGCTTCTCAATATCATACGAAGCAATACTTCCATCTTCGTTCAAGGTCACACCCGGGATCTCTTTGGTTCCTCTGCTTCTCGGACCCACACCTGAGAGAAAAAGTAGATCACCTACTCTCCTCGCATGTGGGTAAAGTCCTACCGGTTCCGGTGCTTTGCTCGAGTCAAATCTGTCTTGCGCCATATGCACAAATATGCGGAAAAAGCACGCATCACATGATGAGTTCAGGTATTATGTGGAAACATTCCCGAAGTGGGAATATCAGTCCTGCATGATCTTGACCTCGTCGTTCTCCTCGATCACCTTTCCGTTGGTTGGCTTTGGAGTAACCTTCTTCTTTGGTGCGACTTTGGTCTTGCTCGTAGTTTTAGGAGCATACTTCTGTAAATGAGGTGGTAGCTGACGAGCACCATTTGCCGCTGATCCGGCTTTTGGTGGCTCAATTCCCGATTGCCATACACCTACACCATATTCTTCATTCTCTTCATCTTCTGTGGTGTGCAAAGCAATGAATACGTATTTGGCATTGCGACTGAATGCTACACTGCGAACGTTCGATCCGTTTCCTTCAAACGATCGAACCTCCTTACCATCACTTAGATCCCACAGCTTCGCGCTTCCATCTGTTGAACCTGTGACTAAGTATCTCGAATCCACGCTGATGGCAAGGTCGGTCACCTTCCAATCGTGTCCTTCCAACCTGTAGATCTGATCTCCGGTCAGGGGATTCCACACAATAGCTGTTTTGTCACTTGACGCAGTAACGAGGTATTTGTTGTTCAGCGAATACACCACTGCATTTACATAATCCTCGTGACCTTCAAAGGTCTTGACCACGCGACCAAAGGCATCGTATTGTTTCACCAATGTGGTCTCATCCACGCAGTAGATGAAGCGTCGGTTTGTGCTTAAACAGATGTCTCTAATAGGGCTTTTATTGTCAATAATGCGTGCCCGTTTCTTCAGCATATCATACACCATGATCTTTCCATCCGCACCGGCGGAGTAGATCATTCTTTTGGTCGGACCAATGATCACATCCGTGATCGGAGAAGTGTGCACTGAACCGAACACCGTGTCCTGATAATATCCGGTGCCCTCCTCGGCGTGTCGCCAGATGATCAAACGATAATCTTTACCTCCGCTAATGATCATATCCCCGTCTCTGCTGAAATCGAGGCAGGTCACAGCGCTGTGGTGACCGATCAACGATTGATACCAAGAGAAGCTTGAGTCTGTCTCAAATACTTTGATCGACTTGTCCCACGAGCCTGTGGCAAGGAACTTTCCATCCGGGCATACAGACACGACTTCCACGTCATCGCTGTGCTCTCCCAGGAACTTGTATCGCTCCTGTTGAGCAAACGTTGCAAAGGTTCCTGAAGCAAGGAACAGAAGGGCAAAAAGATATCGATTGATCGGGGTTGGTCTAAAAGCGTGCGGCATAATCCAAATATAGTTGATTCGTCAATTCAGTTCCATTCCGTTCCTATAAAGTGTTGGTTAAGAATGGAAACGAATATCCAGGATCAACTACCGTGCCGAATCCACTTGAAGACCTCCTTGTAATTCACCTTCTTGCCGTACATCAGAATACCCACGCGGTAGATCTTCCCGGCAAGCCAAATGGTCGCACAGAATCCTGCAACCAATACTGCTCCTGAAAGAAGCACCTCCCACCATTGGTCGGCAACGTTGAGGAACGGAAGCCTTACCATCATTACGATCGGACTTGTGAGCGGGAATATACTCAGCCAAAAACTCAAGGCTCCGTTGGGATCCCGAAATACGATGGTTGTAGAAAGCACGAACGCAAATACCAAAGGCAAGGTGATGGGTAACATGAATTGCTGTGTATCCGTCTCCGCATCTGCTGCTGCACCGACCGCTGCAAAAAGCGAACTATACATCAAGTATCCCGAAAGGAAATAGAATACGAAACTGATGATGATGAACGGGAAATTCAGACCCGCCAGCGCCATCTTGATCTCGTCCAACTTCGAAAGATCGAGGTCTTCTGCACCCGGAGGCATCTGCCCCTGCTGCATTTGCTGTGCGGTCTCACTCAATTCCTGCATGGAGGCCATGTCGCCTCCGGCAAATAGCGAAATGCCAAATATCAGAACGCCCGACAGGATCACCCATATGAGGATCTGGGTCAAGCCCACCATGGCAAGTCCGAGAACTTTACCCATCATGAGTTGGAACGGCTTCACCGAACTGATGACGATCTCTACAATGCGGTTGCTCTTTTCCTCAAGCACCCCACGCATCACCTGTACTCCGTATAAGAAAATGAAGAAGTAGATGGCAATGGCCAACGCCATTCCGATCCCTGAGTAAAGCTCCGTGCTCGTGCTCTTCTCATTTCCGGATCGATCCACAGTGAGTGCGCGAATGGATACATCCGACCGAACACTGTCGATCAACGATTCGCTCACACCATATTGCTCCATCTTGTGATTTGACAGCACGCGTTCTAGTTTTCGGTTCAGCGTCTCCTTGGTTTGCAGAGATATATTCTTCTCCGAACGATACACAATGCCTTTCGGATCAGACACTTTCAAATCACCAGGAATGGTCAGCCAACCATCGTAGTTGTCCATGAGTACCGAGTCGGTCTGCAACTGAGTCCGCTCCTTGGTATACTCAAGTTTGAGCATATCGGTCGACTTCAGCTTGTCCTGAAAGATCCCGCTCTCGTCAATGACCAGAAGCGTTTTCTCATCGGAGACTATGTCCTCATTCACGATCAGGAAGATCATAATGCCGTAGAACGCTGCGATCAGCATCGGCCCTAGGAAGGTCATGATGATGAACGATTTCTTACGTACCCGCGTGATGTATTCACGCCAGGTGATGAGTTTGATCTTATTCATGGTTGCCCTCCTCTACTTTGCTGATGAAAATTTCTTCGATACTCGGAAGCTTCTCCTGGAAGGATCGCAATTCTACTTTGTTGTTGAGTTCGGAGATCAGACTGCGAACTGATCCGTCTTTGATCGCAAACACGGCCGACTGCAACCCAGATCCGTTCACCTGACCATTCGACAACGCCCTTTCGGTCAGGCCACCAAGATCACCCGTATACTCTACCTCGAGGATGTTCTCCTTGTAATTATGTCTCACTTCAGAAACTTTTCCTTCGAGCACTTTCTTGCTCTTATTGATCATTCCTACGTAATCGCAAACCTCTTCAATAGATTCCATGCGATGTGTCGAGAAGATCACCGTGGATCCATTTGCCTTGAGCCTCTTGATCTCTTCTTTGATGAGCTGGGTATTGACCGGGTCAAAACCGCTGAAAGGCTCATCCAGTATGATCAATTCCGGTTCGTGAAGGACCGTGATAATGAACTGGATCTTCTGGGCCATTCCTTTACTAAGCTCCTCGACCTTTTTGTGGCGCCAGTTGAGTATGTCGAAACGCTCGAGCCATTCCTTGCCTCGGGCAAGACTATCCATCCGACTCAGATCCTTTAGCTGACCGAAATACGTGATCTGATCCAGGACCTTCATCTTTTTGTACAGCCCTCGTTCCTCAGGCAAATAGCCGATGCGTGCCGTGTGTTCCGGACGCAGCTTTTCGCCAAGGATCCTGACTTCTCCCGTATCGGGTGCCGTGATCTGATTGATGATCCGGATGAGCGTGGTCTTTCCGGCTCCGTTCGGACCGACAAGTCCGAAGACCGATCCTTTCGGGATATCAAACGACACGTCATCCAAAGCGAGATGCGTGGCAAATTGCTTGCTCACATTGTTGATCTCGAGATAGTTTTCTGACATAGCAAGACAAAAATACTCAAGCCGCTCTAGCCCGTACTATGCATCCGATAAAGGCTGCCTTTTTTCTGAAGAAAATGACAATGCTCCCTTGCCAACACCTTTTGCGCTTTCCAGCCTATATTTGATTCCATGAAAAAATGGCTCTTCTCCCTCATGTTCTTGTCTGTAGTCCTTACAGGATGTAAAGACGACGAACCGACTGACGATAATCCCATTCCTCAACAAGAAGAGAAGGAATTCGTGATCTCTATGCAAACCGATTTCGGGGAAATGCTCATATGGCTTTACAAGGGAACGCCCTTGCATCGGCAGAATTTCCTGAAGCTTGCAAGCGAAGGTTTTTACGATTCGACCGAATTTCACCGGATCATCCCCGGGTTTATGATCCAGGGAGGCGATCCGCTCAGTAAAAATGAGAACCGGCTCGACGATGGCACCGGAGGTCCCGGCTACAGGATCCCTGCCGAGATCGATACCACAAGGTACAAACACAAGCTGGGTGCTATAGCAGCGGCGCGGACCAATAACCCGGCCAAAGAATCGAGCGGATGCCAATTCTATATCGTAGTATCCGAGCCCGGCACCAAACACCTCAACGGCAATTACACGGTATTCGGAGAACTGATCAAAGGCATCGATGTGGCCCAGACCATCGTGCTTCAACCTCGCAATAATCGCAACCTTCCGAACGACCGCATCCGCATGCAGGTCGACGTGAAGGAAATGACCGCGACCATGCTCAAAGAAGAGTACGATTTCGAAGTTCCGGAGGAATGAGTCACCACCGAAAAAACGGTGGATAGAAAAGGGCTCTCATCCCTTAGAAATTGGCATACAGTCAGTAAATTCGCGGCTGCTCCTAAGCCCTCGATATTCACATGCAAAACGCCGATTACGACCACCGAGAAATAGAACGTTTCTGGCAAAAGAACTGGCAAAGTCGCCAGGCCTATAAGGTCGAGAATGACACGTCGAAGCCGAAATACTACGCGCTCGATATGTTCCCCTACCCTTCCGGAGCTGGTTTGCATGTGGGTCACCCGCTTGGCTATATCGCGAGCGACATTGTCTCACGCTACAAGCGCGCCAAAGGGTTTAATGTTCTCCATCCGATGGGTTTCGACGCATTCGGGTTGCCGGCAGAGCAATATGCCATCCAAACAGGTAAGCATCCTGCGGAAACTACAGCAGAAAATATCGTTCGCTATCGTCAACAGCTCGATCGCATAGGTTTCTCCTACGATTGGAGTCGCGAGGTGCGGACCTGCGACCCGACCTATTACAAATGGACGCAGTGGATCTTCTGTCAGCTCTTCGAGCATTGGTACAACGCCAACGCCGATCGTGCAGAACATATCGATAACCTCATCGCCATCTTCGAGAATGAAGGCAATGTGAATGTGCAGCACCGCGGATCGGACGTGGTGAGGTTCACAGCCTCCGAATGGCTGGAATACACCAAGCCTGAGAAAGAGGCCATTCTACAGAACTATCGCCTGGCTTTCCAGGCAGAGACCACGGTCAACTGGTGCGAAGCGCTGGGAACTGTTCTCGCGAATGAAGAAGTCAAAGACGGCGTTTCAGAGCGCGGCGGTCACCCGGTGATCAAGAAAAACATGAAGCAATGGTTCCTGCGCATCACAGCATATGCGGATCGCCTGCTCGACGGGCTTGACAAGATCGACTGGGCGGATTCCATCAAGGAGATACAACGCAACTGGATCGGGAAGAGCAAGGGAGCCGGCATTCGTTTTGAAGTAGCCGACAGCGACCTAAGCCTGGAAGTGTTCACCACACGTCCAGATACCTTGTACGGTTCCACGTTCATGGTGATCGCACCAGAACATGAATATGTGCAGGAGCTCCTCAGCTATGAGCAACGCGAAGAAGCGGAAGCTTATATCGAGCAAGCAGTGAATCGCTCAGAGCGCGACCGGATGAGCGATGTAAAGAAAGTGACCGGATGTTTTACGGGTTCCTACTGTCTGCATCCGTTCAGCGGAGAAAAGCTTCCGATCTATATCGCCGACTACGTACTCGGCGGATACGGTACCGGCGCCATCATGGCGGTACCGGCGCACGATTCGCGCGACCATGCCTTTGCCAAGCATTTCGACCTGTCCATCTTGCAGGTGATCGACAATGCAGAGATCGCCAACGTGCAGGCAGCGTCCTTCGACGCCAAGGAAGGCATCATGATCAACTCCGATTGGATGAACGGCATGCAGGTGCCGGAAGCCATCAGCGAAATGATCACGGAACTGGAGCGCCGCGAGATCGGCAACGGCGAGATCAACTACAAACTGCGTGATGCCGGATTCGGCCGTCAGCGATACTGGGGAGAACCCTTCCCGGTGCTTTTCAAAGACGAGATCCCGAAGATCCTCCCAACATCAGAATTACCCCTCACCCTTCCGGATGTGAGCAGCTATAAACCAACCGGCGACGGCGAGAGTCCACTTGCCGCCGTACAGGACTGGGTGCAGACCGAGCAAGGATTGCGCGAAACCGACACCATGCCCGGATGGGCCGGATCGTCTTGGTACTTCATCCGCTACATGGATCCGCAGAACCGCGAGGAGCTGGCGGCAGAAGCAGCCATCAAATACTGGGGACAGGTTGACCTCTACATCGGAGGTGCCGAGCACGCGACCGGGCATTTGCTTTATGCGCGCTTTTGGACAAAGTTCCTGCACGACCTGGGCATCGTACCGTTCGATGAGCCATTTGCGAAGCTGATCAACCAGGGAATGATACAAGGCAGCATCGAGAATATTTGTCTGCGCAAGGAAAAGCTGAACGACGTTCCGCATTTCAAATCCTACGACCTGATCGTAAAAGACAAGGAGCAGGATCTGTACACCAAACTGCCCGTCCTGATCGATCTGGTACAGGATTACGGTAAGGAAACTTCCTACATGGACCGCCTTGGCATTCTGAAATTCCTGGAGAACCGGGAGGATTTCAACGACGCCACATTTGAGACCACTTTAGGCACCATGGACAAAGAAGGCATTGCCGATCTGGAAGATGGCGCATCCTTTCGTATGGAAACGCTCACCGAGACCGGAAAGATGTCCAAGCGCTGGGGCAACGTGGTCAACCCGGACGACGTGTGCAAACAATACGGTGCCGACACGCTGCGTATGTACGAGATGTTCCTCGGTCCGCTCGAAGATGCCAAGCCTTGGAACACTCAAGGAATCGACGGAGTCTACCGTTTCCTCCGCAAAGTGTGGAAGCATTACGTCGACGAAAACGGCGACATCCGCGTCTCGGACGATAAGCCTTCGGCAAAAAGCGTCAAATCGATCAACCAGTGCATCAAGAAGATCACGTCGGATATTGATTCCTACTCGTTCAATACGGCGGTCAGCTCCTTCATGATCTGCTTGAGCGAACTGCAGGACGAGAAATGCTCCAACCGCGAAGTTTTGGAGAACTTCCTGCGCATATTATCACCATTTGCACCGCACATCACTGAAGAGCTTTGGTCGAAACTGGGCCATGAGGATTCCATCCTCGACGCCACCTGGCCAAGCTGGGACGAAAGCGTTCTGGTCGAATCCACCAAGGTTTACCCCATCTCCATCAACGGAAAGACCCGCACCCAACTCGAACTCCCTCTAGACATGGACAAAGCCGAGATCGAGAAGATCGTGATGGCTAATGACGTTGTTCAGAAATGGCTCGACGGCAAGGCGCCAAAGAAGGTTATTGTGATTCCGGGGAGGATCGTGAATGTGGTGATGTGACCGCCTACGGCGGTAGCGTGAGCGTGAGTGTGGAGTTTGCTTGTCAGCCTCTGGCGTAAGTGAACAGCGCATTCGCCCGCACGATATGGTCAAACTCCTCGGCGATGGTCCACTTGTTCTCCAAGGGTCGTGCATGTCGTTGTGCTTCGGTGAGCGGCGCGTAGATGTCCTTGCTACGCTTCCACAGTACATCCATTTCAGCGATGATGCCTTCAATGTCCAGATGTCCTTTCATAGTTGATTGTTCATATTTGGTTTCGGAATTTCCTGCGCCAGCTCATATATCCCACGATCGACATCACCGCAAAGGCGACCATCAATCCGGAGTAAAGGAAGGCTGACTTGTACGCGTAAAGCCAGATCGTGAATCCGTTCAGCACGATCCAGTAGATCCATCCCGAGAGTATCTTGTTGGCCTCCATATACGTCGCCACAAAACTGAACGATGTGCTGAACGCATCGGCATAGGGAACATCAGCGTCCGTCCGCGTCGAAAAGAAATACCCCAACCCGACCATCCCGATAGCCCCAACCAGAAACGCCTTGACATGCTCCCTCATCCCCCACTCCATGATCGAGATCTCTTGCTCCGTGCCCGTGCTCCCGCCAGAGGCGGGCAAGCGTGCTCCGTGCTCCGTGCTCGTGCTCCAATTAATCCAACCGTACACCCCAAACCCCGCATAAAACACGTACAGAACGCTCTCCGAATACAGCGGCTTATCCATACTCAGGAACAACGCCACGCTCAAGAGCGACGCCACGATCCCGTAAATCCAACACACGCGCTTCTCGCGGATCAGAAACACCAGAAAAAGGATGTTGAATACCACTGCTCCCAGCTCGAGATAAAAAGGCGGATGTTGGAAGTCGGGCATGGGACAAATATCTGGTCTGCTGCGGATAAATCCGCAGCGAGGTGTCGGGTTCCTGGAATCGGGTGTCGGGGGCAGCGTTCCCTGAGCCTGTCGAAGGGAAGCGATAATGTGAAAAGGTCCTGAAACAAGTTGAATATTCATGTACGTCTGTGAACATGCTCGTTTATTATTTAAGTCCTCGCTTTCGGGGTAGATGTTATCTACCCCTTTGGATGGAGTTGAACGGTTAGCAGAAATTGACGAATGTGACACTAGGCATGAAAGATTTTAGAATTTCGAGTTGCGCAATTCATAGGGGTAGATAACATCTACCCCTGAAATCCGGTACGCCAATTCTTCGTGATGCTATGTTTGTTAAAATATCCGCTGCCCTTCGACAGGCTCAGGGAACGCTACTTTTCCTATGGCAAGTGAGACAAATATTTCTCGATGACCTCCTCCGTGCGCTCCGTGCCTCCGTGGTTCATTCTCATGCACTTCTTACATTAGATCACGCTGTCATCCTGAACTTGTTTCAGGACCTCCACCACATAACCGAAGCAATTATCCCAACAACCCAATTCCATTCTCTATCTTCGAACCGTGAACTCCGCACTCATATTCGTGCTTAGCCTGGGCGCACTCCTGGTTGCCGCCCGATACTTCACGCGATCCGCTGAGAGACTCGGTCATATGATGCGCATGTCGCCTTTGATGGTGGGCGTGGTGATCGTGGCGTTGGGAACCTCCCTGCCGGAGCTTGTCAGCTCCATCATCGCAGCCTCCAAAGGCAATACTGAGATCGTCGCGGGGAACGTCCTGGGTGCAAACATTTCGAACATTTTCCTCATGCTCGGCTGCGTGACACTGGTAGCCGGAACGAGTATTTTCCTCGGAGAGGAATATATTTTCATAGACCTTCATTTCATGCTGGGTTCAGCGGTGCTGGTCAGCTATTTTATGTGGCAAGGCACCATCGGGACCGTAGAAGGAGCCATACTCATGATCGGTTTCCTCATTTACCAAATACACCTTTTCCAGTCGGAGAAACCCAAGGAAATGCCGGTGATCTCCGAAGAAGCCGAGATCTCGGAGATACGAAAATCCAATGCAAGGAATGACGTGCTCATCCTCATCGCCAGTGGAGTCGGCATCTACTTCGGAGCAGAATACACGGTGCAGTCCATCATCGACATCGCACACCACATGGACATCGATGAAGGGCTTGTGAGCATCACGGCACTTTCGCTCGGGACTACCCTTCCGGAACTTTCTGTGTCCATCACAGCTACACGCCGCGGTCACGCAGAGATCGCTATCGGGAACATCCTTGGTTCATGCATTTTCAATGCCTTGGCGGTCACCGGTACCGCAGCGGTCATAGCACCGATTCATATTACTCCGCTCCTTCGCGAAGTGGCCCTGGTCTTCTTCCTCATCGCTTCCGTTTTCTTCTACCTCCTGGCTCAGGACAAGAAGATCTCGAAGTGGGAAGGACTCCTGTTCCTCTTGTTTTATGTGGTCTTTTTCCTCAAGATCATCAAGGTGATCTAAGCCATGTCAGCGGATCACGAAATAACCCTCGATCAGCTGATCGGAGCCTATTGTCAAGGCTTTTTTCCAATGGCTCATCCCGAAGAAGAGAACCAGATCTATTGGCACAAACCGGAGATGCGCGGAATCATTCCTCTCGATCAGTTCCACATACCGAAGAACCTTGCGAAACTATACGACAAACGTCCATACTCCTTGTGGTTCGATCGGGATTTCGAACAGACCATCCGGAGTTGTGCAGAGCGCGAAACCACCTGGATCAGTGAGGATATTATCCAACTTTATGTTCAATTACACGAGCTCGGCTTAGCCTCGAGCGTGGAAGCCTGGGATCAGGACGAATTGGTGGGCGGTCTCTATGGGGTCGTCATCAATAAGGCCTTCTTCGGAGAGAGCATGTTCTTCAAGAAAACGGATGCCTCCAAACTGTGTCTTGTTCATCTGGTCAAGCACTTGGTGGAAAACGATTTCGTTTTGCTTGACACCCAATACATCAACGATCATTTGCGCCAATTCGGAGCCATCGAAATTCCGGGTGATGAATACGAAGTGTTGCTGCAAAAAGCCATCGTTCAAACAACCGAGGCACATACCGAGTTGGAAGAATAGGCTATACTTGTACAGCCGCCAAAACAAACCCGATCACATGGATCAATACCCGAGGATCAAATCCCTTTTCGCACTTATTTGCTTGCTTTCATTCCAGACTGTTTCATTTGCCCAAAAACAGATCTCCGATACCATACATCTGAACAATTCCGAAACAGCGACCGGATTCAACAAGCTCAACGAAGTGGTTGGGAATTACCGCGTATTCATCACCGGCGAGAATCACACCTACCTCGAAAGCAATAGCAAACTCTGGGTACAGCAGATCAAGTACTTGCACAAGAACGCCGGGGTACGTAACGTGATGATCGAATACGGATATGCAAGCGGTTGGTTGATCAACGAATACTTGCAGACGGGTGATTCTGCATTGCTGGCCATACTCAAAGACTACTCATTTTCCCAATATGCTGATGCCTATGTGAGGCTCCGTAAGTTCAACGAAAGTCTGGATCCGGCGGAGCGCATCTCGGTCGTCGGTATCGATCTGGAACGAGGCGTGTACAGTGCCAGTAAGGTGTTGAGTCTTCAGTTACCCAATGATCGGGAACCTCACGACAGTATTGCACTTGACGTAGAGAGTTTGCGTAGTTTGGTCTCCTACAACGACAACGAGATATTCGATGAGGAACACGAGTACAATTATTACAATAGCTATTCGGCCCGAAATACATTGGATCGGGTTCTACAGAATTTCAATGCCAATAAACAGCACTATAAAAATTACCTGGGCGACCGCTTCGAGCTGTTCGAACGCATCCTCAACGGATTCTCCGATATGAAGAAATGGCGCGAATATGAAGCCGACAACTCTACACATCAATTCGTGTTCCGTGAGAAGTATATGTTCGACCGCTTCCGAGAGGAATTCAAGAGCCGCAATGGGAATTTCTTTGGGCAATTTGGCCGCTGCCATTCGGCAAAATCCACGCAGGAACAAAACTCATGCAACTGGTATCATTTCAAGAGCCTGGCAAACCGAATAGAAGAATCCCCGGAGCTGAACCTCCGTAAAAAAGTGATGACGCTGGGAATTCTGTACAAGAGCGACCAGTATGATGATGAAGTCTGGGGAGAAATGGAAGACCATATCGACAGTGTCTTCAAACTCATGCCGAAAAACCGCGTTGCTCTGTACGACCTTCCCCAGGATACTTCGCTGTTCTCGAAAATGAAGGACTACTTCGATTTCGTGTTCCTCAATTCGTCGAAACCGGACAGTCAGTACCCTTACAATGTGCCTGAAGAACCTGAGGATCCCAAAACGGAATCACGCAACAAGATCATGTTGTCGGCCGGAACAATGAACATCGACTTGGAAGACCTGAACAATGCGTTGAGCAACTTCACCAATCCGTTTGAAGACCAGCTCTTCATGTTTGGAGCCGAGATCGTGACCACCGGCGGAGATCCTGTTTTCATCAAGAGCAACCTTTCGGTCCTGGGCATCCTTGCTCAAGAGCGAGAGTTCAGCAATACCGTCAACATGCGAGATTACAAAGCCAGACTGAGCGGATTCTTCATGAACAACTTCACAGCGTTCAATCTCACGAACAAACAACCTGCATTCGACTTCATGCCTGGATTCGGAATTGGTTATAGTCGCTTGAAGCTCAATGTATTGGAGACGGATCAGGATCCGGATATCCCTATGGGAGATGAAGGATTCATCGGCGAAAGCAAATACTCAGAGTACACCAATCCCGCCATCACGTTCACCCTGAATCTGGAAATGGATGTGAACATCAAATCATTTACGTTCGGTGCAACCGGAGGCTATCAATTTGACCTGAGTAAAAAGCGCTGGATCGCAGAAGAATTGATGGACATGGGGCCGGAAACTTCCATTCAAGGATGGTTTGCCCAATTCCACCTCGGGTTCAATTTCAAGGACAAATAGCCGAGCGCATCACATTGAATTTCTGCAGGATCTCCTCAGCTTCCTTCTCCGGATCTGAAGCGGCATTTACGCCGGCTCCGGCAAATAGTCTGTAACGACCTCTCAGGTATTTTGCGCAGCGGATCATTACCGTAAATGAAGCATTTTCCCCTTCGATCGAACCAAAGAAACCAGTGAATAGTTCACGGTCATGTGCTTCCTGCTCTCTCACGAATCGCAGAGCGTGCTTCCTGGGATAACCCATGAGTGCTGCTGTCGGGTGAAGCTGATTCAACAATTCATTCCACGAAGCCTCCTTCTGGCTCGTGGCATGTATACCTGTGCAGATATGTTCGATCTCCCCGGTATTCAGCGTGCGGGTATCCGTCCGTTCAATATCCTTGAAACCAAGCTTTTGAAGTATTCCTTCTATATGTTCAGTGACGATGGATTGCTCCTTGCGCTCTTTTTGTCCCCACGCATTCACGCCTGATCTTCGCGTACCGGCCAATGCCATGGAATACATGCGATCACCCGTTTTGGTAAAAAGCACTTCCGGACTGGCGCCTAACCAAATGCCGAATGATTCGGAGTGGATCAGGAAAACCGTCGCGTTCGGATTTTGAGCGAGCAATTCGTTGAAGGCCTCTTCAGGCGGAACCTGCGATTCGATCTCCCAAATCGCCGAAGGGACTACCTTTTCGAATTCACCATTCTCGATCGCTTGCAAGGCCGATCCTACCAGCTCCTTGAACGGAAGTCTCCAGTCTAAGCTTCCATTAAGTGCGATATTGTCCGACTCAGATCGAACAGCGGAATTCGGACTGTGTTCCTGCTGATCTGTGATCTCAAAGACGCTTGATTCGCCTTCAGAATTTCCCAGAACAAAAGCTCTTTCCAGAGAAAAGGGATCTACATTGGTTTCTTTGGGATAATCCAGCTTGAGAAATTGAATAGTCGTATCCCCGGCGTTGCGGATCAGTGCCCAATTTGCGAGGTTTCCGGGTATGGATTGGATCGGGTCGCTGGTCATACAGAGGTCTTTGGAAGAACGGCCAGGGTCATTCGTGAAATATTCACCATGTCACCATTCTCATTGCGGATCTCGATGTTCCAAACTTGTGTTTTCTTTCCAAGATGAATGGGCGTGGCTCGGGCGATCACATATCCCGATCGCTCAGAGCGAAGGTGGTTTCCGTTGATCTCAAGTCCTACGCAAACATTATCCGGACCTACGACCAGGTTACCGGCCAGACTGGCTGCCGACTCGGCCAAAGCCATACTCGCTCCTCCATTCAGTATACCGAATGGTTGGTGGGTTTTCGACTGGACCGGCATGCGCATTTCCAGAAAGTCTACGCCCAATCCGGTCACTTCCATTTCTAGAAAGCTCGACATCGAGTTGTCCATGAACGCGTTCAGGTCCTCGATCTTTATATTTTTGCTATCGATCATGCCCGTGCGTACAAAGAAAACAATTTATCTAATCCGCCATGGTCAAACGGATTACAATAATCAGGGTATCATCCAGGGCTCTGGAGTCGACAGCGATCTGAATGAAACAGGACGCATGCAGGCCCGGGCATTTCACAAACAATTCGGCTATCTGCAATTTGACGCGATCTATACATCCGAGCTTAGGAGAACACATCAGAGCATCCAGCCATTTGTCGAAGCCGGATATCAACACAGATCTCTCCCTGAACTGAATGAGATCAACTGGGGCAAATTCGAAGGACTCCGCTCTACACCGGAACTACATGCTGAATATTTGAAACTCGTGTCGGATTGGAGTGAGGGTAGACTAGACAGCAAGATCCCCGGAGGGGAAAGCCCCGAACAGATGTACCAGCGACAACTTGCAGCCATGGATATTCTGCTGCAGCAAAAAAACGAAGAGCGCATCCTTATCTGTTCACATGGACGGTATATGAGAGCGTTTCTTTGCACACTCACCAATGTCCCGCTCCGGAACATGGACGACTTCGAACACAGCAATCTGTGTTTGTATGTGTTGGATAAAATAGATGACAGGAGATTCGAGATCAGCGTCCGACATGAGACAGGACATCTCGAAGGGATCGGCTGATCCTAGATCGTCATGATCTCTTTTTCCTTAGAGGCAGTAAGCTGATCGATCTTGGTGGTGTACTCTTCCAACACCTTTTGGATCTCATCTTCTGCATCCTTTGCAAGGTCCTCTGAAAGTCCATCTTTCTTGGCTTTCTTCACCTCTTCCATGGCATCGCGACGAGCATTTCGCAAGCTCACCTTTCCATGTTCCGCTTCTTGCTTGAGAGTCTTCACAAGGTTCTTACGACGCTCTTCCGTCAGCGGAGGGATATTGATGATCACACGCTCACCATCGTTCTGTGGAGCATAACCCAGATTCGCATTGATGATCGCACGCTCAATGTCCTGCATGATGCCTTTTTCGAATGGCTGTATCCATAGTGATCGAGCATCCGGTGTCGACACCGTAGAAACCTGATTCAGAGGCACATCCGAGCCATAGTACTCGACCATCACTCCATCGAGCATATTCGGTGTAGCTTTACCGGCACGCAATTTCTGATACTCACTTTGAGTGTGTTTGATGCTCTGGTCCATGGCATCTCTCATGAACTCAAAAACGTATTTTATGGATTCGTCTATCATGGCTGGTTTCTTTTCACAAACTTAATTGGAGCGATCAATAATTCCATATTGGCTCTCTTTTTTCAAAAATAGCTGAGTGGCAGTAAAAATAACGCCCAAAGCACACACAGCAACACCAATTCACTGATCCATCGCCTTTGTCCGTTCACAGCGATCACGGCCCAACTGATCGAAACCGGAATGGCTATGAACTGTATGGCAGGCAACACTCCCGGCTCGAATAGGTACATGGGAACACTGAACAGAATGAGTATCCAGGTCATACGGAAGAACTTCCGGGCATGGATCTGGCTTCTTGTCATGGAATTGATCAAAAGCGGGATAAAGATCAACAAGGCAATGAGCGCTGAAACAACTGCTTTCGCTTGAAGATCGCTTACGTACAGCAACAACACCGCTTCCGGATGATCGAACGAAGAGCTCAACCATTGTAATACATCGATCCCACCGAAAACATAGACCATGCTCAGACCAAATACGGAGATCATCACCGCACCGAGCATGAATATGAGAAAACGATTCGCATCGAGTCGTGCAAACTGGTTTATGGCGAGCATGAATAAAGGCAACAACAGCAGCATGACAGGATTGAACATCACAGCTATCCCAAAGGCAGTACCTATGTCCAGGTGCACCCCAAATTGGGCGACGGTCTCATCGTTCAGGTATAGGAGGCGATGGAAGATGTATAGCAGGATCGTGTTCAGGATCAACGGCCCAAGCATGAACGTGTGCTGCCAGGTGAGCAAACTGAACAGGACGTAGAACCAGATCGTGAAATCGTTGGAGCGTTCGAAGTACGACTCGCGATTCACCAAGCTGTTCAGCCAGAAAGCCTGAATCAGGATCAGCAACAGGCAGATCACCTGTGCAAGACGGTATCCAATGTGAAGCTCAAGTCCACCGAATCCCAATGTCGGCGAAGGGATCGCAGCAGGCTCCGTCCAGATGGGAATGTACCATTGGATCTTAACCAGTGCGATGATGATCGCACCGAGTATCATGGAAATCATCCCGCCGTTGCGGATTATACTGATCACTTCGGATAAATGAGTTTAAGCAGAGCGAAATGTCTGTCTTTGTTCGTTGGCAATAATAACTCATTGTAAGCTATTTGTCGGGCCTCACCGGGTATGACAGAAATGAAATCCTCGTTGCTTCGAAGGAGGATCTTGTTGGATACATTTCCCTGATTGCTCACCGTGTATTGCATCACATCACCGTTGTTCCGCATCTGATCGTTGTAGATGATGTAGATATTGGATCGAGTATGTCCGACGATGGCTGAGCTGAAGTATCCTCCATCGTTCATGGAACTCTGACTCTTATTGATCACGTGATCCCATTTGGCCGAACCGGCCGAGTCAATGGACATCACGAGAATGTTGCCATAGTTGTAGATGTTCCGAGACATAGCCTGAGGTATACCGTTCACATTGATCACCTCTTCCTCCGAACTGATGGAAGAGTTCTCCGTCACAAGGGTCATTCCTCCTTCGGATGTCGGTATGATCTCGAGGAAGGAAATGTCCTGCAATTCCGTACCTGATTCAATATCCTGACCCGGCTTCAAGGCTTCTACAAGCTCCGCTGAGAATGGTGTCACCTGAAAATATGGTTGTCCCTCATTCAGATCGTAAAACAAGTTATACACCCCTATAAATGTGCGTGGGTTGGTGTTGGAATAGAATCCCGTGACCACCATCTGATCCTTCCACCGGTTCATGTTAAGACGCGGACTTTGAACGAACAAGTTACTGTCATTCAATACAAAGTCGCTGATCTCTACATCGTCAGATCTGAAATGGTACAAACTGAAGTTCTTGTATGGTTCAAAAGCTTTTTTCGGTGACCTCAGCACCTGACCGATCATAAGGAACGCATCCGACCCATTGTCAAAATTCATATCGGCAAGGGTAAAATCGTCGTACTTGATCGGCAATTGTAGAGCGCGGTCGATCTCTTTGCGACAGGTACCGATCCGGAATGATTCGAGATTGATGATGCGAGTATCGTCCTCTCCCCTATCCGTAAATGCCACCAGGAAACTCTTTCGATCCTGACTGAGCTTCATGGAGAAATCGCCTTTGTCGTAGTAATCTGCAAGAGAACTCTTGCTGAGCGAAATCTGCTCACCTATGGGTTCAAGGTCTTCGCGGAATGCCTGCACTTTCAGCTCGTTAAAGGCATTGTTCCTGTCATAGTGCGTCGTGAACAAATAGATCGTATCGTTGATCAGCTCAGCGCTCAGGAGGCGAGCCTTTCGCAGACGAATAGACTGGGAAGATGCATAGCCCAGCTTGTCGCGATAACGCTCCAGGATCACTTGCCTACTGAAGAAACGATTTCGATATCGCAGCAGATAGATCCCATTACTTCCTTCCCCGATCACATAGGTAAAAACGGCGCTTCCCTTGAGCCGCCGTGTATTCGACCACTCCATATCCTGCGCGCCGGAGCGAACAGTCGGTAACAGAATGAACAGAATGAGTAAATAGCGGATCATGAATTGCCGAAAAAACCTAAAACCTAGGGTATTAACAAAGATTATTCAAGAATATTGCAAACTCAAACCACAGCAGTGTTTCAGGTAAAGAATGAGGTCATAGTGGAGCGAGCGGTGCTCGTGGCGATCGAACCGCAAAAGCAAGAGCGTGAGAAGACACTCGCCTATCTGGACGAGCTGGCTTTTCTCGCCACAACCGCCGGTGCGGAAGTCGACAAGCACTTCGTACAGCGGCTAACCATGCCTAATCCGACGACCTATGTGGGATCGGGAAAGTTGAACGAGATCGCGAATTACATTGAGTCTCACGATATCAACATTGCGATCTTCGACGACGAACTGAGCGCATCTCAGATCCGGAACCTCGAAAAGCTGCTCAACTGCCGCATCATAGATCGGTCGACACTCATCCTCGACATCTTTGCGCGAAATGCGCGAACCACTCGTGCGAAGACGCAGGTGGAACTGGCCCAAAGTCAGTACTTACTACCTCGCTTAACA
>VMDK01000047.1 GCA_008080835.1 Sphingobacteriia bacterium | reverse complement strand
ACAGCGTCAAAGACTGAACTGGAGTTTATACAGGGCAAGAGTTTGTCGTTTGGTGTAGCCGTGGCAGCTCATACGGGAATCGGCACGCTTCCGATCCTGTATTTCGGTACGGAGGAACAGAAACAGAAATACCTACCGCGACTTGCGAGTGGCGAATTGAAGGCTTCCTATTGTCTGACAGAACCCGATAGCGGTTCCGACGCGCTCGCAGCCAAGACCAAAGCTGTTCTGGACGGAGATGAGTACGTCCTGAATGGACAAAAAATGTGGATCACCAATGCCGGTTTTGCGGATCTCTTTATTGTGTTCGCGAAAGTGGATGGAGAGCATTTCACCGGCTTCATTGTGGAGCGTGGGACACCGGGTCTGACCCTTGGCGATGAGGAAGTAAAGCTTGGGATCAAAGGATCCTCCACCCGTCAGGTCTTCCTCGAAAATGTGCGAATTCCTCGAACGAATTTGCTGGGTGAAGTAGGCAAAGGGCATAAGATCGCCTTCAACGTTTTGAACATCGGTCGCTTCAAATTGGGAGCAATGGTAATGGGAGGGAGTAAGCAAGTGACGGAAGTAGCTGTGCAGTATGCCAATGAGCGCAAGCAGTTCGGTGTGCCGATCTCCAGTTTTGGAGCCATCCAACACAAGCTGGCTGAAATGGCCGTACGGACATTTGCTTGCGAATCGGCAACATATCGAGTGGCAGACCTTATCCGCGATCAGATCACTGCACTTAAAGACCAGGGTATGGCACCTGAAGAAGCCAAACTCAAGGCCGCCGAAGAATTCAACGTCGAATGTGCCCTGCTCAAGGTATTGGGTTCTGAGGTGCTCGATTATGTGGTTGACGAAGCGGTACAAGTATTTGGGGGAACAGGTTACTCCGAGGAATACCCTGTGGCCCGGTACTACCGTGATTCACGGATCAACAGGATCTTTGAAGGAACCAATGAGATCAACCGTATGTTGGCGGTGGGTCAGGTCCTTAAGAAGGCTCTCAAAGGCGAATTGGATCTGATGGGTCCCGCTATGCAAATTCAGGAAGAGCTCATGTCCATTCCCGACTTTGGAGATGACGATGATTCACATCCGCTAGCAGCAGAGAAGAAATACGTGGCCAATGCAAAAAAGGCCATCCTGATGGTCGCAGGAGCTGCCGCGCAGAAGTTCATGATGGAGTTGGAAAAGCAACAGGAGATCCTGATGAACATCGCGGATATGGCGCTCTTCGTATTCACTATGGAATCAGCCGTACTCCGAACAGAGAAATTGATCGCGATGAAAGGCGAGGAAGCAGCCGAAGCACAGTTGGAATTGACGCGTTGTTATTTGTCCGACGCCATGGAACGCGTTCACATGGCAGGTAAACATGCGGTATGCGGTTTTGCCGAAGGTGATGAGCTTCGCATGATGTTGATCGGAGTGAAGAGATTTACGAAGACAGACCCCTACAATACGATCGCCCTGAGAAAACAGATCGCAAAGCGGTTGATCGAGGCTGGGGAATATTGTTATTGATCTCTGCCGTACCAATAAAAAAAGCCCATCGATTGATGGGCTTTTTTGTATATCAAAGATTCGATTATCTCTCCCACAGATCGAAACGATCGAGCATCATGACTTTGTTCCATGCCGCTACGAAATCGTTCACGAATTTCTCTTTAGCATCATCACTTGCATATACTTCCGCAAGTGCGCGCAGTTCAGAGTTCGAGCCGAAGATCAGATCAGCGCGTGTAGCGGTGTATTTTACCTCGCCGCTCGTGCGATCTTTACCTTCGAACACTTCTTTGCTGTCGTCTGTGGCTTTCCACTCGTTGTCCATCGTAAGCAGATTGGCGAAGAAATCGTTGGTAAGAGTACCAGGATTTGAGGTGAAGATACCGTGTGCAGAACCGTCGTAGTTCGCACCCAGAGCTCTCATTCCACCCACCATTACGGTCATTTCCGGAGCAGTGAGGGTAAGTAGCTGAGCTTTATCAACGAGCAGTTCTTCCGTGGAGAAAGTGTAGTTCGTTTTCTTGTAGTTGCGGAAACCGTCAGCCATCGGCTCGAGAACGGCCATGCCTTCTACATCTGTTTGTTCCTGTAGAGCGTCCATTCTTCCCGGAGTAAAGGGAACAGTTAGGTTATAACCAGCTTTTTTCGCTGCGTCTTCCACAGCCGCACAACCACCCAGAACGATGAGGTCAGCCATAGAGACTTTCTTGCTTCCTGCACTCGCGTTGAATGCGCTCTGGATCTCCTCCAATTTTCCGAGCACCTTATTCAGTTGCTCCGGATTATTGGATTCCCAGCTGCGTTGAGGCTCCAGTCTGATATGAGCACCATTTGCTCCTCCTCGACGATCTGAACCACGGTAGGTGGATGCAGATGCCCAAGCAGTAGTTACCAGTTCGCTGGTAGTAAGTCCTGAATTCAGAATCTGTCCTTTGAGCGTGGCAATATCACCTGCTGTGATCAGATCATGATCGCGTGCAGGAATTGGATCTTGCCAGCTGTATTCTTCTTCCGGCACTTCAGGTCCGAGGTAAGAGGAACTTGGACCCATGTCGCGGTGAGTGAGTTTGAACCACGCACGTGCGAACGCCTGGTCGAATTCTTCCGGATTGTCCAGGAAACGACGAGAGATCTTTTCGTATTCGGGATCAAAACGCAATGAAAGGTCCGTGGTAAGCATGGTTGGCTTGTGTTTCTTGGTAGAATCAAATGCGTCCGGGAAGATCTCCGCAGCATCTTTGGCAACCCATTGGTGAGCTCCTGCAGGACTCTTAGTTAGCTCCCACTCATTGTTAAGGAGCATATTGAAGAATCCATGGTTCCATTGAGTAGGCGTTGGAGTCCAGATCACTTCCAGACCAGAAGTAATTGCATCTTTCCCTTTACCGGATTCATAATCACTTTTCCAGCCAAATCCTTGTTCTTCGATCCCTGCGGCTTCCGGTTCTGGTCCTACGTGCGATGCAGGTCCTGCTCCGTGTGTTTTACCGAGTGTGTGACCACCTGCAATAAGAGCTACGGTCTCTTCGTCGTTCATACCCATACGTCCGAAAGTCTCGCGGATATCTTTGGCCGCTGCAACCGGATCCGGATTACCGTTCGGTCCTTCCGGATTCACGTAGATAAGTCCCATTTGTACAGCTGCCAAAGGATCTTCGAGATCGCGACCTTCTTCGCTGTAACGCTTGTCGTCGAGCCATTTCGACTCTTTACCCCAGTATACATTGCTGGCAGGTTCCCAGATGTCTACACGGCCGGCAGAGAATCCGGCAGTTTCGAATCCCATGGACTCCAGAGCTACGTTTCCTGCGAGGATCATGAGGTCGGCCCATGAGATCTTTTGGCCATATTTCTTTTTGATTGGCCATAGTAAGCGACGTGCTTTGTCGAGGTTGGCGTTATCAGGCCAACTATTCAACGGCGCAAAGCGCTGTTGCCCTTCCCTGGAACCACCTCGACCGTCTCCGGTACGATACGTTCCCGCGCTGTGCCATGCCATACGGATGAAGAGTCCGCCATAATTGCCCCAGTCGGCAGGCCACCAATCCTGAGACGTGGTCATCACTTCTTCGATGTCTTTCTTCAAAGCATCGTAGTCAAGGGTTTTGAATGCCTTGCGATAGTTGAAGTCAGCTTCCAATGGATCGGATTTGTCAGAGTTCTGACGCAATACACTAAGGTCGATCTGGTTTGGCCACCAGTCTCGATTGGTCATTCCCGCTGAGGTGACGTTCAGTCCACTGGAACCACCATCACCGAATCCCATTGGGCAACCGGCGCTGTGTTCATGTCCTTCAGCTGTTTCTTCCTGTTGTTTCGGTCCGCAACCTATGAGCGACGAAAAAAGGAAGGATAGTACTACTAGGTATTTCAGTCTGTCCATGTTGAATATTTTTTTACGAAGATTCAACATAAGTCATCATAAGTCAAATAGATTATGATTATATTGTCAATAGTACTTCTCTATTGGTTAAGGACTTTCGGATCTATTCAGGGATGCCAAATGTGCCTGAATTACCATCTTGGAAAATGGTCTCCTGAGGGGGGTGAAACGTGAAGAGAGAAAAAATGACGAGAATGAGCATCAGGCCAGCAGAGCCCAAGTAGTTCCAACCTTTGCTTCGCGTCGCGATCATTACAGAACGCGAAACGTACTGGCCCAACAAGACTCCAAATATGAAGGATCCTATATCCAGTAAGAGTATGCTGCGATCAACAAAGAGTTGATAGCTGTAGAAGATGGTCAGGATCAAAAGATTCAACGTGAGGATACTGGCGAGCTTAGCAATGAAATAACCATTCGTTGATTTCCTCAGAGCCGGGTACTCCAGTAAAATGAGCAGTACGGTAGCCCAAGTCCCGAGCTTTAAATGTTCCCAGACACTTTCATTGACCGGAGCCAAAATAGCAACTAGGGTTGATCTGCCCGACCAGTCATAGAGGTAGTGAAGGAGAAACCCTACCAGTATTATGAACAGACTCCCCCAGCGGTGCCATGTGTCAATAAGTATCTTATGTTCGTTATGGTTTTTCACGGATGATGATCAGTCGTCAGAAGAGAATACGATAAGCACACTGCCTGTCTTTTGACCTTTCAGCACATAGCGATATGCGTCTTGAATTTCTTCCACACTGTATTTCCGATCAATCACAGCTTGAAGGTATCCGTTTTCGAAGAGCTCCTTTAAATGAAGCAGACTTCGTTTGCGGTCAATAGGGATCGGAAATATCACCCGTTTACCTCCACGGATTTTCGTAATTAACGGGAGATACAGGTTTTCGGCACTGGGACCGAGCTCTGAGGATATGTATATCCCATTCCGCTTCAGGAGCTTCTTACACTTGCTGTAGGAGCTTTTACCAACGGCGTCGAAAATGAAATCGTATTGCTCGTCATCCGCTTCAGTGAAGTCCACTTCCTCGTAGTTAAGAACCTTATCAGCACCAAGTTGCTCAAGTAGTTTCAAGTTTTTGGTATTGCCTACTGCTGTGATGTATATGTTCCTGCTCTTGAGTTGCTGCAGTGCGGAAGAACCTATTGCTCCGGTAGCGCCATTCACCAGGACTTCGGAGCCTTCTACGAGTTTTACCTTGTTCAAGAAGTTGAACGCGTAGTGCCCACCTTCGGCACAAGCCACAGCCTCTTCAAAGTCAATGTTTTCAGGGATAGGAATAACGGCGGCATCCTCCTTGATGACCAGATATTCGGCATGGGAAGCGAGACCTTCGTCATTCAATCCCCATACTCGATCACCTGTTCTAAAATTCGTGACTTTTTCCCCAATAGCTACAACAACACCAGCGAAATCAGTACCTGGGACGAGCGACTTAGGTTTGAACAGTCCGGTGAAAAAACGAATGGGAAATGGTGTTGCAGTTAGAATGCCACAATCCGTTCGGTTGACAGTGGTGGCATGCACCCGAACAAGTATTTCATCATCCTTGGGCTCAGGCTGCGGCATGTCCCGAACTTCAAGGACTTCCGGACCTCCGTATTTTGTGCGTGTGACTGCTTTCATTGGTTGAAAGCTCCGAAGATAAGGGAGGTGAGTCTGATACAGGTGTGTAGCTACGCGATTAATCGCGTAGCTACTAAAATGATCACTTTCAATTCGTCATTTCTCCTTGTATTCCACCATAACCCGGAACCCAATTGTCGGACTCGGTTCGGTAAAATCCTGAATGCTTCCTATGCGAATATCAAACCCATAGGAATCCCAGCTACCTCCAGCAACGCGACCATCGGCCAGGAGTTCTGCAACATTACCGGACACATTGTACAGGCCATACGAATTAGGGAAGTAGGAATTCACAGTGACGGTGAAGAATCCTCCGTCATTTCCATAATAGGCGCTGTGTCCAACGATCTCCCTTTTCCCGGATGCGTCATCAAACCGAATATTCTCTTCTCCGACCGTTTTAAAATTGTACAGGAAACAACCTCTACTATTTCGCAAGAATGGTCCGGAAGGGTAGTTGAAGTTTCTACCTCCGTTTGCTGCAGCGATCCATTCTTCTCGTTTCGGCAATCGCGCCGAAACAGAGACGTTCTCAAATTCTGCATCGATCTTTTTTTCAAGCCAATCACAATAGGCTTTTGCACCTTCAGGATCTACGTTCACGACCGGATAGTCATCATAGGCAGGATGGTAGAAATAATGGACCTTCATCGGTTCACACATACAATTCTTATAATCCCATCCCGTTGTGTCCGGGTAGTAGCGACGGTAGCCATCGAGGTCTCCATTGGCTCTGAGATCGTTCAGAAAGACTCGATACTCCTTGTTGCTCACTTCTCCTGATCCCATGTAATAACCACCCATCATTTTGGGTGCAGCATCCGGGATCCAGGTACCCAGATGTACCGTATCATTCGGTATATACTCCAGCCCGTATGTCTTTCGAAGTGTCTTGTAGAATTTTCGCCATTGCCGGTTAGAGAATCCGGAGCTGGTGATGAAAATGATGGCCAACAAGGTAGGGACGATGTTCCTCATGTATGTCAAACGTAATGAGAATTGAGAAATTGCATGGCACGGACGCTTGTAGCCAAGCGATTAATCGCGTGGCTGTATATGGTCGCTGTAAAAGGACGTAGTCACCGCTCACTGCCTTTGCTGAAGACTACGCCCAGTTTACGGTCCGATTCCAGACACCCGCTTGCCCGCCTTTGGCGGGACACCCAAACTGATATAAGTCTTATGCGTTGATTTCTCCGAAACACATTGGATAACATACATTTGTCGCAAAGCAGAAATTCATGTCAAAACCGAAGATCATCATAGCAGGAGGAGGACTCGCAGGTTCATTAATGGCCGTGTATATGGCCAAAAGAGGATGTGAAGTCCACGTATATGAGCGACGCCCCGATATGCGGAGGGAAGATATCAGTGCCGGAAAATCAATCAACCTGGCATTATCAACTCGAGGTATCAGAGCCTTGGAGAGAGCCGGACTGAAAGATGCCGTACTCGCAAATGCCATCCCGATGAAAGGTCGAATGATGCACGACGAGCAAGGGAATTTGTCGTACCAACCATACGGGAAAGAAGGACAGCATATAAACTCTGTCTCTCGTGGTGGTTTGAATCAACATCTGTTGGAATTGGCTGATGAGAATCCTGATGTACACCTGTACTTTAATCAGAAATGCCTGGACGTCGATCTCGACAAGGGGGAGGCAACATTCGAGGATGAGTCAGGAGCAGAAAATACCGTTTCAGCGGACTGGATCATTGGAGGTGATGGGGCATTCTCAGCAGTGAGAATACGCATGATGAAGACAGGACGATTTGACTATTCACAGGACTACCTGGATCATGGATACAAGGAGCTGACGATCACACCTACAGCTGATGGGGAGTTCGCCCTTGATCCGAATTGTCTGCACATATGGCCTCGCGGAGAATATATGCTCATCGCTTTGCCCAATCCTGATAAGACCTTCACTTGTACATTGTTCTTTCCCTTCGAAGGAGAGAATAGCTTCGATACTCTGACTGAAGCGGAAGATGTCATAAAATTCTTCAACACACATTTTGCGGATGCAGTACCACTCATGCCTACACTGGTGGAAGACTTCTTTGAGAATCCGACCGGAAGCCTGGTTACCGTCCGCTGTTATCCCTGGGTGCGGGGCAAAGCCGCTTTGATCGGTGACGCGTGCCATGCAGTGGTACCTTTCTACGGACAAGGAATGAATTGTGCGTTTGAGGATTGCGTGGTGTTGGACGAGTGTTTGGACGAATTCTTGCCCGACTGGGACAAGGCGATGGACGAATACCAAAAACGTCGCAAGACCAACGCGGACGCCATCGCGGACCTGGCATTACAGAACTTCATAGAGATGAGAGATCTGGTTGGTGACGCTGATTTCTTAAAGCAGAAGGAAGTGGAACACGAGCTTTGCGAGCGTTATCCTCAATTGTTCAAATCTCAATACGAGATGACCACCTTTACAAATATGCCATATCGTGAGGCGCTGGAGCATGGAGCGGAGAATACGCGACTGGTGAAGAAGATCATCGAGAATGGTTGGGATTCCCGAATGGAGGATGAGGAATTCATGACCAACATCCTTAAAAACGAGTAACTTCGACCGGGAATGTCCGGCAAGAAATTCTACAGCGATGTACTGTTCGTTCAGGTCATCAACATTCTGGTCAAAGCACTTTGGATCCTCGCCATAGATAGAGCGGTTCAAAACCTATTACCTCCTGAATCCTACGGACGGTACTTCAGCTTGCTCGCATTCAGTATCTTATTCATCATCCTGTTGGATCTTGGTATCAATAACATGAATAGTCGGGAAGTGGCTCGAGACCGGAGCTTTTTCTATAAGAACTTTTATGGGATCCTGAAGGCCAAGCTCCTCTTCTCCGTGCTTTATCTGGGCGTGATGTTCGCGACCTTCTTTGCGTTGGGTTTTGGGACGGAAGATCTCCATGTCATGTTGCCTTTGGCGCTCATGCAGATCATTATTTCATTCAACACCTACTTGCGGACGAACATCGCTGCACACGAGCGATTTAAGCTGGATGGCATTTTCGCCGTGTTGGACCGGAGCATTGTGATCGTTCTGTGCGGAGCATTGTTAGTGGTTCCGGCGTGGACCGATTGGCTCACGATCGAGCGGTTCGTGTACATACAAGTGGTCGGAGTCGGTGTGAGTTTCATTGGGTTACTAGCTGTGAATATTAGACTTCGCACTGAGGCTTCAGAACGCTCGAAATTCCAGATCTCGTTTATTAAGGAGCTACTTCGAAAGACCATACCATTTGCATTACTCGCGGCGCTCATGTCGCTTTACACGCGGATCGATGCGGTCATGATCAAGGACATGCTTGGAGACGGACAAGCAGACCGTTATGCAATGGGCTATCGTTTACTCGATGCCCTGAATATGGTCGCGGTACTGTTGTCGGGAATATTACTCCCGATGTTCAGTGCTCGCTTGAAGGATCATACCCAGATCCGCAAACTGAGCTCCATGGGAATGCGCGTGCTGGTCTTGCCATCGATCGTTCTGGTTTGTCTGGGCGTAATATATGGACCGGAGATCATGTATCTGATGTACCCTGCCAAGGCGGATCTCGAAACTGCAGAGGCGTTTTCGGTGCTTTTAGCCTGTTTCCTGCCGATCAGTGTAGTTTACATTTACGGCACCTTATTGACAGCGAACAGGAGCCTCCGATTTTTGAACATGCTGGCCGGACTATCGGTGATCATCAATCTGCTCTTGAATCTATATCTTATTCCGAAACATGGAATTTTAGGAGCTGCCTGGGCTACGTTGTTCACGCAATCTTTGTTCGCTATGGGCTGTTTATTCAACGCACAGCGCAGGCTTGAGGCCTTACCGTCCAATGCTGAGTGGCTTCGTTGGGCAGGATTCGTGGTGACGGTATGGCTACTTGCTTTCGGCACCTTACAATTTCTTGACAATTCTCCCGTTCATATTGCAATCCTGGTCATAGGAAGTCTGTTTGCCGCATTGGCTTTCCGCTTGATCAGCAAAGATCTCCTTGGTCTGTTCAGCAGTAAAAGCGACGGTTCAAGGGGTTGATGTAGTATTTTTGCAACCTTTTAGAATAAGCGTATGAAGAGTGAAGAGTCAACGTCATTGACTTTTAATTTTCAGGACATCCTGCAATTCATCTATCGATGGAGGAAGCACCTGATCGTCATTTGTTTGGTAGCCGGTATCGCCGCAGCGATATTCTCAGGTCCACAATTCATCCCACCAAAGTATCGATCGGAGGTGATCTTTTATCCCACTACGATCAACTCTATTGGTAATGCCATGTTCACAGACCTCAATAAACGAGAGGCTGACGTGCTTGCATTCGGAGAGGAAGAAGAAGCAGAGAACGCTCTGCAGATCCTGAAGTCCGACAAACTTACCAACCGCATCATCAGGAATTACAACCTGATGGAGCATTACGAGATCGATCCCAACGGGAAATATCCTTACACCAAACTGGGTAAGGAGATGAAGAAGAACATCAGTTACGATCGCACGCGTTATTTGTCGATCTCTATATCTGTGATGGACGAGGACCCGCAAATGGCAGCAGACATTGCCAATGGCATTGCCGCGGTCTATGACTCTGTCAAAACGGAAGTGCAACAGCAAGTAGCTCAAGAGGCATTTGCCATCATTGAAGAGGAATTCAAGAAGAAAGAAAGCTACGTTTGGAATCTGAAAACACGACTTCGTGAGCTTGGAGCGAAAGGGATTATTAACGTTGACGAACAGGCAGCGACAATTTCAGACGGGTTGTACAAATTGTATTCTTCAGGAGGAAAGCTGGACAGGATCAGACAATTGGAGGATCAGCGCGATACGCTTGCAAAGTATGCCAGTGAATACACCAATTTGTATGAGACACTGATCCTCGAGCTGGAGGAATTGAGTCAGCTCCGCAAACGCTACAACAAGGCGAAAGTGGATATTGAGAAGACTCTTCCGCACAAATTCGTTCTGACAAATGCCACTGCAGGGGAGAAGAAGGTCTATCCGGTACGAAAACTCATCGTGCTTCTTACCATGATGGCAACATTTGTCCTTGCTGCTGTGGTCTTACTCGTCATCGAACAATCGCGCAGAACTAAGGCAGCGTAATGATCGCTACGCGGGATCTCAAATGGTTTTACGCCATCGGCTTTTTGTTCATAGCCGCTTGCGTGGTCTCATTTGTATTTGAGTTTTATTACATACTCGTCTTACCCGCGATCCCTATTGTATTTTACCTTCTTTTCTACCGCACCAAGTACCTATTCTACTTTTTGGCATTTGCCACTCCGTTGAGTATACCTGTCAAGGATATTGGTGGAGGTATTGGTATGAGTATACCGACAGAACCGGTTATTTTCTTCCTCTTCATTGGCATCATTTTTCAGTTGTTCGCCGGAGGAAGATTCGACCGCCGAGTACTGAAAGAACCACTCACTATCATCATAGGGCTCGACCTCCTTTGGATGATCATCACGAGCGTCAGCTCTACCATGCCATTGGTCAGCGCCAAGTATACTTTGGCAAGAGCGTGGTTCATACTCGTGTTCTACCTGGGTTTGTCTCACTTCTTCAAAAAGAAAGATGTCATGATGATCTTCATATGGTGTTTCAGTATTGCCACCACGATACTCACGCTTTATACCTTGAAGAATCATGCTGCTGAGTCATTTACACGCTTGTACTCCGACACAGCAATGCGACCATTCTTACCGGATCACGGCATGTATGCTGCTGCGATCTCTTTTGTGATCCCACCGATGCTTGTCTTTGGTTTATACGGTAAAAGGATGCGCCTGAATTGGTTTGGAGTGATGATGGCTTTGGGATTGGCCGCAATTGTGATCGTTGGGGTGATATTTTCATTTACCAGAGCCAGTTGGCTCAGCCTTGTAGCTGCATTATTCGTGTGGGGACTTTTACTGCTCAAGGTCAAATTCCGCACTGTGGCCATTGTCTGCGCGACAGTCATTGCCGGCTTTCTCACCTTTCAACAGACGATCTGGGAGGAGCTCTCACGAAATAAGCAAGACAGTGATGACGACATCGAAGAACATGTTCAGTCCTTTTCGAATGTAAGTACTGATCCGTCGAACCTTGAACGCCTAAATCGATGGAGTTGTGCGCATCGAATGTTCCTTGATAAGCCGGTTCTTGGGTTTGGTCCGGGTACGTATACCTATCAGTATGCGCCGTATCAGATATCCAATGAGATGTCGATCATCAGCACACATTCCGGAGATCTGGGGAATGTCCATAGCGAATACCTCAGGCCTTTGGCAGAATCCGGATTACTGAGTGGGATTTTCTTTCTGATCATGGTGTTGTACACCGTCTACCTGGGATTTGATTCCTACTATCGATGCAGGGATCGGAGGTACAAGTATCTCGTGCTTGGTGCGCTGCTCGGACTCATCACTTATTTTACGCATGGATTCCTGAACAACTACAGCGACTTCGACAAGATCGCCGTACCGATGTGGGGATTCATGGCCGTGATCGTGGCCGTGAGGCATTTTTATTTGCCCGAATCAATTGACGAAACAGAAGGAGCTCATTAATTCTGAGGCTCTGAGCTTTCATCGTCATTTGCAGGAGCCTCATGAAGTAAATTCCTGAAATACATGATTGCTTCGTCGATCTCATGTGGGGTCCGACTTAAACTGCTCAGATCCACTCTTTCCTCATCATGCCCACGCTGCTGGTAAACCAGATTCTTGCCGGCTTCTACATCGATATAAGTAACCTCAGACCAGGGCACAAATCCGGCCTTGAACTTTAACCCGTGCTTGTTGATCCTGATAACGTCTTTATTTCTTTTCAGGACAACCTGGACCTGAATCACAAGTAGGACGATCGCCACAATAAAGATGACCGCCGAGAGAATGCGCTCTGTGACGTCGTCTCTATATCGGAACCATAACAGCGAGCCCAGGAGAAGGATCAGGAGCAGAACCATGATCACAACAGAAGCTCCAAAGGCCTTGTGCACGTGAAGTTCATCCTTCTCTGCATACAATTCCTCACCTCGCTCCTTCATTAGCGCGCGCATCTCATTGATCCGCTCGTCGTATTGACGATGGAATTCACGGCGTTCGCCAAATTTCCAAAGTGTCATCGCTTCCATGATAGAAGTACGCAAGAAGGAGAGACGTGCTTTTTCCCAAACCTCTTTCGGGTTTTCAGCGAGTATCAAATGCCGCGATTTCCATACTGCCACGCTTCGCAATGAGATCAGGAACATGATCAGACAAATAGAAGCGAATCCGATCAACACTGGTAAGTATTCGAGCCATTTCTCGTAGACGATATACCCTCCCGCAGCAGCTGCCAAAATGATCACGGTGACCGATCGCCAAAGGATGATCCAGCTACCTCTGTTCAATACATTCTTGTTGTTCTTAAGCTCCTCCATCTTGGTTTCCTAAATACGGACTGTCTATCAGTTCCTTCATTCCATGGAAATGTACGGGTTTCTTTTCATATCCGAAACAGTCGCGCAATGTCTTGGTATAATTACTGTCTCCCATACTCACTTCTATATCATGCATCGTGTACATGCATGAGTGCTCGTATCCCGACGACATAGTGACTTCAAGTAGTTCTTTGCGGAAGGCTTTCGCGTAGTTGGCAAAGCGGTCCGACTTCAGAGGGACATCAATTCCATTCATGAGCCAGCGGTTTTGAGTGGCGACGCCGGATGGACATCGATTGGTATGGCAAACCTGCGCTTGAATACATCCAATCGACATCATGGCTTCGCGAGCCACATTGATAAGGTCTGTGCCCATGGCAAATGCTTTCGCAGCCTGATCCGGTAAACCCAGTTTTCCAGAAGCGATGAACACGATCCTGTCTGTCAAACCTGCCTTGAGGAATATATTGTACACGGTACTGAATGCGTAGAAGAATGGCAAGCTGACATGATCTGCAAAACTCGGAGGGGCGGCCCCTGTACCTCCTTCACCACCGTCAATGGTGATGAAGTCCGGACCTTTGCCTCGTTCTTTCATTTTCGTCGCCAGATACTCCCATTGTTCGGTTCTTCCAACAGCAGATTTGATCCCAACAGGAAGTCCTGTGCGTTCGGCGATCTCCTCAATGAAATCCAGCAAACCATCGACTCCGTCAAAAGCTGTATGAAATGAAGGGGATATCACATCTTTCCCTTTTTCGACACCCCGGATCTTGGCGATCTCGGTAGAGATCTTGTGTGCAGGTAGTACTCCTCCTTTTCCCGGCTTGGCACCTTGTGAAAGTTTGATCTCGATGCCACGTACGAAGGAATTATTCTCAACTAATTTTTCGAGAATGTCCATGGAAAAGTTGCCTTCGCGGTCCCGTACTCCGAAATAACCTGTTCCGAACTGGAACATGACATCGGCTCCATTGCTGTGATACGGGCTCAGTCCACCTTCACCAGTATTGTGGTAACAACCCGCTTTCAGCGCTCCCTTGTTCAGGGATTCGATCGCCTTGGATGAGAGCGAGCCGTAGCTCATCGCTGCAATATTGATGATCGATCTGGGTCGGTAAGGTCGTTTTCGCTGGTTGAACTCACCGATCACTTTGGCACAAGGTAGCAGGTCCCGGTTCTTCATGTTCGGGTGGTCATCAGTCATGATGTACGGAAAGAGGCTTGGCTTGATGAAATGGTAATTCGGTTCATGGATGTCCTGATCCGTTCCAAAGCCCTGGTAGTTGTTCTCTTTTTTCGAGCTCGAGTAGATCCAGCTTCGTTCGCTCCTGTTGAAGGGCAGCTCTTCCCTATTGTTCGCTACGATATATTGTCGGAGCTCGGGCCCGATGGTCTCCAGCATATAGCGGATATGCCCCACAATAGGGTAGTTGTGGGTGATAGCATGTTTTCTATTGAAGAATACATCACGCACGAAGATCACCCCCAGAAAGAGTATCACGTACCACCACCATTCTAATTGAGTGGTCCAATGAAGAATGTTCAAATCTGTAAAGCTCATAAATTGAGTTGGTAGCTCTGTTGCAAATGAGGGATCTCCACATCCTGAAATTTGTTGCTCAACAACGCATCCTTAAACGCCAGTTGACGCTCCATTTCCCCGTGCACCAGGAATATACGTTTGAGTTTGCTCCTGTTCTGTTGAGCCAGGAAGTCAAGCATTTCCTGCTGATCTCCATGGGCGCTGAAGGAATCCAATATCCTGATCTGACAATTCACCTTTTTGTATTCACCGAAGATGCGCACTTCGGATTCGCGTTCGCGAAGCTGCCATCCCAATGTTCCGGGAGAGCAATATCCCACGATCAGGACCGTGGTTGAGGGATCCTCAATATGGTTATTCAAATGATGCTTTACACGCCCGGCGCTCATCATACCGGAGGCAGAAATGATCACAGCCGGTCCTTTGACCGAGTTGATGTACTTGCTATGCTCTACGCTTCGGGTGTACTTCAAGTTATTAAACCCAAACGGGTTAGGATCATCCTGCATGTATTGTAAAATGTCCTCATCGAAACACTCCGGATGCATGGTGAAGATGTCCGTAGCATTGATGGCAAGAGGCGAATCCACAAATACAGGGATAGAGGGCAGCTTTCCTTCCGTTTCCAGTTGATCCATCATGTAAACGATCTCCTGAGTTCTTCCTACACTGAAGGCAGGAATGATCAGCTTACCTCTCCGCTGTACACAAGCTTCCTCAATGACCTTCAGAAGTTCTTCTTTGTTGTCCGGTGCACCGTCATGCTTGCGCCCACCATAGGTTGATTCGCAAATGAGGTAATCGACATTGGGCATCGGTTGAGGGTCACGAAGTATGGGTCTTTTGGGTCGACCGATGTCACCGGTAAAGCCGATGTATTTGTCATAACCACCTTCCATGGTGATCTTCAATGTCACGCTTGCACTACCCAAAATGTGGCCATTGTCTTTGAAGAGCACTTGCACACCATCTTTGACCGTGAACCAGCGGTTGTAACCGATCCCTACAAAGTTGTCCATACAGCGCTTGGCGTCCATAATGGTGTAAAGTGGATCCACTGCAGGCAGTCCAAGTCGATCTCGTCGTCGGTTGATATATTCCACATCCTTTTCCTGGATGTAGGCAGAGTCCATCAACATGATGGATGCAAGGTCACGGGTAGCACTCGTACAAATGATATCACCATCGAAACCATCCTTGACCAACTTCGGGATCCTGCCGCTATGATCGATATGGGCATGGCTGAGTATGAGGTAATCGATCTCGTCCGGTTCAAATGCCCACTGGCGATTGAAGTCCTCATATTTTTCTTCCCGGCCCTGGTAGAGGCCACAGTCCATCAATATGCGCGTACCGTCATCGAGAATGAGAAGATGACAACTGCCGGTTACTGTTTGCGCAGCCCCACAAAATTTGAGTTTGGTCATTCGAGATCCGTTTGAGTCAAAGTTATGAAAAGCACCGAGTTCAAATGTCGATAGACAAAGAAAAAGGCCGCTCCTTTCGGAACGGCCTCTCGTATTCACAAGTAACCTAAAACCAAGTATTATCAGTCTTCATCGATGCGCAATGCAAAGGCTTCTTCTTCGCCATTCGACATCACTCCTTCGATGAGGACAGTTCCTTTTTTACTTTCCAGAGCTTTCACTACATCGCTGGTCGTGTACACGCGATTCTTATCGATATGCGTGATGACAAAACCTTCCGGAATTCCTTTATCGCGGAATGGACCTTTGTTCACTTCAGCCAAGCGTACTCCGTTTCGGACTTTCAATTCCAGTTTTTCGTCGCGACTGAGATTCTCGAATACTCCACCAAGTGCCTTTTTCTCTTCGCGGTTGACTTCAGTCACGATCTTGGTGCTACCATCTTTTGACTTCAGTTGAACGGTTTTTTCAATGGTCTTTTCGTCACGATTGAGTTTGACCGTTACCTTGTCGCCCGGGTAGTATTTACTGATCTCTTCCTGCAGTTCGCTGGCCTTGTTCACTTCGTGCTCATCGATGCTCAGGATGATATCACCTTTTTTGATACCGGCCTCGTCAGCCGCTCCGTCTTCGACCACATCCGGGATGTACACACCTTCGATCTCTTTCAAGCCGAGTTCATCCGCTAATTCAGCGGTAATGTCCTGAATGCGAACTCCCAGGATAGCGCGTTTCACCTCCCCGTATTTCAACAGGTCGTCGAGGATCTTCTTGGCGAGGTTCACCGGAACGGCAAATGAGTATCCTGCATAAGAGCCGGTCCTTGAAGCGATCGCCGTATTGATCCCGATCAATTCCCCTGTTGTATTTACCAAAGCGCCTCCGGAGTTGCCCGGGTTCACTGCGGCATCTGTTTGAATGAAATTCTCAATGGCATATTCTCCGCCATTTTGTCGCAGCAGGTTGATGTTCCGCCCTTTAGCACTGACAATCCCGGCAGTTACTGTTGACGTAAGGTTGAATGGATTCCCAACAGCGATAACCCACTCACCGATGTTCAGATCATCTGAATTCCCGAAACTTAGGAATGGTAGCTCTTTTTCTTCGATCTTGAGAAGTGCGAGATCAGTTTCCGGATCACGGCCGATCAATTCAGCATCGTATGATCGCTTGTCGTTGAGGATGACTTCGATCTTTCCGGCGCCTTCGATCACGTGGTTATTGGTAGCAATGTATCCATCTCCCGTGATCAGGACACCTGAACCTGAACCTTGTCGAGGCATGTTGTAATTCGGACTTTCAAAGAATCCGAACGGGTCGAAGAACTCTCCCTGGTTGGAAGCAGTTTCCACAGTGGTTTTAATGTGTACAACAGTAGGCGTAGCCCTTGATGCCACTTCCACGAAGTCGGATTGAGCACTTTCGATCAATTCCTGATTCGTGAATCGCACCTGTTGCTTTTCCTCAATGCTCTGAGGTTCAGAAGATGAAGTGAAGAAATAGTTGTTGATGCCCAGTGCGACTACGCCTCCGAGCATTGCAATTGCAAAAATTCCTAGTAACCTTTTCATAGTCTGTTTAATCTTTTAGTTCTCTTGTTTGTGGATAGCAAAATGTATTCCGAAATGAAGTTCTATCATTTCTTCGATATTTGTAACGCTTCAAGTTTATTATTATTTGTACGCATTTACTTTTATCGATTAAACCATATAAACGGTCTACCAAATGCTTGGGATTAGGAAGTACTCCGACGCACAACTCGTAGAAGAACTGCAAAAGGGAAACGAGGAGGCGCTGGTGAGTATGTACCGCGATTATTATACTATGGTCCGAAACTTCATCATGAAGAACAGCGGAACAGAGGAAGAGATCGACGATATCATGCAGGACTCCCTGATCGCCATTTGGAAAAATGTAAACAAGAAAGACTTTACATTGACCGTGAAAATGAGCACCTACCTCATCTCTATCGTGAAGAACCTGTGGTTCAAGCGACTCAAGAAAAAGAGTCGTTTCACGGTTGTAGAAGACGGTGTTCAGGAACGCCTGGAGGTAGTACAACCCAGAACCAAGCAGATCGACTACCGGGTGATCCGGGAAATGGTCGCACAACTCGATGAGAAGTGCCGCCAACTGCTCGGCTATTTCTACTTCGACCAATTGGAGAATAAGGTCATCGCTGAAAAAATGGGGTTCGCCAATACGGACACCGTGAAGTCCAAAAAGTACCAGTGCTTCAAGAAATTGCAGAGCATGGTCAAGGACAATTACTCTAAAGAAGACTTTTTCTAGCCATGAGTGTAGACCAGAAAACATATGAGTTGATCGATGCCTACCTGAAGGATGAACTGAAGGTAGAAGAGGCTGATAAGGTGAAATTCCGGATCCGCACTGAACCGGAGTTCGCGGAGCAAGTAGAATTGCAACAGGCCATCATCGCAGAGATCGAGATCGCTCGCGAAAAGGAGCTGCGCAGTATGCTCACCGAGAAAGGGAAGGTCAACTACATCAGCAATTCATGGAGCACAGCCTGGGTGAGGGCGTCAGCTGCCATCATCATTGGCTTCGTTGCGCTCTTTTTCATCATCAAATATTACATGCCAGAAGAAGCACATCCTCTGGTAGAACGATCTGAGGATAATGTTACCGAAGAAGTAACCCAGCCTGTGATCGAACAGCCTGAAGCGGAAACACCTGCGATGCCAAAGGACTCTGTGTTGGAGTATGCGGTGGGCAATGCCACACCGGATACGTCTGCGCAGGAAGTACCCGAAGTCGTTGAAGAAGAGGAAGTTTCTACTGAAATTGCCGATGCTTCAGATCCTGATGAGCGGAAAGACACGGAGATCGCTACGTTGCGCGAAGAGTCTGATATGCTCGAGGTGGAAGAAGATGTAGAGGTGAAGAAGGATCAATTACTGGCAGAGCGCATCGTTCAGATAAGAACCGTCGGTGAAATAGACAAACTAGTGGCTACTTCTACGGATACGGAGATCTCTTCTACCAGCAAGAAACTGTCACGCAAGGAGAAGCAAAAGCTCGAACAAGCCGACGAAAGTGATGATACCGCAGGGGCAACTGCCAAGGCTCCGGCGAGCACATCCAATTTGAGCGTAGAACTGTGGGAAAGCATAGTTAGTTTCAAAGGGTATGTGTGGGATCGGGAAACCTTGCTTTTGTATGGAATCAAGGCAAACGAGGATCTACAATTCTCCAAATTCAATGGCGTTCTCTACATGAAGCGGGGAACCAAGTATTATATCATTCGAAAAAGCTCGAAATTTGAACCCTACACAGAGTTGAAAGATCCTAGTATCATTTCAGCTATCAGCAAGTAAAGGTGGGGAAGATCCAATTCGAGAAATATCAAGGCACGGGAAATGATTTCGTGATCGTCGACAATTGGGACGGTTCATTGGATGCATACGCGTTGCCGGTGGCTGAGATCTGCGATCGACGATTCGGCGTGGGTGCAGATGGATTGATCGTAATCCAGCAGCATGACGATTGCGATTTTGAGATGATCTATTTCAACGCTGATGGCTCACAGAGCTTCTGCGGAAATGGAAGTCGCTGCGCAGTTCGCTTCGTTCATGTGAAGAACAGGATCTCTGATGTGACGGATTTTCTTTCAACCGATGGTATGCACAAGGCTACCGTCAACGGAGACCAGATCGCCCTTGAAATGCACGATGTGGAAGATTGGGAGATCGGCCTCGATCATTATATCACCGACACCGGTTCGCCACATTACATGGTCTATGTCGACAGACTGGAAGGCTTTCCGGTCGTCGAACAAGCCAGGCAGATTCGTTTCAACGACCGGTTCACCGGTCCCGGGATCAACGTGAATTTCCTCGAGAATCACGGGGATGACCTGAGTATTCGAACCTACGAACGTGGGGTGGAGAACGAAACGTTGAGTTGTGGGACAGGAGTCACTGCCTCTGCCATCATGCATCATATCAGGAACGGGGCGTTCACGGGCGACAAGGAGATCGCGGTGGAAAGTCGCGGAGGAGGGTTAAAGGTCAGCTTTCATTTCGATGGTAACAAGTTCACGCAGATCAAATTGATCGGCCCTGCCGAGAAGACTTTTGAAGGTCAGATAGACATCTGACAAAGCCGTACTTTTGAGTTGATGAGGCGCTATTGGATTCCAATTCTTCTTGCCGGATTCTTTTCTACTTTCATGATGAAAGTGGATAGCGATCCTTTCTTTGGAGACGCCATTTCAACAGTCTCCAGAGTAGCGCTGAATATCTACGATAGTGATTTTACCGATCTGTCATACCCCGAAGGAAGGGATCCGGGACATCCGATTCTCATCCCTCTAATTCATGCGGTGCTATGGAAAATAACAGGAGTGAGTTTGTGGACTTCACACTTCTTCAATTCGCTGTTTACCATCGCACTTTTATTGACCATACTAAAGTGGTTTAAAAGGAGTGAGGCAGATGAATACCTCACTTTCCTATCCTGGACATTGATCCTGGTCACCCCTTTATTCCTGGCTCAAACCGCCATGCTGAATACCCATTTGGCCTTGACGGCATTCGTGTTTCTGGCAGCATATGCCTGGCGGTTCGACAAGCGGACTTTGTTCATCATTGCCTCCTGTCTGGCGGTCCTCACACATTTGCAGGCCGTGTTCTATATCATAGCGCTATTTCTGTGTTTCGCACTCGATCGGCTGCAACAGTCACGCTCCAAGATACTCAAGGCAGACATCATCGATGCTTTGCGCTGGTTCACGCCATCCGCACTCATATTTGTCTTATGGGGCATTTATCACTATTCCCTGGAAGGTTGGGCTTTCAGTTCAGTGGACTATGGTGATCATCGAGGATTTCCGGGTTTCAAACGGTTTGTGGTGAATCTGGTACTGAGCGATTGGCGAATCCTCGATTATGGTCAGATCGCGTTGGTCATTCCGGCCATTTGGATATTCGCACGGACCTTTGCTTTGCGCAAGAGCTATCAGATATGGAAGCACCCTGCAAGCATTTTTCTGATCTTATACTTCTTCAATGCACTTGCCATTTCCGCTACTACCACGACCGGTCCGGCGCATCGATATTTTCTTCCTGTTCTCCCATTCCTGGTCATGGCTTCGGCAGAGGCATTCGTCCGCATCAAATTGGGATACCGACTCAGTTTGCTTCTGGTATTGCTGAGTGGACATTTTTGGTTCTATCCGGGGAAGATAGTCGGCGACGCGACTTTGCAATATCGTAGTGCGATCGATCTGCTCGACGAAGTGAAGGCGGAAGTCCCGGGGAAGGAAGTGTATAGCTTTGCCCCACTTGGGAACCCTTCCAGAGAAATGTATCTGAAGGAGGGAGTAAGTCCCTTGAAATCACTTTATGATCAACCGCTAAACTCTGTGTCCTACGTTCTGCATAGCAACGTTAGTGGGGATTTTAGCACAGAGGAACTCGAGCTGCTTCGCACTCAATGGCATGCCACTTCTTATGAAAAAGGACGGATATGGTTCAACTTGTATGCGAATCCGGATTCTGTTCCAGACAAACCTGAGGGCTGGCAACTGAGGGAGCCAAGTTCAGCTGAAAAATGGATGGAAGGATTGAAGAAAAAGTTCAAAGGCGAATAACATCTATGCCTTTTGGTATGTTATTTGAACTGAGATAGGTAATGAGAGCCAAATTGACTTTCTGGATCATGTTGGTCTTTGCTACTGGTGTTTTGGCACAGACTGATTCTACCGGTGACTACATCATCGACACAGGTGATGTGGTGCGTATCGTGATCGATGGGAACGATACCATTTTCGCATACGATTTTGAGGAAGTGGTCATCAAGGATTTCTCTACGCCGGAAGGTCGTAAAGCCTACAAGGTACTGGTCTATAATGTGCGCAAGACTTTGCCTTATGCGAAGTTGGCTGCATTCCGACTTCAAATGATGGAAGACAACCTTCAGTTGCTTTCCACAGAACGAGAGCGAAATCAGTACATCAAAGAAACCGAGAAGGCGATCAAAGAAGAATTTATGTCTTCTTTGAAGCAGTTCAGCCGGAATCAGGGATATCTATTGCTCAAACTCATACACCGGGAAACCGGCAAGACCACTTTTGAGATCCTCAAACACTATCGCGGAAGCGCTGAAACCTTCTATTGGTCGGCTTTTGCCAAATTCTACGATGCGAGTCTGAAGGTAGAGTACGACCCTATTCTCGACTATCAGATCGAGATGATCATCGACCACTATCATCTCGAATAGAACAACTCGGTCGTGGGAGTGTTAAGTTTGCACTCGCAAAAGGATTATGCAGATCGATATTTTAGCCATAGTCTCGCATCCCGACGATGCAGAATTGTCTTGCGCAGGCACGCTGATGCTGGCGAAGAAAAAGGGACAAACGACAGGTATTGTGGACCTCACTCTGGGTGAACTAGGTACGCGAGGAACTCCTGAGATCCGTGCGCAGGAAGCTCAAAACGCAGCACGTATACTGGAACTCGATGTTCGAGAGTCACTCGACCTTGGAGATGGGTTCTTCGATCAAAGCAGAGAGTCATTGGAAGAAGTTATCCGAGTGATCAGAAGGTACAGACCTATGGTTGTCCTCACGAATGCAGTATCGGATCGGCACCCTGACCACGCACGTGGATCGGAACTCGTAAGCCGCGCTTGTTTCCTCGCAGGGCTAGAGAAGATCGCTACAACAGATAACGGAGAGGCTCAGTCCCCGTGGCGTCCAAAGGAGGTATTCCATGTGATCCAATTCCGTTACATGACTCCCGATTTCGTAGTGGATATCGGTGAGGTATTCGAGCGAAAGATGGAAAGCATCAAGGCTTTCCGAAGTCAGTTCTATGATCCGGAATCCAAAGAGTCACCTACATTGATCTCTTCCAAGAAATTCCTGGATTATGTAGAATCCCGAGCACGTGAATTTGGTGCAAGTATCGAAGTGGAATTCGGTGAGGGATACGTCGTAGAGCGACCGTTAAAGGTCGACGACATATTGTCTCACATCTGATCATCGAATCAGGTGGATCACTCCTTTCCATCGATCACGATCCCCGTTTACACTCAGGCAATGTGCTGTGATCAAGTATGTACCGGTCGGAGCCGGTAGACCGGTTTCCGTTGATCCATCCCAATACCATGAACTTTCATTACCTGTGAGTAAGCCATCCGCAATTCGCTTCACGACCATTCCTTGTTCATTGAAGACGAACACGTGCATGGACACATTCCCAAGGTCGTGCCGGATATTGATCTGAGTTGAATGCAATCCGTACCGCAAGTCAAGGCTTTTAGGTGTGATCAACAAACCATCATCGAAGACAGCGCTTCGATACTGTGAATTCTCGTAACCGGGTGTTGCATAGTTTACATGTGAGGATGCACTTGTCCAGTTTCTGAACAGGTCTGTAGCTTGGTAAGGATCGATCCTTTCAATACTGCATCCATCCGGTTCAGGCAGTAAAAGTGCATGCATATCTTCGGAATAGTGGAACTCATCGATCACCTGTCCTTGCCTATTTGCGATCCCGATAAAACCGGAGTCATTTGGGAGGGAAGGAATAGCATCACTGTATGTGAGAATTGCTTCGTGCGAAGGAAAATATTGTTCTTTCAAGAATGCAGGGTCCTCGTTCAGGGCAATACACTTACCCGGAGCGATAGTCTGAAAATTGGGAACTGCAGCCTGCCAATGATTTTTCATTCCTGAAGAATCCAGATCGAAGAAGAAGAGCTGTGAAATGTCTTTGAGTTCTGAGGAGTTATTCCTCAACTCTACAAAGTCAGAACCTCCAGTTAACGGGTTGAACAGGACTTCATTGATCACGATTTCTCCCGGAAGAATGTCGCTGGGAATACCAAAGAGAACGGTAGTGTCTAAAGCCCGAGCAATGCAATCTTTCGCACCAACGAGGTGCAAAGTATAAACAGAACCGGGACTCATTGGCGATGCCATGGCAACACTCAATTGTTTTCCGCTCATTTTAACTTCAGGGTTGTCGAGTTCTCTGAGTGATTCCCTAATGAAACAATCGCGGTAGTCCAATAGAGGAGAACTGAAAGTCAGCCTAAGAGATCTCGGACTCAACATGTCCATTTGCTTGATGCCCAAGCTTCCGAATTCATATGCCATTCGCGCTTTTTGATCGAACAGACCGGGGTCGCCACCTCCGGGATCCTCTGAATATGCCCAATTCTGTAACCCCAAACATCGTTTTGTGCTGTCGAGCATGACCATGCTCCATCCACCTTCTCGCTTCCACTCGGGTTCTACGTTGTCTCTGTCATATTCTATCTCATCCAGGATCTGATCATCCTGATCCACGATACGGATCCGGTCAGTGGTGTTGTTCAGTGATGGTATTCGATCCATGCCATGTACAAGAACTATTTTGGAAAACAAGGCTGTGTCTTTCGCATCGCATAGTATGATCGATCGAAGCGGTGGGAGTATCAGCGGCCCAATTTCTTCTGAACTTCCTTTGTCCAACATGCGGCATTTACTGAGATCCAGATAGTATTTGCGCAGGTTTGTTAGTTCCACATATTCAACAGGCGGCAGGGAGATCGATGGGTCCGGGTCGGTCATCAATTCCATGATCAGAACATCACCTTTTTGAGGCCGGATCGGGACTCGGGGCATGAAGTGCAAGCCTGTGTCACTCTCATTCCCTTCGAGGTCAAACAGCCCTGAGATCTGGAGTTCGTATCGACGATCATCGACGATGGCTTCTTCCGTAGATAACTCCAGTTTGGTGGTTGACTTGAAATCGACCCTCACGTTAGCACCCGATAGGTTGCATTGAGGTGTGATCGCAGTATCGGCCGGTTCACTCAGTGTGAGGTGTATGGTGTGATGATTCAAGAAGATCAAGGAGTCGATCGACGGTGCAATCGTATCACGGATCCTGGGTCCGATGTAGAGGTCGTCATAGCTGTGTTTTCCAAAGAACGATGACGTGCTCTGCTTGATCTGGATCGTGAAACGTGAAGGAAAGATGGAGTTTGAAAACATGGATAGCGAACTATCGAAAGCCCACCAATTCTTCGTTTCAATGAAATTGAAGGATACAGTCCCTTTAGCTAGTATTAATTGGAGATCCCAGTGGCTTCGTTCGGTGTTTGCTCCCGGGATCACAAGTCTATCAGAGTCATTGAAGCTCAATGTGATCTGATCTCGAGTTCCACCGAATTTGTATAAAATAGATCCGCTATCGCCATCTAGGATCAACTCCACATAGTTCACAGACGAGGTTGGAAAATCAAGGTGACACGAAAGCCGGAATTCCAATGTGTCAAGCGTCTCACAGGATCGACTGATCGAAAACTCATCACCGGAGATCTCACTGTTTGAAATGAGATCCCCGTTCTCCAATTTGAATTTGTCCCTATCACCGTACCACTCCGAGTGCAACGCATTGCCGTCGAACTCATCAATCACCTGTCCGAATGCCGAATTGATCCCGATGAATAACAATGTCGAAATGATCCGCATATTCAAAGGATGTGCCTCTTGCTGTAACAGTCCAAAATCTCGACAAACAATACCCCCGATCGCTGTGTCATATTCTCCAAGTGCAAGTAGGTGAAGTCTGGGATTGCCTCTTTGAAACCTTTACCTTTGCAAATTCATTTTTCCATTGAGCAAGGATCAGGACATATTCGAACACGGTAAGATCGAGGTACTCGGAGCAAAGGAGCACAACCTCAAAGACATCGATCTGAGTATTCCCAGAGGGAAGCTGGTGGTGTTCACCGGACTCAGCGGAAGTGGAAAATCCTCCCTCGCATTCGATACCATATTTGCCGAAGGCCAAAGGCGTTACATGGAGACCTTCTCCGCCTATGCCCGGCAATTCGTGGGCGACATGAAACGTCCGGATGTAGAGAAGATCGACGGACTCAGTCCGGTCATTTCCATAGAGCAGAAGACCGTTAGCAAGAACCCGCGATCAACGGTCGGAACCATCACAGAGATCTACGATTTCCTGCGCTTGCTCTACGCCAGGGCCGGCACGGCTATTTCACACTTGTCGGGCAACGTAATGACCCGCTTCACGGAAGACGAGATCGTTCAGACCATCGTCGATACGTATGCAGACAAAAAGATCGCAGTCCTCGCACCATTGATCCGTGCCAGAAAGGGGCATTATCGCGAACTGTTCAATCAATACATCAAGAAAGGCTATTCCCGCATGCGGATCGATGGGGAGATCACCAGACTTGAAGCCGAAATGCAACTGGATCGCTACAAAGTGCACGATATCGAGCTTGTAGTGGACCGAATTCAGGTCGACGCGGAGAATAAATTCCGTGTTTCGGAATCTGTGAAATCAGCTCTAAAACTTGGTAACGGGGTCCTGTATCTACTCGATATGGATAGTGACGAGCTTTCACATTACAGCAAGTTCCTCATGGATGCTGAGACGGGTTTGTCCTATGATGAACCTCAGCCGAATACATTCTCATTCAATAGTCCGTATGGAGCTTGTGAAACCTGCAACGGACTTGGTACAGTTACAGAGATCGATGAGAGTAGTGTGATGCCGGATCCTTCTTTTAGCATCAATAAAGGTGGGATCGCTCCTCTCGGAGCAAGGCGGGAGAATTGGACCTTCACTCAGATCAAGGCCATGGCCAAGAAGTGGAAGTTCAGCTTGGCGACGCCGGTGGGAGAGCTTGAAAGAGATGTGATCGACAGACTGCTGTATGGCAGCAAGGATAAATTCGAAGTAACCTACAACTATAGTGGAGGTGGTTCCCAGACGTACGACAGCACGTTCAAGGGAATCATCCCGATGATCCATCGTTCCTTTTTACAGAAGTCGCAGGACAGCTTGTATCAATGGGCCGAGGAATTCATGACCTTGAAGACCTGTCCGGATTGTGCAGGTACGCGCATCAAAAAGGAAGCCCGCTATTTCCGCATTGCCGGAAAGCATATCGGAGAGCTCGCCAAAATGAATATCTCCGAACTGGGAGAATGGTTCGAAGATGTTGAGGAACGCATGACGGTGCGTCAGCGAATGATCTCAAGAGAAGTACTCAAGGAGATCCTTTCGCGCGTAGGATTTCTCTTGGGCGTTG
>VMDK01000144.1 GCA_008080835.1 Sphingobacteriia bacterium | reverse complement strand
AATGCCTCCGCATGACTACGAATAATAGGTAAGCCAGGGCGAAGAATGCCAGCAACGACGGCAGTCTGACGATAGCCTCAGAAGTTGAACCAGTCAGCTTAAAAGTGCTTGCCAGGACCCAATTGAATAATGGCGGTTTTCCGAAATACCAAGTGCCGTTCAAGGTAGGTGCAGCGTACTGACCGGTATGGGCCATTTCCATACTGACCACTGCGCGGCGTGGTTCTTCTGCTCTCAATTCGAGTACCCCTTGCCAAGCGAAATATGCGATCGCGGCGACAATGAAGAACATCCACACATGGCTCTTCTTCAAGGTATAGTTTGATTCGGCAGAGGTGTTCATTTAGTTGCGATCAGCGAATAGGTGAGAGGGAACATCCCTTCGAACCCTTTGATCTGATATTCTCCGTTGTCCGTTTCAACCATTCGGTCGTGAATGTTATAAGGTGAATGGTCATACTCTTTGAAGTATTCCAACTTCAATCCCGTTTCGAGTAAGGATCCTATAACTGCACCGAATCCGTAATTCCAGGTTATCCAGGATTGCTCAGACGCCAGCTCGCTGCCCGTATAGGTCGACTCACTGCTTCCCGCGATCACTTCGCGTGAGCTGTAAGGGTAGTGAAATTTCTCGAAGTCGTCATCCAACATCCACATAATGGGGTGGAACTCAATGAAATAGAACTTTCCTCCTGGTTTGAGCGCGGCATTGACCGTTTTCGCCCAACCTTTGATGTCCGGTAACCAACCAACAGTACCGTACGAGCTGAATACGATGTCGTACTGTTTCTTCGGTTCGAAGGAGAGGATGTCCTCACAGATGAACGTCGCATCCAGATCCAATTCTTCAGCAAGTTCAGTGGCTTGTTTTACCGCAGCTGGAGAGAAGTCAACTCCGGTACTGGAAGCACCCATGCGACTGAGCGACATAGTATCCAGTCCGAAATGACACTGAAGGTGCAGCAAGTCTTTGCCCGAAAGATCCTTCGGGAGTATATCTAATTCGATGTTTTGCAGCGAAGTGATTCCATTCCGAAATCCGGGCAGATCATAAAAATCGGATTGCACGTGAACCTTGGTGCGTTCATCCCACAACTTTCGGTTCACTTCCAGATAGTTTTCAGAATTAGTCACGCTTACGTTGAATTAGTTTGAAATTTCCCCAAAGTCTGCTGTATTTCAGCTCCATGTCGAGATCCTCCGATTCGAGGTGTTTTAAGATGATCTGTTGCTTTCTCAGACCAAACTTCAGATCGATGGTCTGTTGCACACCTTGAATATCAAGGTCGATCTCGAATCCGGTCTTGTCGAGCTTCTGATCAACTTCCACTCCATTCAGCCAAAGATGCAGGGTAGGGTTATTGATGAAACTGGCGCCTTTGAAATAGAGGGTAAGTTTGTTCATCGGAAGAATTTTGAACAAATATGCTCCTTGGCGTGAAGGATTTCAAGAGAAATGCGAACTTGTGCCCTCGAAATCAGCGGCATGCGGTCAAAATTAAAGCGGATCATAGAGCAGAGTGATACCAGAGCTGGAAAGATCCAGGATCTTGCCATACAGGCCCTCATTCTGATCTCTGTAGTGTCGTTCATGTTCGAGACCTTGCCTGATCTGGATCCATTATGGGTAAAGACCCTGCGGGTGATCGAAGTATTCTGCGTGATCGTTTTTACGATCGAATATATACTCCGGATCTATGTGTCCGATCGACCGTTCCGATTCATATTCTCCATTTTTGGCATATTCGATCTGTTGGCCATTGTACCTTTCTACCTAGCCACTGGTATTGATTGGCGATCATTGAGAGCATTTCGATTCCTTCGAATATTCCAGATCTTTAAGCTGTCGCGTTACAGCAAAGCCATGCGTCGGTTCGTTAGAGCATTGCGTGTGATCCGAGAGGAGTTCACCCTTTTTCTCATCATCACCTTTATCCTGATCTTCTTCAGTGCGATTGGCATTTACTACCTGGAGCGTGAAGCGCAACCGGAGGTCTTTACCTCGGTGTTTGAGAGTATGTGGTGGGCCATTTCCACACTGACAACTGTCGGATATGGAGATATTTACCCGGTTACAGCGGGTGGAAAGATCTTTACGTATTTCATCCTGATCATCGGCATCGCGATCATAGCAATTCCCGCAGGTCTGATAAGTAGTGCAATGGTTGAGATAAGAAGAGAAGATCACAACATGGAAGAGGCCATGCGCGCGAAGCGGGAAAAAGAGATCCGCGATGCGCTAACAAAGTGATCTAACTATCGAATGTTCTTCACATTCAGGTCGAATCCGGCATAGAAGCCAAGATCCACATTTTTTCGAGCCTTTGTCATCCAGGCGATCTGACCTGTATGATAGGAGAAGTGCTCTACGACTTGCAGAATGATGCCGAATCCGGTGAGTTTAAATCCTTGCACTGATCTATACTGCAGTAGATCTTCTTCCGTCAGTGAAGCGATCACGTCAAGGGCTTTGGCGCAGGTTTCATGAAGAAGTTCGAATAATTCACGGACAGTGAGTCCTCCTTTTGCATCGAATTCTGAAGGGCGATCACGTACATCTTCGACGCCTCCGAGACCAGAAAGTATGTGTTGTTTGATGTTACCGTTGAGATGTAAAAGCAGATTGCCTAACGCATTTGAAGCATCATTTCGCCTGGTCCATGCATCTTCATCGTCCAGAAATTCAAGACACTTCTCAATCCTCAAACAGTTTTCCCGAAACCGAAGCATACTCTGACTTCGTATTTCTCTTACCAAGGGATTTTCCATTGTGGGGGTAAAGGTTTCTGATAGGGTTTAATTAGTTTTACTCTAACTCAGAACACAAAAAATCATCTACTTATTGCCAATAATTCAAAAAAAAAATCTTGAATCACCGATGAAGGGTTAAAATTCTTCGACAAGGAAGCCCATTTTGCCCATTTGGTAATCTCTCATTGCTCGCATGATCTCTGTTTGATCACTCATCACGAATGGACCTTGCCTCTCCACGGGCTCGTTGAGTGGAGCCCCTGCAAGGAGTATGAATTCCGCTTCTTGTTCTCCTTCGAGCAAAATGGAATCACCTGTTTTCTCAAACCACGTCAGATTCTTGATATGCGTGGTCAGTTCTTCATTGACCCGGATACGACTGTTCAACTGATATACCAAACATTCAAACTGCTCCGGGATCGGGATTTCCACTTTTCCCTGTGCCTTTAAATTCCCCCGCAGCACAAGTAGAGGAGGAGTAGCCATAAAGCCAGATCGTATGCCGTGGATCTCACCGGTGATGACTTGAATCTCTACCAGACCATTAGAAGACCGGTACAAAGGGATATCATCTTTTGAGAGCGGATAGTAATTGGGTTGCCGCATCTTCAGAACAGCAGGTGAATTGATCCAGATCTGTATGAGTTCCAGTTCTCCACCGTCACGAGCCATCTTTGCCGAAGGTCTCTCGCTGTGGATGATACCCATGCCTGCATTCATCCACTGTACTCCTCCGGCACTCACAATGGACCTGTTTCCCCTGGAATCGCGATGTTCGATCTCTCCTTTGATCACGAGTGTTACCGGTGAAAAGCCACGATGTGGATGTGGCCCTACTCCGAGATCTCGTGGGTGATCACCACCGGGTAATTCATCTTCCCAATGGTGATTCAGCAGGAAAGGATCGATCTGATCCAAGCCATCAAAAGGAAGCGGCTGATCGAGGATCTGCCCGTCCATATTCACTTTTCGGGCAGGAAGAATGCGTCGTATTTTCCGAAGAGCCATGATCGAATGCGAAAGATACGGCATAAAAAAAGGGTCTGCGAACAGACCCTTTGAATTTTTCAATGCCTTGATCTTACTTGATCACGGTCATCTCTTCTACAAGATGTCCTGCACCGGCAAACTTGTCGATCACCCACAATGTGTAGCGAATGTCGACAGATATGGTACGTTGTAGTTCTTTTTCGAAGGCGATGTCACCACTCATAGCTTCCCAGTTTCCGTCGAAAGCAGTTCCAACGAGGTGTCCTTCACCATTGATCACCGGGCTTCCGGAATTTCCTCCTGTGATGTCATTATTAGAAATGAAGCAAACTCGGAGTTCACCATCCTGACCATACTGTCCGTAGTCTTTTTGCTCGTACAGCTCGATGAATCGTTTAGGAAGGTCGAACTCATGATCCCCCGGCTCGTATTTCTCCATAACGCCTTTGGCAGTCGTATAATAGTTGTAGTATACTGCATCAGCCGGGTAGTAGTCCAATACTTGTCCATAAGTCACACGCATAGTACTGTTGGCATTCGGATAGTATTTCTTATCCGGATTCATTTCCATCAATCCTTTCGCGAACAGTCTGCGCGCTTTGGCCATACTTTCATCCGACTCTGACAGATGTGGTTTGATGTTCGTGTAGTAATTGTTGAGGAAAGAAGCCATCAATTTGTAGATAGGATCTTTTGCCAGTTTCTTGCTCGGCTTGTCCAGGAATTTGGAAACCTTAGCCTGGTCAACAAACATGGACTTCTTGAACAGCTTGGCAGCCATCTTGTCGAAATCTCCTTTGTACTTCTGTGCCATCTTCACAAAGTCAGCCGGTTGCTGATCCTTAGGAAGATCGTTGTAATACACGCTCAGCATAGCGCTGAATACTTCCTGATCGATAGGAGCGTAGTAATCCTTGAAATGACCTGCCATTGCCGCTTTTAATCGTTCGGCTTCTGCGTTGATATCGTCGGCTGATGCCTTTTCTTTGATCAGCTTGTTCAACTTGCCAAATCGATAGGCATAAACCAAAGCTTCCATTCCGAATACGGCTTCATTCAGGTAAGTAGCCGACAATTCGTATTGATTTTGCTTGGCATAACCTTGTGCAAACAAATTGATCACGTCGCCGTATTCAGCTTTGCGTGCGTCAGTTCCATTGGCCCAAGCCTGAAAATCGTTTTCCAGAGCTTTCTTCTTGTCGTATACATTCAGTCTCTTAAGACCTTTTGTCTGCCCGATGAAGTATTTCCAGTAGTTGGATACACGAGCGCGCTTAGACGCATACTGAATGTTCACTGCATCGTCTTGAGCCATGTACGCTTCATAGATGTCGAGTTTCTTTCTACGGATCTTTACACGAGCTGGCTGGTCACTTTCGGTAGCCCATTTCACGCCATATGACGTCAGGTAGCGATCTGTGCTTCCGGGATATCCGAAGATCATCACGTAGTCTTCCTTGTCAAGTCCTTTGATGTTGACCGGAAGGTGATGCTTAGGCTTGTATGGTACGTTATCTGCACTGTACTCAGCCGGATTGTTATCAGCATCTGCGTATACTCGGAACATGGAGAAGTCACCGGTCTGACGTGGCCACATCCAGTTGTCGGTGTCTCCACCGTATTTCCCGATCGATGAAGGAGGAGCTCCAACCAGACGAACATCAGGGAATGTCAGGTAAGTAAAAACGTAGTACTTGTTTCCGTCGAACATGCTTTTTACCTGAGCACTGATATGTTTGTCTTTATCGGTATTCTCTTCGACGATCGCTTTGTATACTTCAGAGATCTTCTTTTGGCGATCTGCTGCGCTCATTTCTTCGGTCAGACCTTCTGTAACTCGTTCTGTTACGTCGTCGATGCGCTGCAGGAAGGATACGCTGAATCCTGCTTGCAATTCATCGGAGCGTTTCATTGCCCAGAAACCATCCTTGAGATAGTCGTGCTCAGTGGAGCTCAGCGACTGGATCGCACCGAATCCACAGTGGTGGTTCGTGAGGAAGAGACCTTCTGAGGAGATCATTTCTCCGGTACAGAACCCACCGCCCAAACGGACGATCGCATCTTTCAACGAGCTGTTGTTGACGGCGTAGATCTGTTCAGGGGTAAGCTTTAGACCCAAACGCTTCATTTCCTCGTAGTTCTGGCTTTTCAACAAGTGAGGGAGCCACATCCCTTCGTCGGCTTTAACTAGTTGCCCAAGCGACAACATAGCCACAACGACGATCGCTACTAATCTTTTCATTTGGTATTTAGTTAACAAGTGTGATTGTTCAGAAAGGACGCGAAGATAGGAATTGAGGCATTACCTCGGTCACCTCATCGACGGACCTTTGTCTATTTTCGCGTGAAATTAGACGAGTACAGTGGCAATTGAAGATCAAAAGGCGAGAATTCGATGGATCACCCCTTTGTTCCTACTAATTGTCGTGATCGCCGATCTTGTTGGAGTCTACATCAATCAGAACACGTTCGATGGAGGGGATAGCATCTTGCATTTTATCTATGCTCGTCAAGCGTTCGATTATCCTTCATACTTATTGCATCACTGGGCAAAGCCATTGTTCGTGCTTCTAGCAGCGCCTTTTACACAACTCGGTTGGATCGGTATGAAGCTGTTCAATACTGCTTGTGTGGTCGGCGCTCTGGTCTCATTAGCCTTCATCAGCTACAAAAGCTCGGGTAGTAAAGCATCGCCTATTCAAGATCTGGTTTGGATTCTGCCATTCGGACTTCTGATGCCTGATCTGTTCATGGTGCAAAGTAGTGGACTGACGGAGCCGTTGTTTGCTTTGCTTCTGTGCGCCGGTTTGGTTTTATATCACGGTCATCGCAGTTCCTGGGCCCTGATACTTTGGTCCTTCCTTCCGTTTGTGCGATCCGAAGGCTGGATCGTCATTCCTGCACTTGCAGTGTTGGTGCTATTGGATGGGAATTGGAAAAAGCTTGGCTTCTTCACGGCAGGAACGATCATTTACTCCATCGTTGGAGCAGCACATTACAACGATCTGCTTTGGGTGTTTCACCGGAACCCTTACAGTGGAGCTGAGCAGAAGTATGGAAGCGGTTCCTGGTCGCACTATATCGATCAGTTGCCATTTGCGATGGGATTACCATTGTTCTTACTCCTTCTGACTGGTACTGTACTGATCCTAGTTCATCTGTTTCAAAGGAAGATAAGTCTGACCTCACCATTCCTTTGGGCATTAGTGATCTTCTGGTCCTTCTTTTGCGCTCACACGATCTTCTGGGCAATGGGGTGGTTCCACAGCTTTGGTCTGCGGCGAGTGTTCATTGCAGTGTTGCCGATGTCAACTCTTGTCATGTTATACGTGATCGGAGAAATGGGATCCAGCAAGGTTGGAAAGCGGGCACGCTTTGCAATACTTCTTCTGGTCTTAATATTCCCTTTCACCGGTAACAAAATGGGCTTCTCCTTGCCTGAGTCGCTGGAAAAGGATGTCAGTCTCCGCTGCGCTGATGATGCTGCCAGGTGGTTCAAAAACTCTGAATTCAGCTCATCCACAGTGTGTTATGCACAGCACTATCTCACCATGGCACTTGGGCGCGACATGGACGACCCATCTGAGGTGCGTATCATGGAAAAGGGAGTGATCGCAGCCCTAGACAGCGGGACCATAATATTCTGGGACAGTTATTTCAGTTTCAGTGACAAAGGAGTTCCCGAGGAAATGCTTCAAAATTCAACGGGAATTATCATGTTACAGGAGTTTTCTGTCCGTTCATCGGGCAAAACTCACCGTATATCGATATACAGGAAATCCGAGTAACTTCTTCAGGCTCACCTCGTATCAGGAGCAAAATCTGAGGTTTATGAGCTATTTAAAAAACACATCTAAGAAAGCGGTTCTTCTATCGAAGTATGCTGCAATGGTATTGAGTGCTATCGTTTTATTCGGAACAGCAAATGCGAAAGAAGACCCAAATTCTCCAAAGAATGAGGTCATGAAAACCGAAGCGTATTTCGGTGAGAGCAAACAAGCTTTGAATGAATTTGTGAGCGAGAATCTGGTGTACCCGGAGGAGCTCCGCACAGAAGGACTCGAAGCACTGGTTGAAGTTGAATTCGTAGTGAATCGATTCGGAACTGTGACCAATGTAGAAGTCAGCAAAAGCGAAGTGACCGGAGGAGCTAAAGAAGGCGCTGAGCATTCTAAAGCGACCCATCTCTTCGAAAGTGCTGCAAAAGATGCGGTCCTGTCTATGGACAAATGGACTCCATCGACTATCAAAGGACAGACTGTAGATCAGCGATTCCGATTGCCGATCCGGTTTGAGATCCAAGGCTAGGCGTCAATTATCTTATCATACGTTATACATTGTTAATTGTGCAGGTGCTCATGTGAATGAGCACCTTTTTTTTTGCCAACGGCAACCCAGGCATGATCGTTGATTCGTTACTTTTGAATCACATATCCAACATCATGAAATACGTAACTCTCTGTCTTTCCACTCTTCTGTTCGCATTCAGTGCGGATGCGCAGATCGGCTCTGAAAAGGAAACATTTGAATTCTTTCAAGTGGAAAAACAAGCTCAGTACATCGGAGGAAATGAGGAGATGAATAAGTTCATTGCCTCAAAACTGAATTACCCTAATAGTGCAATTGACTGTGATTGTCAGGGAAAGGTATTTGTTGAATTTGTGATCCGTCCCAATGGAGAAGTAGATGATGTGAAGATCACACGGTCCATGATAAACTGCGCTGGTTCCCCAAAACCAAAGAAAAAGGAGAAGGACACAACTCCCGTGAATTGTGACGATGCTAAGCGTGCTATGGAAGAAGAATCGACGCGCGTGATCAGAGCTATGCCAGACTGGGAACCTGCCTCTCAGAAGGGAAAGAATGTGGCTATGCGGTTCAGATTGCCACTGATGTTTAGACTTAAATAAATTTATGGCGAGGATAGTTGCCATCGATTTTGGAATGAAGCGAGTTGGATTGGCGACCACCGATCCGCTTCAGATCATTGCTACACCACTGACCACTGTTCCGCGAACAGAGGCCATTTCCTTTTTAACGGATTATGCTTCCCGAGAAGATATCGAATGCTATGTAGTAGGCCAGCCCTTTCGGGCAAATGGCGAATTGTCGGCAGTAGAAGAGGAGATCCTGAAGTTCATCGATGAACTCAAGAAGAAGATCCCAAATGCTATGATCGAGCGCCAGGACGAGCAATACTCATCTCAAAGAGCCATGGAGGCTCTGGTTCAGAGCGGGGTGCGCAAAAAGCAACGTCGCAAAAAGGAGCTGTTGGATTCTACGGCAGCGACCTTAATTTTGCAGGACTACCTGCAAGGTCACCTATGATACTACCCATCCGAGCCTATGGAGACGCCGTTCTCCGCAAGCAATGCGAAGAGATCGATGAGCACTATCCGGAGCTCGGCGCATTGATCGAGAACATGTACGAGACCATGGATGCATCGCATGGGGTAGGGTTGGCTGCACCGCAGATCGGCTTGGATATACGATTGTTCGTTATCGACAGCTCTCACATGTATGATGACAAGTCGCAAGGCAAACGCATGGCTTTCATCAACGCGCAGATGATCGACGAATTTGATCAGATATGGCCTTACGAAGAGGGATGCCTAAGTATACCGCATATCCGGGAAGACGTGAAACGAAACAAGACCATTCGTTTGAAGTACCAGGATGCCGATTTCAAATGGCACGAAGAAGAGTTTGACGGTATGACAGCTCGTGTGATCCAACACGAGTACGATCACATTGAAGGTGTGTTGTTCATAGACCACCTCACCCCATTGAAACGCCGATTACTTAAAAGTAAACTGACCGATATCTCGAAAGGGAAGGTTGCGGTAGACTACCGCATGAAATTCCCGCGTAAGAAATGAGAGGTATCTTCCGTGCTTTATTGATCTTTCGTCCTTTGAATCTTGTGATGATAGGACTCTTTCAGATCAGCACATTTTTCTATCTTGATTTCAAAATACAGGTAGAGGATCTCAATGATCTCACGCTCTATGTAATGGTGATCTCATTGCTACTGATCACTGCCGGAGGCTATGCTATAAACGATTATTTCGACAGAAAGGCTGATCAGGAGAATAAGCCCAACAGGTGTTATTTTCAGTTGTGGCACCCAATTCTGTACTGGTTGACATATTCATTGCTCAATGTAGGTGGTGTATTAATTGGCTATCTGGTTTCACCTACGATTGCCATTCTGATGGTATTACTCGCAGCCATTCTTTTTACCTATTCCGCTTTGTTTCAACGCTTGGTCCTGGTCGGGAATGTGATCGTCTCTCTGTGCACTGCGTTCAGCATCTATGAAGTGTATCTCGTATTTCCGGATACCAACTTCGCTTTGACCTTGTTCTTCACCATAATGGCTTTCCTCCTCACGTTCACGCGTGAACTGGTCAAGGATGTAGAAGATCGTCAAGGTGATGCCATCGCCGGATATCACACCTTGCCGATCGTGTTTGGGAATTCACGCGCGATCATGCTGGCTCAGGGTGCATTGGTATTCACGATCGTGTTCTTTCTGCTGATCCACTATCAATGGATCAGCACCTTGTTCTCAGGGACTTTGTTGTATGTGTATTACGCTTACAATATAATTTGCGTAGTGCTACCAATGTGGCTGATCCTGGTCCGATTGGGAACAGCACGCTACACGCGGGACTACGCACGCTTGTCTACCGGACTTAAATATGTCATGGCCACCGGAGTGGCCTCCATGCTTTTGTTTTAAGCGATCTTTCCTCTAGCTTGCTCACATGTGGGAAGAAAGAGACAATAGCCTCGTTCGAGAGTTTGAATTCAAGGACTTCTCTGAAGCATGGGCCTTCATGAATCGTGTTGCTCTGATCGCAGAGAAAATGGATCATCACCCGAACTGGTCCAATGTGTACAACCGTGTACTTATTGAATTAAATACACACGATGCGGGGGACATAATTACGGAGAAGGATAGGGTAATGGCTGAGCAGATCGATAGGCTATTAAGCGTATAGGAAAAGTTAGAGAGGTCCTGAAACAAGTTCAGGATGACATCGTTTTCAAATTCAGGATTTGGTTTGAGGTTGACTGTTGCAACCAAAATTATAAATGAGTAGCTCCAAATATGAATGAACAGCATTCGTCCCAATATACTCAGTACGTAAAAGGATAAGTGCTGTCTTCCTGAACTTGTTTCAGGACCCCTTCAACCTTATCAAAGCTAATCCAACAGATCGGGGCGGCGATCTTCGGTACGTTTCAAGGCTTGCTCGTGTTCCCAGTCTTCAATGGCTTTGAAGTTGCCTGAGCGAAGTACCTCAGGTACGATCATTCCCTCGAACTCCGCTGGTCGCGTGTAGATCGGTGGAGAAAGCAATCCATCCTGAAAACTGTCCGAAAGGGCAGATGTTTCGTCGTTCAGTACGCCCGGGACCAAGCGACATATGGCATCTGTTACAACGGCTGCTGCTAACTCTCCTCCGGTCAGAACATAATCGCCGATGGAGATCTCCATGGTGATAAATGCCTCCCGGATACGCTCGTCAATGCCTTTGTAGTGCCCACAGAGGATAAGGAGATTCTCCTTGAGCGAAAGAGTATTTGCAGTTTTCTGATCGAAACGCTTTCCATCCGGAGTCATATAGATGACCTCGTCATAAGTGCGTTCCTTCTGTAGGACACCAATGCAATTGGCGATCGGCTCGATCATCATGACCATTCCGGCTTTACCGCCGTACGCTTCGTCATCTACTTGTTTGTGCTTCCCGAGTCCATATTCCCTGAGGTCAATGACATTGATATCGAGCACTCCTTTTTGGGAGCCTCTCTTTAGAATGCTTTCATTGAGTGGCCCTTGAAGTAGTCCCGGCAGTACAGTAATGATGTCGATTCGCACGGTTCAAAGGTAATTAGTCTGCCGCAGCTTTGGATAGTCTGATCAGCTGTCTAAGCTCTAGCAAAGCCATAATTGCCGCAAACACGATCAACCAGGATACACGTGCCTGGAGTCGGTCATAAACGTTAGCCAGCCCTCCCGTGATCGCAGCATTGACCACAATACCGGCGATCAACACGTTAATGGCGAGTCTCAGTGTAGATGAGAGATGTTTCCACCAGAAACCCAGACGCAGGAACAGTAGTATGAATACACTGGCAACGATAAGAATGTAGTTGGTGATGTTGAAAGCAGTTAAGTTAAGATCCTGATCCCACAGATTCCCATTCTGACGTGATTGTAAATACGGATTCATCTGACCGGGAAAGTGTGCTTTGATGTGGTCGTATGGCGGACTACCCGGCTTAGAGTACCAATCCGTCATTAGCCCTGATCCAACGTCATTTTGAGTGAGCTGAGACAAGGTCCCTTGGATACCGTATCCCAGCAGAGGAAACCAAGATCCCGGATCCGTGATCACACCCTTTATCAACTGCATATTGGCTTCCTTACTTCCTCCCCATCCTCCCAGGTCAGCCAGTGGGCTCTCCGGGTCCCACAGAAAGGTCCTGCTGTTGGTAGGTAATTCAGAAGTGTATTGACACCAGATGAGATCCTCATTCTGGCAATTATCATCCAGGTATTTTTGAGCGATCCCTGTGTCGATCAATCTTCCCATCAGGAAAACATGACCTCCTTTACTCCATCCGAAGCGACCATCCAATTGCAAATTGAGAAGCGCCAGACTCATTGAGGCCAGGATGGTGACTGAAACCAGTGCGAGAATGGTAGTGGTCTGGAATGCTCTCCTCTTTGAAAGAAAATACCACAGTACAGTAATCAAGCAAAGTGAGATCAGAAGCAAGACATGTGAGTAATGTACCAATGCACTGAGCCACATCAGTGCCAACACCGGGATATCGTTTGCACCGAAACGTTTGGAGTTCAAGGTGAGAAAAACGCACAAGAACAGTACGGCACTAAAAACATCCGGCATTAACTGACTACTGTACCAGGCTGCCGAACCGGTGGAAGCAAGGAAAACACAGACTATAGGATAGAAGCGATCAGCACTCGAGTTCAGTAAATGGACGCAAACGCGCCACAGTGCATATGCGAGGCATAAGCTCTGAAATATCACTACGCCCCATAGTCCTAAAAAGGACCAAAGTCTCAACAGGAGACCGTAGGTGATGGGTCTGTCCGCCGGGACATATAACTCCATTCCGCTCATGATGTACATGCCGGTATCAGAGAAAACCAATGGAAATCCATTGTAGAATGCGGGAAGCATGAAGATCAACGTTCCCAGCAATACGAGTAGCACACTTTTCGGCCTCATCTTTCGCAATTTAGTCAATGGATAGGTATTGACCGTGAGTGCGCTCATCCATATGAAGTCGTTTGCAAGCTGTTTTGAAATCACTAAATTTGATCAAAGCAGTTCTCATGTTGGCCAGGATCGAAAAAAGAGAGATTTACGATGCTGTGAACGCAGCTTTAGAGGTTCGCATCACAGATGTGAAGGACCTCATCAATCGCTATCAGGAAGCAGCAAATACGGAAGAGAAGAACACGGCAGGAGACAAGCACGAGGTCACCAAAGCTCAAATGCAGTGGGAAGTTGAGAAAGCCAATCGACAACTTTCCAACTTACTGGAAATGAGGCAGGTCATGTTGCGAGTGGATCCAGTCGGTCTCACGGAAACCATAAGTACAGGTTCGATGGTCAAAACCGATCAGGGTTATTTTTTCGTGGCTATCGCAATGGGCAGGGTAATGGTCGATCACGAACCGGTGATGTGCATTTCGGGGATCTCGCCAATTGGAAAGATCATGTTTGGTAAGAATGCGGGAGATACCGTTGAATTCAACGACAAGAAGTATTTGATCGAAAAGGTCTACTGATCTGTATAACCCTGGGCCGTGACGAAGTTGACTGCCTGAATGGCTAGTTTTTCCCATTCCTCTTCAAAAGCTGCAGGCACCTGAAGCCAGTCCTTCATTGGGCGTCCCTTTCCAGAAGGATCCCAGTTTACCGAACCTGGATATCGATCTCTCAATAGGTGGATTTCTTCCGCACCCAGCTTAAAGACCATTTCACCTTTGAAAAATGAAGCCACGGCCTTGTTGTTGGATCCCTTCAGGAGGGTTTTCCAAACATCTTGCCTGACGTGGCATTGTGGGACTCCTGGAGTTTTGATCCGATCCGGTTAAAAGTTTGTTCGCTCATTTCTAAAGCTCTAGTAACCCATCCGGAAGATCCATGAAGATCCGCTTTTCGTCGTGATCCACTTCTCGAATGAGATCTTCAACCAGCGGCACGAGAATAGTTTGATCGTCAACTTGAACTTCGAGTAGATCCTGCATATTGCGCTCCAGAACGTCCAGGACCTCACCGACAAGTACATCACCATTGAACAGGCTATAACCGTTGATATCCCAATCCGAATCAGCCGTACTTTCTCCGGTCTGGTAGATTGCCATTCCCTGGTAGCGTGGAATAGCATCGGCGTCAATTCCTTCTATTCGGACGATGCACTCGGGATGATTTCCCCGGAATTGGGTAATAAAAAAAGGAACCGGTTTGCCTCCTGGTTTCAGGAATACCGGTTCCTCTTTATTTATAGTTTCCTGATCTTCAATGATCAGTTTGATCTCGCCGTCGAAGCCGTGTGCTTTTCTGATGAAGCCAATGGCCCTTAGACGCCCGGGATCAAAGAACATGGAAGGGTTATTCTGCCGCTTCCTCTTTCTTCTCTTCCTCTTCTGAAGATTCTTCGCTTGCTTCAGCTTCAGGTGCTTCTTCCGTTGCTTCTGCTTCCGGAGTTTCCTCCGCAGCTTCTGCTGCCGGTGCTTCCTCTGCAGCTTCTGCTTCTGCAACAGGTGCTTCTTCAGCTGGCTCTTCTGCAGTTTCAGCTTCTGCCTCAACAGCAGGTGCCTCATCTGTAGTTTCTGCTTCTGCTACAGGAGCTTCTTCCGTTGCTTCCGCCTCAACAGCCGGAGCTTCTTCAGCGCCTTCTGCTGCGTCAGCAGCTTCTGCTTCTAATTCACCAGAGAGCTCAGAATTCTTGGCAAGAACTGCAGCGGCGATCGCTTCGCGTTTCGCTGTTTCTCTTTCCATGTCTTCCTGTGCTTTCTTAGCCATGCCTTCCGCGATCTTCTCTTTCTTAGAGCTGATCTTGGATTCTTTTTCTTCCAGCCAAGCGTTGAAACGCGTTTCAACTTCTTCTTCAGGGAATGCACCTTTTTTAGCACCTTTCAAGAGGTGATTCTTGTACATTACACCTTTGTAACTGAGGATAGCGCGGACTGTGTCTGTAGGGATAGCTCCTTTTTGCAACCAATCGATCGCTTTGTCAAAATTGACATCGATCGTTGCAGGATCTGTGGTCGGGTTGTAAGTACCCAACTTCTCAATAAATCTACCGTCCCTCGGAGCACGTTCATCCGCCGCCACAATGTGGTAGAAAGGACGCTTCTTGCGGCCTTTTCTAGTTAATCTAAGTTTTACTGCCATTATTTATTAATTAATGTCCGCCGGGACTCCATTCCGGCGGGGCGCAAAGGTCGCATTAATATTTTATTTAAACAATAGAAATAGGGGGGCGGGAATTGGGTGTCGGGTTTCAGCGGAAATGCAGCTTGATTGTTACGGTGTTCCGGCAGTAATTTCTGGCCGTTTTCTCTCGTCATGTGCTAGCCGAATATGATAAACTATAAAAGGACATGGGGCAAATGATAGGCTAGAGCGTTGGGATTGAGAGAGCGAGTGGAGGAAGCGGGAGGGGTTTGGCCGGCTGAGAGAGGGGTCGGTATGCGCGACAGGTCAAACGACGTGCTTTTCGCACTCTCTGATCTTTTTGCTTCTTTTTGTATCAGACAAAAAGATGGATAGAAGATCAAGATACCTCACTAATGAGAAGTGGATTAAACCTCTTCGATAACCGCGCTCAACCCTTTATCGCTCAAGGCTTCGCAAACAGGCTTCAATTCTGAAGTGCCGCCATGCATGACTTCACATTTGCCTTTGTAATGAACGATAAGTGAGCATTGTTCAGCTTGGACAGGATCGTGGTCGCAGTATTCAACCAGACAATTGATCACGTGATCGAAGGTGTTCACGTCATCGTTGTACAGGATGATGGCATATCCACCAAGCACATCCAGAAGAAGATCATCTTCTTCCTGCTGCTGCCACTGCGTATTGTAGATATTATCGGCGTTCATATTCTATCCAAGTGAGAAACAAAGAAAATGAGCGCTTGTTTGCCTTATTTCTTCTTTCCCAGAGTAATGCGTTTCTCTTCGCCATTCCACAGCCGAACCAAGTTGCTTCGGTGCGTGAAAAGCACGAGTAACACTGCAAATATCCCAAAAAAAAGAAGAATCGGTTCTCCATACCCGTAGATGAGGTATGTGAAGATTCCAAACATCATTGTTGAAATGATCGATGCGATGGACACTGTGCGAGAGAGCAAGAGCACTAGCACGAAGCAAGATATACATCCGAGAGCTAGTAGTGGATTGATCGCGATCACAAGCCCTAGAAGAGTTGCGATCCCTTTGCCTCCCTTGAATTTGGCAAAAACAGGGTAGAGGTGCCCGAGTACTGCCAGGATGCCAAACGCCAACTTCAATTCAATCGTATTCTGTGCAGCAAGTTCAATGCTCTCGGGTTCCCACAGTAGCCATGCAAGATTAGCTGCTGTCATCCCTTTGAAAATGTCCAGAAGTAGCACGATCGTGCCACTTTTTACCCCTAAGACCCGAAAAACATTGGTTGCTCCGGCATTTCCGCTTCCGTGTTCACGAACATCTATACCGTGGAACCCTTTGCTCACAAGAACGGCAAATGGGATGGAGCCGAGTAAATAGGCACTCAGACAAAGAATGATCAGGTCCGAACTCATAAAGAAGCTGCGATATTAATGGATTTCTCGGAGGGCATCCACTTTGTCGATCTGTCGGCTCACTTTTACAGGTGATGCCAATCGAACCAAATATCGGTCTTTGCTGATGCTTCTTCCTTTGATCCGAATAGCATCGTTGAATTCCTTGTCTGTTGTGTATATGTACAGGATCCCACGCTGATACTCAAAGTAGAACCAGTCGTATTTTGATACCTCCAGGTAAAACACCAGTCTCGTGCCGCTTCGCTTTTGCTCGATCAGGATGCGTGAATCGAACTTTTGATTGATCGCCTTGTCTCCGACAGTAGCTAGTTCCACCTTGTCATACCCGGCGAAAGCCCCAAGTCTCTTATTGTATCGAAACTTGACATTCGTAAGTAATAGATCCGCTCCAATATCCTTTTTGACCTGAACCTCGCCGAAATCAGAGACACCTTTCACTACTTGCTTGTAGTCTTTGTCATCGAGTAGTTCGGCCAGACGGTGCTTCACGTCTTCCCGGTCCGGACTGTACTTCGGTGCTTTCTCCCCATACTTGGTGATCACTTCCTGCAAGCGCAACCAGCATTCCTCGGGAATCCTCATGTGCATGGCCCACATCGATTCAAATGTGAACGTGGAATCATCCTCATGCTTGTAGATCTTCCCGGAAGGTTTTACAAAGAATTCGTCACGGAAATCCAATCCTAGATTGAGCTTTCCTTCTGACTGTATCATGCGTGTATCCTCGTTGAAGCTGATATAACTTCCTCTAGGTGCATTATTCAATAAGCGGTTGCTATCACCGGCGAAGAACGTGCTACTCTCTTCATCGTAGTACAATATCCCTGTATCGGTAGTGATCTCAGGGTCGCTGTAAACACGTTTGAAATTGAAGAAGCTTGGATACACATTGATCGAATCAATAGGAGCGATATTCATGCTGATGTCGATACCTTTCTTGATCTCATTCTTCGGACTTCGTGCGTCCATGATCACGTTCTTTGGATCAGGCTGTCCGGAATAGCGGAAGTAGATACTCGTGTAATCCTTGAATGTATGAAGCGGTAATGCGTATCCATCGAAACACAGGTGCTCCTGATCGCTGTGAAGCTCTGCATGTCCTTTGTACTGAATGCGAGGACTGATCGTGAAATCCAAGGAGTCCTTGATGAATCCTTTCGCCATCACCGTCGTGTCTCTTAAGACGCGCATTTGGTTGAAATGGATCTTCTGTCCGGTCAGGTGCTTATCCTTGTAAATGTAGTTCCCTTCACCGCTGATATTATACTTACCCATGATGCGAATGGTACATTCGATGAGTTCGTGATACTTGTTGTCTCGTGAAGCCAGCATCTTGGCATTCTCGAGCGGTCGCATGACTGCATCTTTCTCGATGACCGCTTTCCCGTCCACCGGGAATACTCGGGAGTCGGCAATATCGATATGCGGTATCTCCTCTGCGTAAATGATCCCCGTGTTCATGTCAAACAGAGCTTTGGTCGACTGGAATGACAGTCCGCCCTGATCTGCACGGCGGGAAAGGAATACAGACTTCTCATCCGGCATTCTACCGCTGGATGTGACAAGTATGGTCTTTTTGTCCATGTCCCATTTGAAGTCGTCCATGCTGGTTGCATATTGGTTATACGCGAACTCCGCGAGCTGACCGAGTTTGTTCGCTCTAAAGTCACCTGTACGTTTCTCGAAATCGACGTGACTTTTGACGTTGTCCGAGGCAAATGAGATCATACCTGCGTCGATGTCACCGATACGAATGCTCGATACGGCCGCGTCGGCTTTCTCAGGACCAAATACCATGGCTTTTGATGAAAGCACAGCGTTATCCCATGCGAGATCACCGCCTCCTGCTAGCTGTTTCGGAGTCTGAACTAGATCTCCTGTGAATACCTGCCATCCGAGAAGATGTCTACCTCGTGCCCATTTGTATTCACGTACATGCTATCCACCTTTGGCATCCAATGTGTGAGCACATCACGTGCTTCAACCCGAGGATATTTCTCGCTCTTTTCGATCTTGTACGACTCAGCGATGGCGTTGGTCGAATCCGGCATCATGATGATATCCTGCGACTCAATCACGGCTCCTTCGTAGGTGATCTCTCCCTTGGCCTGGAAACCTTCCTCACTCATGCTGATGTCGATCTCTCCATGCCCTTTGCCTCCATACATAGGATATCCACTGGGTGGATTCTTGCGAGTGAAACCGAGTGAATAATCTTTCATGATCCTTGCCTCGTACTTGAACTCCGGCAGGATACCTCCTGAAACAAAAGTTCCCGGGAATGTCAAACCTGCAATGGTGAAATTGTCCATACTATCGATCTCAAACGGATCGACCTCAAAGCGGAATATGTCTTTCTTGTAAGCACCGTTGTGTATGCCTTTCTTGTCGTAGGAGATCACAGCCGGACTCCTGCTCACGAATTTTGGATACTCCGGAAAGTCCTTGATCCCTGATTTGTTGTGTGGTTTATCGATATAGAGCGTCCCACTGAGATCACGCAATACGGTTTTGATCGGAATGAGATATCGTTGGTCAATGGTATCCGGGAAAAAGAGCTTCATCGAATCGATGTTATTCGAGTTGATATCGAAGCCTTCATAGCGAAAATCGAAGTCCTGTCCGTAAAAATCGAAGCGGCCTGCCGTTACACGCCCACCAAAAGTCAATCGGCGATTGTTCTTTACAGTTACCTGTTGTTCGTGTGGAATGACAACCACGTTCTGAGAATCGCTGAAGTGGAACAGGCGTACCCCTTCCAATTGCAGGTCATAGTTGATGAGGTTCAGTGTGGCATTAGGTCGCCCACCTATCACGGATATGAACCGGATGACATCATAATCGGCTAGTTTGAAGTGGTTTCTGTAGTAATTGAACAGCTTCTCCTTCACCTTGATCTTATTCGTTTCAAGGTCTAGATAAATAAATCCTTCATCAGCCAGCATGAACATTTGTGGAAGCAAATTCTCGCGTTTGCTGCCAATAGCAAATGCATAATCAGTGAGCGTGAATGTATCAGCTCGCATTCGAATACAGTGCTGGTACATTTTGGTGATCGGATGGTAACTCATCATACCGCGTGTAAGTCGTTCGTAATTGAACTCGCGATAGAAGTTCTTGGACTGAAAGCGTGCTTTTGCGTCGTTCAGGAGCATATCGAACTCGATCTTGGGTTCTTCGAGCTTCCACTTGATCTGATCCACCCAGATCTCCAGATTGTGATCCGTATCGTAAAACGGTGCTTGTTCCAATCCCTTGTCTCCCCGGGTGACGGTGATCTCGCGCTTGTCCCGCAAAAACGAGAACTTCACAGTAGGGTGGTAGATCTCGCCACTGTCCGTGAGGATAGTGACCTGCGCAGAATTAGAAGTGATCTTTTCGGGAGTGATCTTGAAATTGGAGGAGACAACCCGAACCGTCAGCTTGTCTTCATTGTAGAACTGGAATTCGGCGCGTTCATCAGCGCTTCCGGTTCCTTTCATCTTGTTTCCCGCCAGGGAAAGCCCCCCGGTGTATTTGACCTGCTCGTCACCAAAAGCGCTGATCTTCAATTTGTTGCGATAGGATTCGAATTGCGGGAACTCCGAATCCGAGAAGTCCTTGCGCTCTGAACTGAGCTTGGCACTCGATATCTTGTCCTTGTAATGACCGTAGACCTTTTCCTCCAAAACTCCTTTGTAGGTAACGAGTGCGCTGTCGTGCTCAAACTCGCCCTTGGTCGCGTCGATTTCGTACTGGCCGAATTCCACGAACAATTCCGTAGTGGACATTTTGGAACGCTCCCAGTCAGTGCGGCCTTTATCTCCTTCCCAACGCTTGGTAGCCAAATCGTAGGTTCCGTTGGTACCTCGCAGGGTGAATTTATCATCCGGACCTTTACAGATCAGATCGGCCTTCTTGACTTCAAGTAGTACCTGACCTTTTTTCAGAATGAACTTGAAATCACCACCGGTGAATTCCCAGAGTTTACTGTCGTCTCTGTAGAACACGTGTTCGCGAAAGACATCACCCGACATAGGAAGGAATTCCTTGAACAGTTCCTGATTCGACTTCAATAGACCGTAAGCCACCTTCGACCAGTTGTCGAATTTGTCTCGACTCACTGACGAATCACGAGAAGCAACGATCGTACGCACCAATTCGTGAAAGTCAGGATCAACCTTGAGTCGGTCGAGTTGCATTCGCGTACACATCCGCATGATCAAGTCCTCTTGCTCTTCGCTGAAATCACTGGCATTCCAAAGCTCCAAAAGGTTCTCGTATTCCTTATTCAGCTTGTCATTGTTGACGGTAGCCAGATATTCCCCAAGCTCTTTGATGAAAACCGCGCGATCCCTGCTAAATCCTTTGGTTTGCGCATCCGCAAGACTGGTGAACAGGAGGGAGGCCAGGAACATCATTGGAATGATGAGCCACTGAAATTTGATTCGAACTGTATTGTTTCTTTCCACTCCTGCTTGTGTTATTTCTTCTGAACTATGATCACTTCCCAGTCGTCAAGACTCTTGTTCCTGATCAATCGGGCGCCATGATCCGCGCATAGCTGCACCATTTCTTCCAGATCAAAATTCAAAAATCCTGCCATTACCAGGTATCCATCCCTTAATAGCTTTTTTATGAGATGTGGTAAAAGCGATCTATTGATGTTTCGGGTGATGTTCGACAGAATGATGTCAAATTCGATATCGGGCATGGCTTCATGGGATCCTTCGATGAATCTAACGCCTGTCGAAAGGTTATATTTTGAATTATCGCGTGCGTTATCCACCGAATTCGAATCCACTTCCACACCGATCACTTCTGAAGCGCCCATTTGCGCAGCCAAAAAGCTAAGAACGCCGGTACCACTGCCCATGTCCAGGACCTTTTTGCCCTGAAGATCCATGGTGAGCATCATGTCGATCATGAGCCGGGTGGTAGCATGATGGCCGGTTCCAAAGGACATTCGAGGGTCAATCACCAATTCGTATTTGAAACCCGGTTCATGCTCATGGAAAGTCGCACGGATCAACACCTCATCATCGATGCGGATCGGGTCGAATCCGGATTCCCATTCCTGATTCCAGTTCTTGTCCTCGAGCGTAGAAATGTGAAAGGAGTTCTCCAGCCCATAATTCGAGAGCATGTCATACAGGACCTTCTGGTCCCAGATCTCTTTTGGGAAATATGCCTCTACTTCGGTTCCTTTATCCCAAACGCCATCAGAGCCAAGCACATCCAGTTCCGCACATAGGATTTCCTTTTGCTCATCAAGACAAGGAATAAGGACTGTTATGTACTCTTGGTTCATTCAAGGCAATAATACGTCTGTGTTGCCCGTCCAATCAACCAATGTGGATATTGGTAGAATAAATTTCTACCGGTGATCCGGAAGCTGAGATAGGTCTATTTAATGAAGAAAGGGAAGTGCACAGTTTCTCCTTCGATCTGAAGCTCGAGATGATACATTCCACTAGGTTGATCCGAGAGGTCGATCTGCATTTCAGAACTAAGCACATTTTGCTCTCTGATCAAGTGACCAATGGATGAATACACGCTCAAGGTTCCTAGGGTATTCACAGGTAGTTCACTGAGGTGCACATTCATCAAACCATTACTCGGATTAGGGAACATCTTTACAGTGGCAGAAAGTGCGTGCTCTCCAATTCCTACGGTATTGATCGTGACGGTTTTGATCACGGTATCTGAGCAACCTTCATCGGAAGCCACTATGAGCTGTACATCGTAATCTCCGTCTGCCGTGAAGCGATGACTCACATCAGTTCCCATAGCTGTGTCACCATTATCCATGAAATCCCACATGTATGTTCCCTGACCCGTTAAACGAGAGAGGAAGTCGACCTTACGCCAGGAATAGATCTGGAAGTCGAAATTGGCATCCGGTTGGAGCAAGGCACGCGAAGTGAAACTTTCAAATGGCGCGACACAATGCTCAAATCGCATGCGGTAATATCCGGTAAAGTCTTGAGTTTGTTCTCCTACGACCCACGTGGATCCGCTATCGATCGCCTGTTCGAGAGTATCCGTGTACCAATAAACCTGACCCATATTCAGGTCCAGCTCAATATGTGGTTCTGAACCATCACAGAATCCTGTGTCGATTAGGTATTTATCGATCCTTGGGAATGGAACGACGAATGCAATATACCTGGTTCTTGCGGTATCTAGACAGATCCCTTCGAATGGTTGCAGATAGAAAGAAGTGTCTTTGTTGATCGTGCCGAGATCCATGATGTTACCTGTGTGCACTGGTGTCAGGCTGCTCTCGCTTTCATACCAGTACAGATCACTATCTACACCGGTAAGATTCAGTATCAGATGCTCATCCTCACAGAATTTCATCGTATGCGGGGTTGGTACTGTTCCGAAATGATGTACTTCTACCTCAATCGGCAACCTTGAACTTGCACATCGACCATCATACGCCTCCACATATCTATAGCTCTTACCACGTTCGGCAGGAGTGAATGCGATGGTTTTTCCGGTATCAAGTACAGAACCTCCACTGGGCTTATCATACCAGCGCATGAGGTAGGGCGAGCTTGCATCCAGATCAACTGCTCCGTCGATCAGGCAAATGGTCGTGTCGTTCATGACATCCGGAGCCTGTGGCGCAAATTCTGAGTCAACGAACGCACTTACCCGCACTCGTCCTTCATGGGTGCAGAAGTCATTGAATGCCTTTACGAAGAAGAAAGTATCGTTATTCAAAGGTGCCGTTTCCAGTACTGTACCTTCATGAACCACAGCCAGCACCGTTGAATCAGGATACCATCGAATGATTCCAGTACTAGTGCTCGCCGAAAGGTTTGCCTTGGCATTCTGACATACCGAGTCATTTCCCGCGATAGGCACAGTTGGTCGTTCCAATGCTTCTACCACAAAAGTCTTACGTTGTGTGCTGCATTGTCGATTGATCGACTGAGCATACAAGGTGTCATTCTGCTGAAGCGGCTTGGTGTAATAGGTAAGACCGGAATCGATGGCCATTGTGTCCTGGTAGTTATTGTACCAATACACTTGTCCATTGGTAGATGCGCGGATCAGGGCGGAATCTCCATCACAGATCCTTCTATCGCCTGTGAGGTTGATCTCATCCGGTTGGAAATGCAGGTCTTTGATCGTTGTATCCCGGCACACTCTACCACCTCGAAGTGAATAAACCTGAGAAGCCAGTGAGACGACTCTGTTTTGTCCGGAAGTGTACTTGCGCTCTCCATCCACAATGTACTGCCGATAATTGTCGCCATAGTTCCAATAATGGCAAAAACGCTCCAGTCCGAATAGCGCATACCGGTTATACATGGGAGAGGCAACGAATCCGAGTGACTTGTTCTTGAATTTGACCGTATCACGATAGCGGTAACAATCCTTTACTTCAAAATCATTGTAGAAGCTATACTCCACATGAGGCTCAAGAGCCATGTCGCAATCCAAAGGTGTACCTCCAATATTCAGATAGCGGAAGTTGAACCAACGCAAACCTACCGTGCCGCAACCAAGGTAGTCCCCTTCACCGTCACGGTTCTGGTAGCTATTGGCCACGATCCCAACTCGGATAGAATCTCTGTTCTCTACCACTAGTACATAGGGGTCTTTGGTTACGTAGGCCGAATCAAAGACCACTCGTTTTAAGAGGGTAGTTAACTGACCGCTACCAAAGGTGGAATCGACATATATGGTGTCTGTGCGAACAGGAGGGCCTGAAGGTAGTGAGTCTATACCTGCCTTATGGATGTGGCAGTACAAAGTGATCGTGTCTGAAGTACCCATGGTCTGCCAGGCATAAAAGTCAAAACCTTTCACGGTGACCTCTCCCGGAGCATCGTAATACTGTCCAAGTAAAAAGCCTGAGCTCACATTGATCGCCACCAATGCAGATGCTTTATATCGCGCATAGTCCAGCGTGTCGCCTCCACAAGCCTTAGGCGCTGAAGGTGCTTTCTTTCCCAACTGACCATAACGACTCCAGTCTAAAGTTTGGAGGTCGTCGGTGAGTTTTACCGAAGGAGAGGAATACTGAGCATGAGCTTGAATAGCGAATAACCAACAGAGTGTGAGTAAGGCGAGATATCTCATATTGAATTTGGTTCCAAAGTCAGCAAGACCAACAAGCATTTACTAATTTAGCGCGTAAACGAATATAAACAGAAAGAGGCGCAATACATGTATCAACAAATCAGGCGGATCTCACTCTTCTTTGTTTTGACATTTGTCTGTGGGAGTGTATTCGCACAGTCGCGCACTAAACTTGATAGTATCAAAGGCGAGATCGGATTTTTCGTTGATTCTGGTGATACGCTGCGCATCGGCTATCTCGAAACTCTGTTCGAGCATGCGAGGTTATTGCGCAATGACAAGCAGTGGAAGGCCAGCAGATCGGCTTATTTGAACGCATTTGCCTCAGCGTATCGATCCAATTTTCAGTATGATACTGCCTTGTTCTGGTCCATTTACGAATATCTAGAACCTGTTGCAGAATTATACAATGCGATTGCCATAGAGGCTCCGGAATTGTATGATTCGTTGAGCTCTTAATGGTTTGAATGGAATGATGCCATCGTGACCATTTCAGGAGTCGAATATTTACCTGATGGGCGTATCCTGATCAAGACCAATATTCCTTCGGTGTTGAATTTCTCCGATGAAGTAGTGACGGTATATGGTGCAGTTCAAGCTGCAATTGAGAGTGAACGTGAGCTTGGGTTCATAGAAGAAGCCGACCTAGTGAGAGAGCCGGGCACGTATACCGAGTACATTCTCCGGGAAACGGATACATCAAAGCTGAAATGGGTCCCTCGTGCCGGGGATCTGGTGTATGTGGAATTTCGCTCACCCCCTATAAAAAATGATTATCTGGCGCACACTTATTTGACGCATATCAAATTCACCACGAATTACAAATATGGAGTCTTGAGCCTTGCATTACTGATGAGTTCAGATTATCCAACTTATCGCAAGTACATCTTTGACGGATTTGATTTCATGATCGAAGAGGTGACGGAATTCGTTTCAGAATTGTCCGACACCCTTGATCAAGGCCTCTTTGCCGGAATGGACATGACGGGTGCATTCCGAAACACCGATCACGAGGAGATAAACCATTTCCTCCGCTTCGTACATGAACGACCGTTTAATTACATGAGTAAATCATGGAAGTTCTCTGAGAACTATGCGACTTGGGTGTTGAATAAAGCTCCGCTTTCGCGAGCCCATTACCGTGATGTCTTACTGGATATGGATGAGAAGGAGCGAAGCGAACGACTTCCATATTTCGAGGAACAGATCGCCAACCATTTGAACGATTCGTTCAAACGCTCTGAAGAGTTCATGGCGGAATACGAATACCCATCGGCAATTTCGCTATCTAAACTGGCATTAGATCTTGCCATACTTCAACAAGATCAGAAAGCACAAGCTGATCTTCATTTGCTCAGATACGAAGCATACAGGGGACTGAATCAGGATCAGCGCTCTTCAGATGAGCTTAAAGCTGCTTTGGAAATCTATGAGTTGATCGAAGACGAACAGGGGATACAGTTGTGTAGAGGGATGATGGAGGATCTGAGTACCAAGGATGAAGTGGAGCTGGTGATTCAATCTGGACACAATTTGCCATTCATGACGGCCTTTCACCCAAGTGGAAAGTACTTTTATACCGGAGGTTGTTACTATTGGAATAGTAATAACAACAAGACGTATGTTGATCGATCTGAGTGCGACTGTTGATGCAGTGCACGTATTATTGAAGCTTCTTGAACCTATTTTGCTTTGAGGGCGTCATAACCGTCAAGTACCAAGAGAATTCCACGTCGCTCGTTTCTTGATAATTTTCTCGTCTTGCTATATTTCCCCGTTAAGCGCATCTTAGCATTTGGTGATTGAGCAAATTCTCTCATATATGGGATCAAGTCCTCTGTTAAAGTAACGTCAATCCACTCCCACACATCGCCTGCGTCATTATCTGATTCTTTATCACTGTACTCATCAAACTGGATTTCTCTAGTCTTGCCATCGTATGACAGGTATGCATTGTCAAAAAAAATCCAATCTTCACCAGTATAGGACATTCTCAAGCGAATCCACACGTCACCGTAGGATTTTCCCATGTAAATTGACGTCCTATTGGTATTGGTGTAGTGCGTAAAAAATGGTTGATGATACCATGTTAATCCAGCGACGTCATCGACTTCCTTCTTCAAGCTATTCAACGCTTTCAGTCTTGCCTCATTAGCTTCAGCAAGCTTCTTTTTAAGCGCTTCCTGCCCTTTCATATAGGCCTTCTCGGCAAGTTGGTATATCGAATCTGCTTCTTCAAACTGTGGTCGATCTGGGTACTTTTCCTTCATTTCAAGGAAAATCTGTTTCGTCCTAGCGTATTCACCTTCTTGGTGAGACCTTATGACCTCTGCCAACAACTTATCTGGTCCATTTTGACATTCTTCTAGAGCTTGTTCCAACTCATCAATACGCACTTGCATCTCACTGTTGGAAACTGATTCAGAAGAACACCCCATTTGGTTAAAAGCCAGAGCGAACACAAAAATTGAGTTAACTGTTACCTTGTTGATCATACTTCAAAGGTAAAAGAGAGATTCTGATAAAAAACCGTATACGATGGAGTATACAAATTAAAAAAGAATAGCCTAACTATTTCATAGTCAGGCTACAATGTGAGGTCGGGAGCGGATTCGAACCGCTGTACAAGGTTTTGCAGACCTCTGCCTAACCGCTCGGC
>VMDK01000016.1 GCA_008080835.1 Sphingobacteriia bacterium | reverse complement strand
AAATCAATGAGTACATCATGTTGACGCAATCCAAGCTCTTTGAGATCAGACAAGACCTAAATGCAAAGGGGGCTATTATTAGTGAGAAAGTTATCATGAAGTTCTACAGAGGGGAGTCTCCAACAACTGGCTCGTCCACATTGGTGTGCTCCTTATTCAAGGAGCACAATGACCGAATAAGAGCCCTTATCGGAAAGGAGTATAGTAAGTCAACATGGGTTAGGTATAACACATCATTATCTCATCTACAAGAGTTCCTTGATTCCTCCCAAGGGACGACAGAAGTGCGACTAGAGGAGCTAGATGTCGCTCTCTTGCGTGATTTTGAGCACTATTTGAAAACCGAAAAAGAATGTAGCCACAATAGCGCCATGAAGCATATCAAATCTCTCAAAAAGGTCGTGAGAATAGCGCTCGAGTCAAAGTTGATTCACGTCGACCCATTCCTGGGGTATAAGGTGCGTATTAAAAAGACTCTCAGAACTTATCTGACACGTGAAGAGCTGGAGTCTATCGAACATCTTGACATGCAGAATCAACGTCTGTAAATCGTCAAACTCATATGGACTAATCAAGGGATAAAGATACCACTTTCCATTCCTTCCTAGATCAGAGTCGAAGAACTTTCCGTCTGGATGGTTGATCAATGGCCAGGTACTATTCGTGTCAGCCCGCTTGGAAGTAATGCACAGACCGGTGAGTATCTTGTCACTGTTCAACTTGATCTCACCAAATACTTCCCTCAGACTTTTCTCTAGCGCATGATAGTCATAATTCGCTTGAAGATACTTCCAGGTTTCCAGTGGGTTCCACCAATCTCTTTTTTCACCGAAGATCTTTCCACCTAATACCATATAGTCATCCGCCAACTCGTCCACGGTCAGTCCGATGGCCAGACCTGCCGCGATGATGGATCCAGTAGAGGTTCCACCGATGAGGTCGAAATAATCGCACAGTCTGTAATCGGGGTCATCATACTTCTCTCGCAGAATGGTTTCCATCCTTTTGAGATAACCAAGGGTTAGGGCTCCACAAATTCCTCCTTCATGGATATGGATCGACCTGCCGAAAAAGAGATTGGCACGCTCGCTGGTCGATGAAGTGAGCCTCTGCACGATCTTTCACTCTCCCACTCTGTTCTTTCGAAAGACGTGAACGACACCGTACCGCTCAGTTTTGAAATAGTCATAATTCGGAGAACTAATAAATACCTCAGAGTCAGATAGGGCAATCCCGGCTGAAAATCCATCACCTGCTGTAGGCTCAATATCCTGCAACCGACTCAGAAGAAAATTCTGAGCAATCGTCGGTGTAAACATGAGAACGAATAAAAAGAGGAATCCGGATCGGCGTATAAATCCAATTGCTCTTATGCCATACATCTATACCAAATATCGGCAATCCTAGACCTGAATCGAGTAACAAATACGAGGCCCGATATGGGCTGATGAACATGTTAACGATTTGTTAAATTTTAAACTTCTCACTGTCAGAGATTTATGAGCACATTCACAACGAACCTGCGCTTATAGTTGTTTTTACTATATCTTTTTTTTTACATTCGCCACAGACTTAGAAGCAATGCGAACTCTGATATCACTTATTCTCGGAATCGTTCTACTGCAGGTTCAAGTTCTTGCTCAGACCGTTTCCGGAAAGGTCACCGATGCCGAAGGGCAGGCCTTGATCGGCGCTGCAGTTATCGAAAAAGGTACTTCTAATGGCGTGCTTACGGATTTGGATGGTTCATATTCTATCAAGGTGTCCAACGCCCAAACCTCCGTTCTTCAATTCTCCTACACTGGTTTCAAGACTCAGGACAAAGAGGTAAATGGTCAAAGTACTCTGAACATTGTTCTAGTGGAGGAAGCAGAAGCCATGAACGAAGTGATCGTCGTAGGATATGGCAAGTCAACCAAAAAAGAATTCACCGGAGCAAGCTCTAACATAAAGGGAAGGAATCTGGAAAAGATCAGCACCCCTCGTATTGATCAGGCACTGCAAGGTCAGATATCGGGAGTGAACATCAGTACGAATTCCGGTTCACCTGGCGGTTCAAGTAGCATCCGAATTCGTGGTCTTTCTACTTTCGGAGACAATGATCCACTCATTTTGGTTGATGGAGTGATCTATGATTCAGAAGGTCTCAATTCGTTGAATCCCAGCGATATTGAGACTATAAACGTACTCAAAGATGCCACAGCAGGGATTTATGGTGTTAGGGCGGCAAATGGGGTGATCTTGATCACCACGAAGCAGGGGTCTAAGAACTCCAAACCCAAATTTGAGGTCAACATGTATCAAGGTGTCCAGCAACCAGCTAAGCAATTAGCTCTGCTGAATGCAAGCGAGTATGCGGTCATCAAAAATGAAATGTTCGCCAATGGGAATGATCCGCTCCCATTTCAAAATACATTTCTAGGAGAAGGAACCGATTGGCAAAATGAGGTATTCACGAATGCTCCGGTTTCCAACATAAACTTCACCGCAAGTGGTGGAACACAAAACATGACTTATTCAGTTGGCGGAAGCTATTATTCTCAAGACGGGATCGTGGGAGGCAGTAAGGCCAATTTTGAGCGTCTGAATGCTCGGATGAATTTCAATGTCGACATGAGCGATAAGCTTCGACTGAGAAGCGTATTCCTATACTCGAACGAAACGAGAAACGTCCTGCCTGAAAACGGTATCGGCTCTGTGTTGTACAACACGATCAACGCCTTCCCAACCGAAGCTGTTCAAGACACCAACGGAAACTACAGCTATCTGGAAGAGGTGAGCGACATCATCAATCCGATCGCACAAATGGAGAACACCTATAATACGGCGTGGGTGAACAAGTTCGTCGGAAAGGAAGAAGTGGAGTACGACCTCCGCCCCAATCTTACATTCACCAATCGCTTTAGCTATAATTATGCTCTCGTCGATAACAAGGTTTTCTCACCATTGGTGTGGTACGGTCCGGGAAAAGCTCAGAATACAGCCAAGAACGCTGATCTCGAACCTACTCAGGTAGAGATAGCCACAGGAACCCTCATTGATCGAGGCGCCAGCGTTTATGAAGGTCGAAATACTTATAGCGATCTGACTTTCGAAAGCTTCCTCAACCACGAAAAGACATTTGCCAATGTGCATCAGCTGAAAACCACTGTCGGTATCAGCGTGTTTGGCAGAAATGGTCAGGGACTGGGAGGAACTGCATACAATATTCCAGGTAACTCAGAAGAGTATGCAGACATCTCTGCGAACCTGGCTCCGGGTGGATTTCTCAACAACACGAACTCCTTTCAATACAGAGAACGCCTACTATCGGCCTTTCTCCGTGCAAACTATCGATTCAGTGGGAAATGGACAACATCAGCGATCCTTCGTAGAGACGGGTCTTCGAAATTTGGACCGAACAATCGATACGGATTGTTCCCAACAGTATCCGGTTCCTGGGTACTTTCTGAGGAGAAATTCTACCATCTCAACTACATCAAATTTATGAAGTTGAGAATGAGTTATGGGATAAGCGGAAATGACCAGATCGACAACTTCGCCTATCGGGGTTTGCTCAACGGCGAAGGTGTATATGTCTTCGATGATGTGATAACAAACGGTGTTGCCATCGGTCGTGCCTCTAATCCAGATCTGAAGTGGGAAACCACTCGACAGTTCAATCTTGGACTGGATATGAAAATGTGGGCTTGGTTCGACATCACATTGAATTACTTCGTAAAGAATACACGAGACCTTTTGTTCCAACCTGACGTAAGTGGAGTGCTGGGTACGGGCGGTCCGGGGAGCTCTGCCCCGATCATCAATGCCGGTGATGTGCAGAACAGCGGTGTTGAAATGGAACTGGTCTTCACCACACCGTCAGACAAAGACTGGAAGATCTCTACTGGATTGAATGCCACATATCTGAAAAATATTGTCAAGAAAACTCCAGATGGAGTTGACTTCCTTCCTGGCGCTGCCTTTGGTGTAGGAGGAAATATCGCCACTAGATTTCAGGAAGGATTCCCTATCGGATATTTCATAGGGTACGAGACAGATGGCATCTTCCAAACGCAAGCTGAGATCGATGCATCTGAGACTGTTCAGGAAGGGGCTAAGCCTGGCGATCTCAAATTCGTTGACCAAAACGGAGATGGAAAGATCAGCTTCAGTGATGATAGCGACCTCAAGATGATCGGCTCTCCGATTCCGGATTTCACATTTGGATTGTTCCTTACAGCAAATTGGAAAGATTTTGACCTTTCGGCGAATCTGTTTGCAGCGGTCGGTCAGGAGATCATTCGCAACTATGAAAGACAACAACCTTTTGCAAACCAGTTGTCTTACGTGATAGATCGATGGAATTTCCCCGGCTCGTCCAATGAGGTGCCAAGGGTAACTACTGACTTAACGCGAAACAATGTGTTCTCTGACTACTTCGTAGAAGATGGTTCGTTTGTCAGACTGAGGAACATTCAAATCGGATATACGTTCCGAAAGGTGAAGAAACTCAATTCCGTGCGCCTTTATGTCGCGGCGAATAACCTGTTCACAATAACCAATTATCGAGGTTATGACCCCGATATCGGTTCAGTGGGAGGGGCATTGGGTTCAGGTGTCGATCTCGGCTTCTACCCACAAGCACGTACATATATGTCTGGTTTGATCGTGAAATTTTAAAATATGAGAACTCGACAAATATTTGGTTGGATGCTCACTGTATTGATCAGTGCAACCCTGATGTCAGGTTGCGAGAAATTCCTGGACATCAATCCACAATACACCCAGGATGCAGAAAACTTCTTTGAGTCTCCCGAGGATTATGAGAGAGCTCTAATTGGAGCTTATGACCTGCTTCAGTCGTCATTCCTCAACGTTTGGATCGGTGAAATTGCATCGGACAATTCAATTGCTGGAGGAGAAAGTGTAACAGACACAGAAGGGCTTCATGAGATCGACAACATGTCGCATGATGCTGTCAACCAGGAATTGAGAAACATATTCAGATGGAATTATGCTGGAATTACGCGCGCCAATTATATTCTGGAGAACAAGGACAATATAGATTTCGAAGGAAAGGACGCCATCCTGGCTCAAGCACGATTTCTCAGAGCATATTACTACTTCCAGCTCGTCAAGTACTTTGGCGATGTTCCATTGGTCGTTGATCGCCGCCTTGGATCAGCCAAAGTGCGAGAAATCCCTAGAACACCTGCAGCTGACGTATATGCACAGATCGAAATTGACTTGAGGTCGGCAGCTGATGTGCTCGACTGGGCAAGTATGGAAAAAGGACGTATCACCAAGGGAGCTGCGTTGAGTTTGCTCGGAAAGGTGCTCCTCTATCAGGAAAATTTCACAGATGCTTCTACAGTTCTTGACCGAGTCATTCAAGAAGGCCCGTATCAACTTTTCGACAGTTTTCCTTCACTGTTCTTCGTGGAGAACGAGAACAGCTCAGAGAGTGTATTCAGTGTGGAGTATACCGGTGCAGAAGGAGGAAGCTACGAATGCCTGATCTGTCTGGAAGGAAATGCTGCACCAGGGTTTCATGGAATTCGACAATATAATGGTCCGGTCTACGGTGATGGAAACAGCTATAATATGCCTACTCAAGACCTGTACGATGCATTTGAAGAAGGAGATATCAGGAGAGAAGCTACACTTCTTGACATAGACGCATTCATAGCCGGACTTCCAAATCCCAGTGGTATTACTTATGCAAAAGGAGCGGGTGGACACACTGGTTACTACAACAACAAATATATCAAACGCCAAGGCGAGATTGGTTTGCCCGATAACGACCTGACAAGCCCGGTCAATTACCGTGTGATACGCTATGCCGATGTATTACTAATGGCAGCAGAAGCCTTCAATCGCCGATCAAATCCCGACGATGGCAAGGCCTTGACGTATCTGAATGATGTGAGAGACCGCGTTGATATGGTTCCACTATCAGCTTCAGGTAGTGAACTCACTGAATTGATCTGGAAAGAGCGAAGACTGGAACTATCCGGAGAAGGCCATCGCTTTTTTGATCTTGTTCGCACCAGAAAGGCTGTCGAAGAGATCGAAGGGTTTCAAGAAGAAAAACATGAATTATTTCCAATTCCCCAGATCGAGATCGATCTTGCAGGCGGGAACTGGAAACAAAACAATAACTATTAAGTCTTATCACATTTAATTAATTATGAAAAAACTAATTCCAATGCTCCTAATCTTTGGAGCGCTCTTTACGATGAATTCGTGCAAGGATGACGAAGAACCTACTTTGCCGGATCCGCCATCCGCAGCCGATGCTGCTTTCACGTACGAAGCCACTGCGCAAAGTGACAACATCATTGAATTCACCGCAGCTAATAGTAGCCTAACGGCCAAATGGGATTTCGGAAACGGTCAGACCGGAGAAGGGACCACTGTAACAGCTGAATACCCGAACAAAGGCACGTACACTGTTACTCTTACTGTGTTCAACGCTGGTGGTAGCACAAGCAGCTCACAGGATGTAGAGATCAAAGAAGACGATTTTACCCTTCTGGATAATCCTTTGTACGATATGATCACTGGTGGTGTTGCCGGTCCTGGTCAGAAACGCTGGGTGATCGACTCGACGCGATCTGCCCACATTGGTGTTGGACCATCCGAGACTGAAGAAGATTTCGCAAATGTCGGATACAGCCCAGGTTGGTGGTCTGTTTCCAGATTAGGTAAATCTACCAGCGGTCTTTACAACGATGAATATATTTTCAAGCTTTCCGGATTTGGATTTGATCATGTGACCGGTGGCGAAGTATTTGTTAAGACTGGTCACGAAGGAGAATTCCCGGGCGCCTATGCAAATCAGGATGATTTCACCGCTCCATTTACGGACCAGTTGGGCGAGACGTGGACGTTGACAGTTGGTGACGAAGACACCACATTGAAGATCTCCGGAGATGCATTCATGGGACTTTACACGGGAGTGCACGAGTATACCGTCCAAACCTTGACTGATTCACAAATGGTACTACGTTACTATGACTCTAAAGCAGACAATGTGATCTGGTACATCAGACTGGTTCCTGATTACTACCCTGTTGATCAAGGATCTGGAAATCTGGATGAGCCAACGTCTGCAGCAGCAGATCCGACAGCCGCATCATCTGATGTGATATCCATGTTCTGTGGAGTGTACACGGACGTAACCGTTGATACTTGGAAAACGGACTGGTCAGTTTCTGGATTCTCTGAAGTTCAAGTGGCCGGAAATGATGTGAAAAAATATGACAACCTGGGTTACGTCGGAATTGAAACTGTTGGCGCGAACTCCATAGATGCATCAGGAATGACACATATCAATTTCGACATTTGGACACCAAATGCCACCGAAGTCACGTTCAAGATTGTAGACTTTGGAGCGGACAATGCATACGATGGTGGAGATGATACCGAACATGAAGTGGTGCTCGCCACTCCAAATCAGAAAGAGTGGGTTCACTACAGCATTCCTCTATCTGATTTCACAAACTTGACCAATAGAGGTCATCTGTCTCAATACATTTTTGTTGGTACGCCATACGAAGAAACCGTCCTCTATCTGGACAACGTGTACTTCAGTAAGTAATACTTCTTTTCATAACGCGGATCAGGGGTGACTGGCAACAGTTGCCCCTTTTTCGTTTATGGAGTAATATCAGTCCAAAACCTTGTGTAAAATCAGCAAAAAAATAGTTATAGTATTATTTACTTTATCTATATTTGAGCCATACAATAATATTTCATTATGAAAAGGACATTTACTCTATTAAGCATGTTGGCCTTCGCTGCTTCTGTATTTGCTCAAGCTCCTACAACAGGTGCTGCAGACCCAACTGCAGATCAAGGTGATGTAATCTCACTCTTTAGTGGCGTATACACCGACGTTACAGTTGACACCTGGAAAACAGATTGGTCAGTCTCCGATTTCGCAGATACCACTATCGATGGTAACGAAATGAAGCGTTACACGAATCTGGGATATGCAGGTATTGAAACTGTAGGTGCCAACCTCGTTGATGCCAGCGGAATGACTCATTTGAATCTCGATTTCTGGAGTCCGAATTCTACACAATTCAAGATCAAGCTCGTTGATTTCGGCGCGGATGGCGCCTATCAAGGAGGTGACGACAGTGAGCACGAATTGACATTCAACGCTCCCGGACAAAACGAATGGGTGAACTTCAAGATCCCATTGACCGACTTTGCCGGTTTGACAGGTACAGCTCATATTGCACAATACCTTATTGTTTCTGAGCCTTACCAAACTTCTACTGTTTTCATCGACAACGTATATTTCAGCAAAGGTGCTTCAGAAAAGGTTCCTACCATGGGAGCTACTGCACCTACTGAAGCAGCTGGCGACGTGATCTCTATGTTCTGCGATGAATACACAGACGTAACTGTAGACACCTGGAGAACTTCTTGGTCTTCGGCTAATCTGGAAGATGACACGATCGATGGCAACCCTGTCAAGAAGTATAGTGCTCTTGACGTCGTAGGAGTAGAAACCACAGGTGCTAACTTGATCGATGCAAGCGAAATGGATTTCTTCAACCTCGATGTTTGGAGTCCTAACTTCACGACTTTCAAGATCAAATTGGTTGACTTTGGAGCAGATGGTGCCTTCGACGGCGGAGATGACACGGAGCATGAACTTACTTTTGACATGCCTGATCAGGAAACATGGATCAAGTACAAGATCCCTATGTCTGATTTCACGGGCTTGGGCTCAAGCGCGCACATGGCACAATTCCTCTTTGTAGGTGCTCCATCAGGAGCTTCAACAGTGTACATCGACAACGTGTACTTTAGCAAAGAATCAACTACGAGCTCTGCAGCTGCCAGCTTGAACGGAATCAACATGTATCCTAATCCTGCTAAGTCTGTATTGAATATTGACTTGCAAAAGGCAACATCTGAGATTTCAACTCTAGAGATCCGAGACTTGCAAGGACGTGTTGTGATGACACAAAATATCTATAATGATCTTCAGCATTCAGTTGATATCAGTCTGATCTGTTCAGGAATTTATGTCGCAATTTTAAAGGGACCTGAAGCGAACTTTACTCAGAAGATTATCATTGAATGATCTGACACTACTAGTTGAAATGAGGGAGAACGGCCATCGTATGATGGCCGTTTTTTTATATCCTTAATTTACAGATCACTCGGAGTTGACTGATTTCGCCATCTCTTTTGAAAATGTGATCCGATGATTCTTTGTCCAATTGATTACCCGAAACTCGGTTGATCTCACCGTCATTGTGGAGCACCTCGATCTCAGGTCTGTCACCCAAAGTATAGATCACCGGTACCTGGCAGAAAGTGAATGCAAGTGAGTCTTCAGGTAATTCTAGTTTCTGTACCTGATGGTCAAGGTCGTAATATTCAAACTCACCTGGAGAAAGTAGAAACTCCTGCTGACGAAGGATCCGTGGTTCGAAGGAAATACATCCTTGTGAAATGTTTATCCCAAGCTCAGCCCATCGACTGATCACGTCTTCTTTCACTTGTCCCGTCATCCCGGGTTGTTGCGCACCGGCATTTGCAGGTGTATGTGAATAGGCATCTGTTGGAAATGCCCCATAGAGTTCCGGTGACTTGTTGATACCGATCCCCGCTCGAACTTCATAGTAGTGTTCTACGAGACGTCCAAGAGTCTCGTCATTCACACCGCGTTCCACACCTCGGTGTATACATTCCTGGATCGCCAGCAACAGCTTTGAGACCATATGCCAGTAAATTGAGCCAAGACCTTCGTATCCGAAGAATGTTCCAGACCTTCCGGTAAATGCACTGTGGTCAAACAAGCTCTCAAAGATCTCAACGACCCGATCTACTTCTTTTGTCGAAATGTCGATTCGCTCCATGATCTTCCGGATGTCATCGGAGTTGTGTATGGCCTTACTGAAATGGTAATGTCCTTTGTTGTCTCGTTCAACCAAACTGTGATCACCTGAATCCACAAGCTGCTCGAAAACCGGACATTGCCCTGCGAGATCATCCGGAATTACATTCTTGTGGAGAAACCCGGGAAGTTCGCGATCCGGATATAGCATATAACTGTATTGATCCGGTCGGTACATTGCGCTTGATTTCAAGCTATCGAGAACTGTCAAGACTTCTTCCGCTGATAAATATCCTGCACTCAAAACAGCCACCTGTCCTTCGAGCATTTCATATAGATGACTGACACGGGCGGTTCCATCATCGAGTTCCAACAGATTATACGCATGATACAAGCCGTCCATCCGCTTATTGTGATCGATAGCATCATCGCAAAAGCGCAGAGTCAACTCCAACAACGATAGGATCCTGTCCAATGAGACCTGATCTACCCTACCGCTGAATCCCGCATAGGCAAGTGCCCTGTGTTGTTCTCCGATCGCTCCGAGATCATCGATCATATCTCTTCGGAGCTTGTCGCTCATTTGTTCTGCCAGAAGGCCAATGTGCTCCGTGAACGTTTTTTCGAGCGCCACGATCATCTGCGCTACAGGTCTGTTGAAATGCAGCGTTCTTTTTCCTGAGTCACGAAGGAATTGGAAGATGAATGCAATGTACCTCCGCATATAACAGAGCGTAACCATCGATACGCCATTTCCAACCAGAGCATTGTTGGCATCATTCCATTCTGGTCTTTGGGTGTTGAGCCAGATTCCACCTCTTGGAATGAAATTGCAAAGTTTGGCGCAAAGTGGCACCAGTAACTTTTCAGCCAAACTGGCTCTGACCGGTACCTCATCTTCGTCCCAAACGATCTTCCCATCGGCACCAACTCGCTCCACCCGCTTTCCGATCAATAGTTCAAGTTCGTGATCGAAGTCGATGGTGTTCTTTGGATCTAAAACCAAGTCGTGATATTTCCTGATCCGGTATGGAACATTGGCGTAAACAAAGTTCGGTTCGTCAAGGTATTTCCTGAGCTTTTCAGGATGGAACCTAACCGAAACTTCGAGTAGTTTCAATAGGTAGATGATCTGGTGGTCTCCCCAGTAACCGATGTATGACCAAGGATCGTCTTCCTCCTCCACTTCCCAATCGATCCCGTCTCGAGATATTCTATACGGATTATATCCGTCGATCGTGGAGGCGTTTAAAAACCTCGCTATAATGCTCTCAGTGTACTCGGGAAATGAGTAAACCAAAGCCTCCCAGTTCTGAAAAATATCTCTCCAATTTCCTTCATAATTCCTAAGCTTCTCACCATTCTCGTCTCGCGTGTCGATCGAAAAGTAATTCCAAGGTCGACTGGGATCACCATGACGCCTGCTAAAGTATAAGGGCAGATACTCCATGCTAAGTCGAATCAGATCCGGATCGTTGACCTTATGGACCTCTTCGAAAAGAGCTCCAATATCCATTGTGCTATCCAGTGATCTGAGAAAAGTTGCATTTCGCTCCATCACACCGTAATTGCAAAAGGTGATATGGTGGATGAAATCTTCCAAATTCACCGAATAATTTTCATCGAAGATCCCTCCTCGCATGATGTTATAGAGCACGTTGGAAAAATGTCGGCCCGTAGAAAGAATGTCGTTGCTCAGTTGCAGACCATCGCTCTTCGCCACCAATTCTCTAAGGTCATTGGTGACAATTCCGATCTCGGCTTCCAACATCTCAACCCGATCTGAATGATCACCCAGAATTTCGTTCAGGTTATATGTCTCACTATGTGACCTATTCACATCGAACACCTGGTACCAGGATTGCGATGACCCACCGCTCAAGTCGATGTTGAACAGGTTAAAATAGGCTCCTTTCTCTCCTCGCTTGTCCGTTTCAGTTTGGATATCCTGACCTTGTCGAAACGCCGACAATTGCACAGAGCTAAGCAGGTATGCATCAGACTTATATCCCGCACACCATCCAACCGTGGTCAATAACGCTTCGCTTGGTTCGGCCTTGTCGATGATCATGGCGCTCAAACTGAAAGTGCCCAGGCCGGTTTTTTCATCCAACTCATTTCGCTTGTAAGCATCCACCAGTGTGCTTCGCTGAATCTGCAGCTGACTCGGCACTCCGGAAGGCATGATGTTTCGAACTCCATCTAAAACCTGAACTTCTGAAATTATATTCTGCGGTGCGGTGATAGTAGCTTTCTTAATGAATCCGAATCGCTCTGAAAAAGTCCACATATACTGAAAAGTCAACCCGAGATCGCGATTGATCTCTTCGAAGATGACTTTATCGCCAACCATGTTCTTGTAGAGATTCCTGGTAACATCATATCGCTCTACGCCGTCCTCGGCAAATGGCTCCCAGAGGTCCTTTTCAGATACCCTTACCAGAGTGTGGCTGCCGGTCATGTGCGCCATATCCACGATCATATCATCCGTATAGTACGGGAATAATGCGGACTCTGGATTACGTCTTCCGGCGGTCACTCCACCATTACTGGCGATGTACATCCAGTGATCACCCGGGCTCACGATCGTCATGAGGAATGGTCTCATTTCCTCCAACTGACTGATCATGTAGAATGGTTCACCATCTAAATGCCGAATCTCCAGCTTATCGATATGATGAGTGTTTATGTGTTCTGCGCTCATATGATCTTAATACAAATCAGGTCATTCGACCTTTCCTATAACAACTGTTTGAATGCTTTGTGCGGGGACAAATGCCCCACTTTCTTTATCTCCTAATTTGAATTCGAGCGAATATGATGAATCATTTGAATTGAAAACGATCAGGATCACACTTCCATCCGGGTTCTTGAGAGCTGTGATCATCACATCTTCACTATCTGATTCGTGCTGAATTCGCTTAGCTCCAGGCTGGATGAATCTGCTGAAATGTGCTACGGTATAGTACAATGGCGTAATATACACTTCATCCGATTTCACATCTGCGATCACAGGTGCAACGCACCAATTCCCAACGTGATTTGGCCCTCCTTGTCGGTCCAACACCATATTCCAGTCAACCCAACCCTCCACGTGGTTGTTCAAACAGCCAATTATATCTCGAGCATACCGATACACGGGAACATACTTGGGATGATCCTTCTTCTTATCAGGAGCCGCCCACTCATACCCCCAGTCAGTTGCCTCCGCAGACCAATACCATTCATCATTTTTCCAACGTGGAGTGTCGGCATCAATGCAAGCCTCTGTATGAATAATGGGTTTATCAGGTGCCAGGTCATGAACATGCTGAAGGGCTTCTGGCATCCAGTCAATGGTTGAGCTGTACCAATGAACGGCCGTTCCGTACATTTTATTCACTACTTGTGAATCAGATAGCAGCACGTTTGACCATTCGATCAACTCTTCGTCTCTGTTCTGGTCATAAATCAGTATATGCGGACGATCGTCCAATCTGTTCAGTTCAGGTCCCAAATAATCCTTGACAAAAACGGCCATTTCCTCAGGTGTATAATGCATTGACTCCCAATGTGAATCGTTTCCAAGTGGCTCATTTTCAACGGTAAACGCCCAAATTGGCGTTCCATGCTCTTTCATAGCAACTGCATACTTGGCGAAGAACTTCGCCCAAGTTTTGTAGTACTCAGGTCTTAGCTTCCCACCAAACCAATCATTGTTATCCTTCATCCAGGGAGGAGCTGTCCATGGCGACGCTATGAGCTTGAACCCTTTCTCACTGACAGTCTGTGCCCTTTGTATCATTGGTATGATGTCGGCAGTGTCCTCGAAAAGGGAAAAGTGCTCGAGTGAGGTGTCTCCAGGAACCGGAGCATAGCTGTATGAACCCAAAGAGAAGTCACAACTGTTCATGTGCGTTCTGCAAAGGCTATATCGCGCTCCATTATTGCCAAAATAGAGGTCTAGTATTTTCTCTTGGTTCACAGGACTCAGTCTAAAAAATGTGCTTGCAGTTGCCTCAGTGAATGCTCCGCCAAAACCTGTTATACTTTGATAAGACACCGCAGTATCCAAAGCGAGATGAAGCGTATCAAGCGCTGGTGGGTGTTCGTCTGTGGGATCTACTTCGAGCAGTTTTGCGCCTTCTGCACTTGTGAGATAGGTCCTGACCGATAAGGGTTCACCGGACGAATCGGTGTGACCCGCATCGCACGATGCGAGCGCTGAACAGAGAATGAACAGCGCCTCTACTGAGAAAGTCCTGTTATTTCTTCTCATAGACGCGTACGTAATCGATTACGTATTCCTGCTCAACCATTTTGGGATCCAGCCCTTTAGCTCCTCCCCATCCGCCACCGATCGCTAGGTTGAGGATGATATTCTGAGGCTGATCAAAAGGCCACTCCAATTCATTGGCAGTTTTGTCGTATGTGTAATATCGTTGGCCATCCACGGAGCAATAGATGACGTTAGGATACCACTCTACTGCATAGGTGTGGAAGCCATCTTCGACATCTTCAATGGCTGTTTGACCTGTGATGTGATTCCCTTTCTTGAAATAGTAGGCCGGAGTATGACAACTACCGTGATTCCAAGATGAATTTTTGGTGCTATCATATTCAAAACCAACGACTTCCAGTATGTCAACTTCCCCGCAATAGGGCCAGCTGATCTCATCGCGATATGCATCTCCCAGCAACCAACCTGCTGCCCAACTTCCACGACCGGTAGGCACTTTGGCGCGGAATTCGATCTTACCATACTGGAAACATATTTTACCCTGAGTGGTCAGTCGTGCAGAGGTCCATTGACCCGATGAAGGATCTTTTGACGCTCGGATCAATAATGATCCATTTTGCAATCGAGCATTCTTCAGATCATTTGAAGTGTAGAATTGCAGCTCATTATTGCCCCAACCCCAGTCACCTAAATTGTAGTTCCAAATGGTGGTGTCGGGAGATCCGTCTCCGGAAAATTCATCCGACCACTTGAGGGTCCATTCAGTTCCGGAAGTGCTTTGGATCATAGTGTCCGTAGTATTTGAATGTTGGATCGCGGGGATGAATTCGATCGCACTTACCGAGACTTTTCCTTTCTCTGCATGCAAACGCAGATTGTGCTCGCCGCTTTGCACTGGGCTTCCTGTTCGCGTGCACGATTTTCGATCTCCATTCGAAGGAGACATACGACCGGTTATATCATAGGTCCTTCCATCCGTGTTGTACACATAGTCCTCCAACCACACTTCTCCTGAATCGGAACTCGCATGCACTACGACCTTATATCGACCGGTTTTGGGGATTGACACGTGATACTCGAGCCAGGATTCCGGAGACATGACGACCGTGTTGGACTCTCTCAAAACGCTTCCGTGCGATTTGACATAATGACCGACTCTTATCATAAGAGAATCAGTTGAAGTCACTTCGCATGCCATAAGCAGCGACACGATTAATATGAACAAAGACTTTTTCATACCTCCATCGATCATTCCGCTCCAACCAGTTTTTCCTCCAATTCCTCTAAACTCTTTCCCTTTGTTTCCGGAACGATCCTGATAATGAATATCAATCCTGCGGCAGCAAATATCCCGTAGATAGCAAATGTCATTGCATTACCTAGTGTCTGTAACTCCCAGGGGAAAACCCATTGCACCACAAAGCTGATCGCGGAGTTTATCAAACCGACGAATGATATGGCAATTCCTCGAATCGCATTCGGGAACAACTCGGAGAACAATACCCACATGACCGGTCCGATAGAAATTGCAAATGAGGCAACGAAACCAAGGATGCCGATCAAGATCATAATGGGATTGGTTGAAATGGCAGCTGTAATGATCTGGGACTTGTACTCCCCTGCCGCCTCTTTGCCAAGAGATTCTACAAGAGCGGCATTGAACTCCACATCACTATCGTAAGTAACATCGACCATCCCTGCCAACTGTCCTTTATTAATTCCTTCCGAAAGTCCATCGATCGATTCTGCGGTCAGCGTATAGGTGGATATATTGAATCCATATGCCAGAAGGAACAAACTAATAGCCATACCGGATACTCCGAACACGAGCAGCGGTTTCCTTCCTAAGCGGTCGATGAATAGTAACGCGAGAACAGTGAACACCAAATTGGTGATCCCGACCATGATGGCCTGTATGAATGAAGCATCAGTTCCTATACCTGATTGCTCAAAGATCATCGGAGCATAGAAGAACACCGAGTTGATCCCTGTGATCTGCTGAAGGATCGCAATGACGACTCCGATCATCAGCACCAAACGCATTCGGCGGGTGAAAAGGTCTTTTACACCGGCTTTCTCTTCTTTCACATCACCATGGAGGCTCTCTCGGATCTCGTGTACCGCTGATTTTGCTTCCTGCCTATCGGTAAAACGTGCAAGTACCTTAACAGCCTCATCAAAATTTCCCTTCAGGATGAGCCATCTCGGGCTCCTAGGTACGAAGAACAATCCACAGAAATACAATACTGCGGGGATAGTCTCTAATCCCAACATCCATCTCCAATTGTGCTCACGGATGCCAAGATTGGAAACCCAGGAAGCGTCACTCTTTCCCAACTGGAGTATCATATAGTTCGTAAAGAAGGCAAGCGAGATCCCTATCACGATGTTCAGTTGATTAAAGGATACTAATCGACCTCGTATAGAAGGAGGTGCCAACTCAGCAATGTACATAGGAGCAAGTATGAGTGATGCTCCTACGCCGAATCCGCCGATCATCCTGGCTATCACCAAGGCGGTAAAGGTTGGTGCAAGTGCCGAAGTAATCGCAGAAACGGCGTACAAAATAGCTGCATAGCGCAATACAGTTCGCCTTCCAAAGCGATCACTGAGTGGCCCGGAGATCATCATCGCCAACGTTGAAGTCAGGGTAAGTGATGCCACTGACCATCCGAGCTCCAACTTGGTCAAGTTAAATTCGGGTTCAATGAATTTGACAACTCCGGAAATAACCGAAGCATCAAAACCCATGAGTAGTCCGCCCAATGCAACGATAAGGGCAATGAGCATGATTATTGGTTTGTGACTTTTCATAGTCTTTTCTTAAATTTCGGGAATCAAAGCTGTCAGAGCACTTTGATGTTTCTCCAAGAGCTGATTTTCGCTCATCGAAATAACTTAATTTTTCTTAAAGTAAAAAGTACTATAAGTTTTTGTTATGTTTGTGTGTGTCTATGTCAAACTCATTGGATCCTACGATCACACACTATCTGTCGGAAAATAACCTTCCGTTCAAAGATTTCTTCCAATTCGGCCTTTCGGTCGACTGTGTGATATTCGGATATCAGCAAAAAAGCCTTAAAGTCCTGCTGATTCAGCGCGGTGCCGAACCGTTCCAATCCAAGTGGGCGATTCCTGGCGACCTGGTAAATCCTGGCGAAGACCTCAATGCTTCTGCAAACCGCATCTTGAAACATCTTACCGGTCTGGAAAATATCTTCGTAGAACAATTTCACACCTTCGGTAAAACGGACAGACACCCGGCCGGAAGGGTTGTGACTGTCGGATATTTTTCTCTGGTTCGCGGTGAAAACTATCAACCGGTTGCGTCCAACTGGGCTTCCGATATCGGATGGTTTGATGTAGAAGATCTACCTGATCTGGCCTTCGACCACAGTCAGATTATGGACGCGGCGATCAATGCTCTGCGAAAGAAAGTAAGAACGGAACCTATCGGGTTCAACTTGCTCCCTCCGAAATTCACTCTGCTGGAATTGCAGGGGCTGTATGAAGCAGTGTTGCGACAGAAATTCGACAAGCCAAACTTCCGCAAGAAGATCCTAGGCACAGGAATATTAATTCCTCTGGACGAGGTGCAACAGAATGTGGCACACAGACCAGCAAAACTGTTCCGCTTTGACCTTGAACGCTATCACAGCCTCGGACGAGAACCTTTCAGTTTTGAACTCTAATATCATTATAACTTGCCTCATTGTACTGCTCTCCTGGAGCACATCATTGGCCCAGGCCATCAAAGTAGAAGTTGTGGAACGCGATGGTGGTTGGACTCTTCTCAGAGATGGAAAACCGTATGAAGTCAAGGGTGCCGGTGGCCAATCATATTTAGATGATCTGGTGGAAGTTGGAGGAAACTCCATACGCACCTGGAGTCTGGAGAGAGCGCAAGAATATTTAGACGAAGCGCACAAACGAGGATTAACGGTAGTAATGGGACTGTGGGTGCAGCATGAACGACATGGTTTTGATTACAACGATGAAGCGGCGGTTGCCAAACAACTTGACTACTTCACGAGAAAGGTGCGCAAATTCAAAGACCATCCTGCCCTGTTGATGTGGGCGGTGGGTAATGAAGTAGACCTATTCTATACAAACCACAAGGTCTGGAAAGCAGTACAGGATATCGCGGCGATGATTCATCGCGAAGACCCCAACCATCCAACAACAACTATAACCGCCGGCCTTCACCGTCAGGAAGTCGAACTAGTAACTAAAATGGCGCCAGACATTGACATATTTGGTGTGAACACGTACGGCGGACTCAAACACGCTTTGGACAGTATCGACGATTACGGATGGGATGGTCCATTCTTGATCGCTGAATGGGGACCAAATGGGCACTGGGAAGTGGACAAAATGCCATGGGGTGCCCCTATCGAGCAAAGCTCAAGTTCGAAAGCTCAAAGTTACGCCGACCGTTATCGCCTCATCCTGAATGCTCCAAATTGTGTGGGGTCATATGTGTTCCTCTGGGGGCAAAAACAGGAAACCACATCAACCTGGTACGGCTTATTCACATATGATGGCAATCAAACGGAGCCTATAGACGAGCTGCACAAAGCATGGAAGAAATCTGATGAGCAGAATCACTCCCCACAGATCAAGGATTTCGGTTTGCTTGAACAGGACCAACCGGTAAAGCAAAACTTTCTGATCGAAGGAAAAAGCTATCAGGCATTTGCCAAATTCCATGATCCCGATGGCGACAAACTTAAAATAAACTGGAGCATCGTCTCGGAAAGTACCGATACAAAGGCTGGAGGTGACGTCGAGTCCACCCCGCCGGCCATTCCCGGGCTCGTCCAAAAGCGCGGACCAAATGGCATCACGTTCAAAGCCCCTCAAAATGAAGGTGCATATCGACTGTACATTAATGCCCGCGACGGTAATGGCAAAACAGGCTACGTTAATATCCCCTTCTATGTAAAGCCGGACCTGAATCCCTCAAATAAGGTCCAACTCAAGAAACGAGAACTCGAATTCAGCTATTGAGATGTTCAAGAACATGGCAACACTGGATATCGGAGTATTGGCCTTGTATTTTCTGGTCATCTTCGGTGTTGCTATTTACTTTTTCATCCAACGGATCAGAAATCGAAAAGGTCCGAATACCAACTCCTATTTTTTAGGTGGACGTGACTTGAGCTGGTGGGTTATAGGTGCTTCGTTATTTGCCTCCAATATCGGATCCGAACATTTGATCGGATTAGCCGGAGCCGGTGCTGCCGGCGATTTTGCCGCCGGCCAATTCGAGATCCTTGCATCAATCATCCTGCTCATTCTCGGCTGGTTCTTCGTTCCATTCTACATGCGTAGCGGAGTTTATACGATGCCGGAGTTCCTTCAAAAAAGATACTCAACCTGGGCTCGTGATTACCTGAGCTGGCTATCCATCGTTGCGTACGTGTTGACCAAGATCGCTGTGACCATTGCTGCGGGTGCCATAGTATTCAAAACGCTATTGGGTGTGAGCTTCTGGAGTGGCGCGTTGCTTATTGTGATCATCACCGGAGCTTATACCATTTTGGGTGGTTTGAAAGTAGTGGTATACACGGATTTTGTCCAAATGATCATTCTCCTCTTGGGTTCCATAGCCCTGACCTGGTTCAGCCTTGAAGCACTGGGTGGGTGGGGAGAACTGAAATCGTTGACAAAGCCAAACGATCTCAGTTTGTGGCGAAACGCTGGTGATCCTGATTTTCCATGGACCGGTATACTACTCGGTGCCCCTATACTTGGTGTTTGGTACTGGTGTACGGATCAATTCATTGTCCAACGCGTATTAGCAGGAAAAAATGAGAAGCAAGCCCGCTTGGGAACCATCTTCGGAGGATTCCTAAAACTGCTTCCACTCTTTCTGTTCGTGCTTCCGGGGGTGATCGCATTGGCACTGGCACAAGGCCCTGATGCCTTGATCGAATTTCCTGTAGAAGCCGATGGTTCAGTTGATCATGATGCAGCACTTCCTTTACTCACCCTTGCAGTTCTACCTGTAGGATTTAAAGGACTGGTTGTTGCCGGACTTCTTGCCGCTCTGATGAGTTCATTGTCTTCTGTTTTTAACTCCTGTTCGACCATTTTTACGTTGGACATCTACAGGAAATATGTTCCGTCCGCCTCTGAAAAAAAGTTGGTTTACGTCGGACAGATTGCTACGGTGATCCTGGTGATCTTGGGTATAGCCTGGATCCCCTTAATGAGCTTTATAGAAGGTGGATTGTTTCAAAAACTCCAAAGCATTCAAGCGTACATCTCGCCGCCGATCGCTGCTGTGTTCTTATTCGGTATCCTAAGTAGACGAGTGACGGACAAAGCCGCTAAGATCGCTTTGATCACCGGCGCTTTACTTGGTGCAATTCGCCTCGGGCTAGAGATCGGTCAAGAGCATCTGCAAGGAGTTCTTCTCGATTTCGCAAAGATCAACTTCCTGCATTTTGCATTTATGCTTTTTGTGATCTGCTCTGTAATTCTCTTCATCTTCTCGAAGCCAAAAGATGCCAAACCTCTGACAGAGATCTCAGTCATTACTTGGCAGAAGAATGTTTTGAAGAGCACTAGTAGCACGAAGGAAGTTGTCTTATCAGTTGCATTATGCCTCTCCGTTTTAATTTTATGGATCGTATTCAAATGAGAAAATATCTACTGATCATATTGGTGTTCCATTTTGCGGCGATCCGCAGCAACGCTCAACACGGTTTGGTGGCTCCACCGTCATTTGACACGACTACTACAGTAGACTCCTTGACATTTCCGGATCTCGGGATGTATCCTAAAAAGGAGCAACCTGTGCTGTACACATTTAAAGTTGGAGGATTTTATCGCTTCTTCGGAACGTATACCGCACACAAGCAGTCATACCTTTTGACAGAGGCCGGAATGGACACTGCAATGCAGAAAAGCGTGTTCATTGGCGATGATAGTCAGCTCCCAAACCTGACCTTGAACTTCTCAGGACGACCTTCAGAAAAAGTATCATGGGGTTTCGACCTCTATGCATTTCAGTTCCTTGACGGGAATATCAATACGACTTACGGTATGGGGCAAGTGAGCCCTTCCAACCGACCAAGTATCTATGCTCCATTGAATGGGACTCGATTCGCATCGAACCTGAATTTGCTCCTCGGTATAAACATGTACGGTGATTTCCAAACCGACTTTGCCTCGGTGAGCGTAAAGACCGGTGGTATACACTGGGTATCCATCAGTGATCTCACGCTGAAGGCATTTACCGGATACAACCGCTTCACTCTTTTCGAGCGCAATCCGTGGGATCCTGTTACCGGGACAGTTGAGTCAAGATACCACTCCTTCCATAGCCTGGGAAATATCAACCAGGATACTCGCTGGGGAGAAAAAGCATTTACCGGAACCATTGTTGAACTAGGGCAACTTCCCGGCGATCTTAGTGCCAAGTTGCTCTATGGGAAGACCGAACTCAACGGTGGGTTTCTGACCATCCCGAACCTATCCTTCGGTGGACAGGTCAAAGCACCGTTGAGATCCGGGTTCACAGCCTTTAACACATTCAATAATCAGACCTATACAGATAGCCTCAACGAAGAAGGAATCGGTTTCAATATTGCTACCTGGGAGATCTCAACCCCGATCGTCAAGGGACTTGAAGTTCACTCTGAGATCGGAATGGGCCGATATTTCAGTCCTGAATATGAGAACCAATGGGGTGAGGCGATCAATGTCAAGTTCAATCTGACGGACGAATTGATCAAGTTCCCTATAGAGCTTCACTTGTTCAGAGTGAGTCCTCGAGTGATCAACAACAATGCGATCTTCTGGAACTCTGCAATCGTAGAGACACGTAACAACAGCATACCTGCGGGTAGCGTTGGGAGTAGTGCGGCTCTGTTCCCATTTGCCAGCTCGCTGACCGCCATCGGTCAATTCACAAACAATAGGCAAGGTCTCAATATCAATGCCGACTTTGGTAAAAAAGATCTGAAGGTTTCCATCGCCAATGGTATATCGGCCGAGATAGATGCCCTCAGCTCTCAGGTGAGTTTTGGACATCCTGTGAATCAACTCACGAGATCGAGATTCTGGCGTTGGAATTTCCCAACGGGTGTAGGACCATATAATCGCTACAATGTCATCTTCAGGGATGTGTACGAGATCCTCACCATTGCCGGACCACCGATAGCCAAGAAATTCAACGTGATGGAAGTTCAGGCCAAGTATCGCGGCTTGCTCGGATTAAGAGATTTCTATGCATTCCTACTCGGTCGATATTCGTCTGTTCAGGATCATCTGTCACCTATCGTGGTATTTACAGAAGAGGCCTTCCTTAGACATTACAGCACAGAATTGGAAATGTACTATGCGCTCAATCCCAATACCGTAATCACGGCGTACTCCGGGTATGAACGCGTGCTGGGTAATTACTCAACAGACATCGACAGCGAAACCGACCGCCCTAGAAATCAAGAAGGTTGGGGCCTGGGACTGGGACTGGATTACGACTTATCAAGAAATACAGCGCTCTACTTGAGGCATCGATGGTTCGACTTTAAAGACAAGAGCTTCGAGAAAGACGCATTTAGCGGAACAGAAACCGTTGTGGAGATCAAATTATCATTCTAATCATGAAAAGAACACTTCTACTAATATTAATGATAGGTACAAGCGGATCAATTTCCTTCGCACAGGATCGCAAAGTGTGGGCCAGCGGTGCTGCCCGAAGCGTGTTCCTGCAGAATGACCTCGACGCGGGTAATGATTCGGTTACAGCACGAAAGTTGAACAGTGGTCATGCAATGGTCGATCTTGCTGTGAATGCCAAACCCAACGATCAGACATATTTACATGCCATGGTCAGGATCCGAAATGACTTCGGAGGATTCTGGGGTTCTGGGATCACATTCGATATGCGCCAATTGTATTTGAAAGGCCTGATCAAGGATGCAGTTCGCTATCAAGTTGGAGACATCAACTATAAACTCACTCCTTACACCTTCTTCAATCATAGCGAAGAGTTGAGTTCACATCGTGCGGAAGCTCTAGACATCTACAGGGATCTGACAAGATATGATCTGTTCTATACTGAAGATAATACATGGCGCCAACAAGGAGCCGCTGTTGATTTCGGGCTGGATTTCCCGGGCTACGTCAAAGGAATGGAATTCAACATGTTCGTGTTTCGGAATCGACCAACTGATTTTGGAAACCAGAGCGAACGCATCTTTTTTGGTGGAAACACCACTTTGCAAACTCAGCATTTCACTTTAGGTGGGAACTACGTCGACATTACAGATCTGGTCGGCACATCGCAAAACGATCAGAGTCTTCATAACCCGGTCGTTACTGCCAACGCCTCCATCGAACACGAAGTGAACGACTTTCAATTCATGTTCCGATCGGAAAGCGGGATCTCGCAGATGTATACGCTCAACGATCCGTTGTCAGGAACTCTGAGAGACTATTTCTACGATGCTAAACTGAACGTCTCAAAGGGTAAGAACGTCAGTGTTGGGGTCAACTACCTCAACGTGGGAGCAGATTTCAGAAGCGTAGGTGCCCAGAACAAGCGAGTCAATTTTGAAGCTCAGAACTTGCTCTACACACGTATAGGAAATGAGCAGGTTCCACGCCCAATAACCCAGCTCGATCTGATACAGGATGCTTCCCTGTACAGACAACAGCTCCGACCGGGGCTACAAATGTTCGCTCCACAGTATGATAATATCCTGCCATTTGGAACGGCTACTCCGAACCGAAAAGGACTTATATTAGATGCAGAATACACTTCAAACGATCGATTTATTCAGGCCAAAGCCGGATACAAAATGCTGTCAGAAGTAGTGGGTCAGGGAACCGAGAATTTGAGAACATTCAATTCGATAGATGTGGCCGTGGATCTCGGGATAGACACCTTGATCCCCAACATGAAAAGGACTCTTGAATTGAGTTTGGCACTGACTACCCAACAAACCTCAAGAGACGCCGAGATCATGGAAGGGGACATCGACCTTGCTTCCCTCATCGCAGATATTGGACTAAAGATCGGCATCATAGAAAACATGGATCTGGTCGGTAATTATCGGGTCATCAATTCAAGTGGAAATGACCTGCTTGCTGTGAGAGATGTTTACACTGAAGTAGTTGATTTTCAAGAATTTTCAACGGATATGCAACAGGATATGCTCACGCTTGCATTGCGTTATCACTTCGATAACAACAACGCATTGAATGCCGTGTGGCAAACACTGAACTTCAAAGATTCCATGGCTGAGGTTCCTGATTATTCCGTTCAGCAGTTTGGCATTGTGTACAGCATGAAATTTTAAAACAGAGGACATGAAAAAGGAAAGAATACATGTAAAAGGGAAATGGGTTAAGGTCGCCTTGATGATTGTTGTTGGCGCATTCATAACCAGCTCATGCAATCGTGACAGCGAGACTTTTGAAGGTCCGGATCTGAATGACCTGTATGGAGAGTTCACGGTACTTCAGGATTTCGGTGTGAGTTCACCTTCTATCGATTTTTCTACAGGTGCAACTGTCTTCTTCACGGCTCAATTCAGTCGCATCACGGACTGGACCATCCGAATAAGCCATGCCAGTAACGGAAGCGTAAAAGTGATCACAGGAAGGTCCCGAATTATTGATGCAACAAACGCAACGTGGGATGGAAGTACAACGATATTCCCGGTGTTCGATGTGGGATCATGTTCCGCTGAATTATTTGTGGATGCAGATAGTTCGACACATCAGGCTTCGGTGACCGTGAGAGGAACTTTGAAACCGAATGGTACGGTAATATCAGATTTCGAATCCGCCATCGACCCGAAATGGAATTTGTTCGTCCAAAGCGGAGCGAATATGAGCTTTCGCACCGAAGATAAGATCTCGGCACCGGTCGGCTCCAAGTATTTCGATATGGGAGGAGAGGTGAACTGGGACTGGCTGATAGGGCTCTTCGATGTGCCGGCTACAGCAATGGGTAGTAACGGTTTTGATCTCACATCAAATCCGGATGACCTCTATTTCAATGTAGTGTTGAACAGGCCTGATAGCTTACCGAATGGATTTGTTCTGTTCCGTTTCAGTGAAGATGAGAATGGTGATGGCAACTTCAACGAAAGCAGTGAAGACCAATACGCAGTTGAAATTCGCGACTTCGATCCGGGGTGGAATATCGTATCGATAAAATATTCGGACCTGCAATTCCTCGTGAATGGAGTTCCTACAGATCCTAACGGAAACGGAGTCAAAAATCCCGACAAACTCCACACGGTTTCTTGTTTATTCCTAGCTGACCCGAACAGTGGATATGCGCAGGTATTGATGGACTACATGGTATTCACCACCGGCGGACCTTTGAAACTCTAACATGAATATGCGCATCTATATACCATTGATCCTTCTGATCACCGGATGTTCTCTTTCAAGCAAAAGAGCGCTGTTTGATTCGAATGCAGACCAAGAGAAACCCAAAGGCATTGGAGATTTTCATGCACTCGATATACTGAAAGATCATTTGAGCGGAGAGGTCTGGTTTACGGAAAACACAGATTGTATAAAAGTTCAGAATGAATCTGACGTCATTTATGATGGGAACGGGAGTATACACTTGAAATGGGATAAGCCGGAAGGTGGTTGCGACTGGATCGGAATGGGTATTGGTTGGGATGGTTGGTCAGGTAAAAACCTGAGTACTATTCTCAGAAGGGCGGCTATTGAGATCAAGGCGAAACCTCCTTCTGGAAATATCAACTCTCTACCCCTTGCAGCCTCCCTGGAAGATTATGGAGGCAAGGCCGCATGGTTGGGCATGTCACCGGAATACATTTCATATAAGCCGGGTGAAGATTGGGCCACGGTAACTCTCCCTTTGTCGAAGTTCTCATGGAGCGAATTCGACGCTGACGCGGGAAATATCAAGCAATTCATGATCCAATTCGAAGCAGCCGGTGAACTCTACATCGATGCTATCAAGGTCGTTCCATACGACGGAATTGGAGAGAAGAAATACGTCGCTTCACTCGTAAAAGACGCAAAAATTGACATTGACGGAGACTTGAATGATTGGAAGGATGTAGGAAAAGCCAAATTAGACGGCGCTGCTATCATGCTCAAGACGGATAAAGATGCTGTCTATTTTGGAGGCTATGTGAACGATCCATCTTTCGGAGAGGTTGGTGATGGTGTAGAGATCTGTTTCAGCTCAAATTACAAAGCTGAAGCAAATCGTAAACAACCTCTAATGAGTGACAGACACTTCTTGCTAAACACCTCAGATCCCTTCGTGCTCCGTGATAAACGCTGGAGCAACAAGCAGGTTAGTAGTGCCTCACAAAGCATTAAACGAGTAAATGGCGGATACACCTTTGAGATACGGATTCCTCTGTCTTACCTTGAGCTACCCGGCTGGGTGGTTGACCATGAATATCAAATGGAGTTGGCTGTCAACCGAAATGGTAGTGACCAGGTTCGCTGGAACAGTCTAGGGCTCAAAGGCTTTGAATCAAACATTTCTCACTGGGGATCCCTCATATTCACAGAATAAAATCGAACTGTAAGATGAAACACCTCACTTCTTCATGGAGTCTAATAATAGTTGTTCTTGCTCTCAATCTATCGGCCTGTTACCAGTCTGATCCCAAACCCGCAAGTTTCAGCACCTCGGAATTTGGGAGAGTTGGTGACAGTATTCGCTTCTCAGGGTATGATTGGAAAGTCAAGGTCTACGAAAACAGCGTTCAAGGACCCGGTCCGAATTACTTTTCTGGAAATGAAAGAGACATATTCATCGATGAGAATGGCTTTTTGCACATGAAGATCGTGAAGAGGGGCGAAAAGTGGATGAGTACAGAAGTAGTTGCAGATAAATTCACCGGTTATGGAACCTATCGATTCACTGTTGAAGGAAACATGGATGCCTTGGATAAGAATTTGGTGGTTGGACTTTTTACCTGGGACAATAATTCCTTTCAGGAGCAAGCAAATTCAGAAGTCGACATAGAATTCAGTCGCTGGGGTGATGAAAGTATCACAAGGACACTTCAATACGGCGTACAGCCTATCAACTTCGGACCATACTTCCCGGAGCGGTCGAACAAACCTGCATATCCGGAAGGCACCGTAGATGGTGTAAGCACCCATGAATTTACGTGGGAGAAGGACCAGATCACGTGGAGGTCCTATTCAGGAGACAGCGCCGATCCGGAGAACAAATTTGGCGAGTGGGTCTTTAATTCTACCAATCCCGCTCGAGTTAAAAATGAAGGTGGGCGTTCTTCAGATCCAGTAGTGATCCCTGCTCCTGGAAGTACTACATCAGCGCGAATAAACTTCTGGATACTGACCGGCATCAATCCGGCGCCGTCGGACGGGCAGGAACACGAGGTGATCGTTCGGAAGTTTGAATACACCCCCTTGTGATCTTTTTACAAGAAGAAAAATACATCGGCAAGAAAGCCAAACATATCTCCGAGTGTAACTGAAAAGAAATATTCTATTACTCCGTGTAACAACGCTAACAAAGTAATACCTAATAGCATTTTGGCTGTGACCATAGAACCAGTGATCTCAGCAAATGCAAGTACAATCAGCATTAAAACCACCCACATCACGAAAACTCCAAGCCACGGAAATTTCTTTTCCGGTGGTTTTTAGTCAAGTACCTCGTTCGGTGATATGGTGTATAACTTCTCCGAGATCTGTGGTCGAAATAGGGAATTGACAGAAGGAGCTTTTGAGTGATCACTGCTCAATGAACTTGTCAGGTTGTTCGCACTAATGGTAGAAGCAAATACGGGAATATTCTTACCGCCATTGAAATCTGAATTGATGTATTCAACTGATCTCAATTGCTCAATTTCATATGGTTCTTCAACAATTTGAATAGCCGAGTCAAACTTTTCCAACGAATTCACTGAAACATCAGTCTTCACATTGGGTTTCGAGTAAATTCCATACCAATTGATGTGAAAACCACTGTTATAGCGGCGCTTTTGGATGGAACATGAAGTGAACAAAATAGCTAATAGAACACATGTGAACACTTGTATTTTATTGTTGAGAACCACCGCTGTCATTCAATCTGACTACAATTTATCTCAAAACTGTTACCATTCGGAAAACCATGATAAGAGTCATGAGCGGAGCGACGTGTGTAGAGGACCTAGGTGACCCAAGTGCTCTAAAAACTTTGATATAAAAAAACCCGCTTCTCGCGGGTTTTTTTATATGGGACCACCTGATTATGAGGGTGCGCGATCGATTTTGTAAAACCTTTATTATCTGACAGTTAAAGACTTAGAGAATTCCAAGTTGCACAAAATTGTGTCCATTTGTGACATATTGAGACACCTGAACTGTTCAAGCTTGCAAAAAAGCTTGCAAGAATTTCAAATTCCAATAGATAATCTTGAGTTGATTTTGAGAACTGGCATTATACCTGCAGAATTGTACAAGATAAGTATCTACTCTTTCACACAACGAACAGACAAGCCACCTTCCTTAGCGTAGAATCCACCTTGTATCAATTCATCATCTGTTGAACCTATAATAACACAGTACCCTTCCAAGCGCTAAATCAGTAGAATCCTTGACGGAGTCGATAGGTAAATGGTTAGATGCGCAAGAAATCGAATGATCGCTAAATACTTTGCTTCAAATACTCAGAAATACCTGATAGCGATTACTTTTAGTGTATTATTCTTGTTTGGGGTGGCATTAGCTACATTACAGTTCGTATACCATCTGCTTAAACTCAGGTTACAAAAGCGCGCTCCGGTTGCACTGCATTGCTCAGAAGCCCAAAAATTATGATTCAGATAAGAACCACCAACACCTTCTCTCACCAAATTGAAAAACACCTTCTGTAATTCTCCTGAAGTAGGTAAATACCAATCTGAATATCCATTTCGAGACAGCGTATAACATTTATATGCTGCGCCATTACGACCACAGCTTTGAGCGACGATTTGTTCCGTTCGTGCTTTCCTATTTCCGCTAAGAGAGAGATCCGTGCCATAGCAGCCCCATGTAGAGTTAAAATTGTAATTTTTTATACAAATTGTAAACCGTCAAACTCATGTGTACTGATCAAGGGATAAAGATAAGTGATAGTATCCATACCTTGCATGAAGGTGAAGTATG
>VMDK01000048.1 GCA_008080835.1 Sphingobacteriia bacterium | reverse complement strand
GTATTTATGATATCGGGAAAGGTGTAATTGATCAATCAAACGGTTTTACCGATGTAGATATGAAAGGTTGGAAAGGGGATTACGCAAAGTTCGATTTAGGTTACGGACTAACGGCAAGTTTGGATATCAAAACCCGATTCGCTTTGGGTTTTGATATTCTATTTGGACAGATAACTGGTCAATCTGAAGAACAATATTATGAATCTTCGCTGGGTATGTATGATCTGGGTTTTAGAACTTATTTCCGTCCACACACGGATACATCTCGAGTGAATGGATATTTTAGTTTAGGGATGGGCATAACCAGTTATGATGCTAAGCGATACTTTGTACTTGACAATGGGTTATTCAGCAAAACTAATGGGGTTGGATTCAACAACTCAGTTGAATTAGGCATGCTGATCGGATTGAGTAAAACCCTAAAATTGCAGATCAGCTCTGGAATCTTACATACCTATTCTGATGCCCTGGATGGTTATGACAACTTAAAGGCAGGAGATCCGATAATGAGGACTAAAATTGGTTTAGTGTTCTCTTTTAAAACTGGAGGAATTGTTGAAAGTAAAGCCTCCGAAGTTGATGAGGAGAAACCAGAGTAATAAACCTCGAAGCACTGAATGGGCAATGTAGGTCGTCATATTACCAATGTACCCGACTCTACGGAATAATTTTTTAGGCTTTAATTCAGCGCACTTAAAGGTGATCAAGAAAGTTCGATAATAGTCTGCTTCCCTCTACCAAAGCGGAATAAGTGGGTAAATCCATCTTGTTCCGCTTTTTTGTTTGTGCCACATACCGCATCAGCTCTGAGACAACGAGAATGGCCGGATTGAGCTGAGAGGTTCGATAATCGCCATTTTCTCTTTCGAGTACAATTCCCTTTGGAAAGATGGCTTTGATGAATTGGTCTTTCACTTCGGGATCACACTTCTGCCAGATATTCAATAGGTTACACATGGCCTGGATGGTCGTTTGACGGTTTACATGGAATTCCAGATCAATGAAATTTGTTATTCTCAAAATGGGAATGGTGTCGGTCTCATTGTGGATAGATGTGATAATCTTGTGAATTGCTCCATCAGTAAACACAAGTGTGGAAAGTGAATTGTCAGAGCCTGATTGCTGAGACATGGAATTGTAAGATTTTAAATGACCTCGCCGTTACTCAATCCAGATTCATTTAGCTGGAAACAGCTGATTTCTGTGACTTTAGGAGTTTGCTAATCTCTTGTTTTCTAGTAGAGTACATGGAGAATCACCTGCCTCTACCTTGTCGCTGAGAAAATTTTGTACATTGTACCTCCGAATTATAGTACTTTTACCTAGTGAAAGTCTATTGAGTAAAGTTTAAGCCGCAATGATCAGGATACTTTTAGCGCTGTTGGTGTCCGTCTCTTTCTTATTTCCGGTAGAACTCCAGGCCCAATCCTCGTCCAATAAGGGTAAGGAGTTTTGGGTAGGTTTCATGGCTCACAGGGATGCGAGCCGGGTAGATATGTATCTGTACATCACGTCAGATTCGTCCACTACGGGAAAAGTGGAGATCCCGGGACAGAATTGGTCGCAGAATTTCACCGTGACCGCGAATAACATGACCCTTGTCACGATTCCAAATAACGTGGCCTATGTTGGTTGCACGGATTGTATTCAAGGCAAAGGGATCAAGGTAACTACTGCGAAGAACGTGGTGGTCTATGCCCACATCTATTACAACTATCGTTCAGATGCTACTCTGGTGTTACCTACCAAAACGATCGGTAAAGACTATTACGCCATGTCCTATGAAATGAACCGGCAGAATAATTCGGACCGGACGCAATTCATGATCATTGCCAATCAGGACAATACGAAAGTGAATATCACACCCTCTGTGGACATTCAAAGTTCTAGTGGAACTAAAAGCGCGAATTCCATATATCAAGTCACCTTAGATGCGGGAGAGGTCTATCAGGCTCAGGCAAATGGCTCATCTCTTTCCGATGATATCACGGGAACGAAGATCGAAGTGATCGATACAGGAAGTACCGCGAATTGCAGAACGGTTTCTGTGTTTGCAGGAAGCAACAATACAAGAGTTGGATGTACCACAGGATTCAATTCCGCGGATAATCTGTTCGAGCAAATGTATCCCGTCAACTCGTGGGGGACCCGTTTTATCTACGTTCCGATGGCACAATCAAGTGCGGGTTTGTTGCGCGTACTGGCAGCGGAAGACAACACCAATGTACTCATATACCACAAAACCGGAGCTCCTACTCAGTATGTGTTAGATGCCGGAGAATATGATGGACTAGACGACAAAGGAGAAACGAAATATATAATTGCCAGTAAGCCAATTTGTCTCGCGCAATATTCCAAAACTCAGGCTTGTGCCGGTGCCAATGGCGATCCTGCCATGACCATTATTAACCCGATCGAGCAGACCCTAACAGATATTACGGTTTATTCTTCGCGATATGAAGCCATTCGGGACCACTACATCAATGTGGTGATACCTACCAGTTCAGTCTCCAGTTTCAGGGTCGATGGAGTTGGTGCTTCATTTACCCAAGTACCGAGAAATGCAAGGTACTCATATGCGCAACTCAAGGTGAGTCAAGGTAACCACAGGTTGACAGCCAATGAAGGGTTCGTCGCGACAGCGTATGGATTTGGACGATTTGAATCCTATGGCTATGCTGCAGGAGCAAATGTGAAAGACCTTACTGCAAAGATCGATCTGACCAACTCAAGCGTCAACGACGATTTTGTGATCTGCCTTGGTGGCAAAGCTAAGTTCGAAGGAAGTGCCGAATACAAAGTAGCTCGGTATGAATGGGATTTTGGAGATGGAACTGGTGATACCGTTCAGGCTCCCTCTCACGTGTATCAGGACACAGGTACGTTCAGCGTGCGGATGTACACCTTCAAAGAAACTTACGACGGATGTTCTAACTACGATTCGACCTTCCTGACATTAAAGGTGACAGGACCTCCTACAGCGAGGTTCGTGAGCACACTCAAATGTGAAGGCAACAATGTGACCTTCACCGATTCGAGCTACGCTAAATACGGTGAGACGATCGGTACTCGGATATGGTCATTCCATAGTGGACCCGACGCTTATGGTCCATCGGCGATCAAATACTATGATACGGCAGGTGAATACTACCTCCGGCTTATAGTCCGTACGGAATTCCAATGTGCGGATACAATAACCGATACGGTGACGATCAATCCAAATCCGGTAGTCGACTTCCAAGCGGATAAATCGTGTCAATACGACTCAACCAAGTTTGTGAACCTGACGACCATTAAATCAGGAGTATTCAAAAGTCGCTGGGATTTCGGGGATGGCGATACATCTGTTTTGAACTCACCGTCGCATTTCTATCAAGATAGTGGATCGTACGAGGTTCAACTCACAGTCACTTCCGACTCCTTATGTCAGGCAACACATGTAGACACCGTGTACAAATACGCCACAGTGGATCTGGACTTCTCGTTTACCGATACATGCCAGGGTCTGAGTGTAGATTTCGATAACCTCACGACGAATAATGGAGCAAACATCACTTCTCGCAAGTGGATACTCTCTACAGGTGACACACTCACCGATTATAGCTTTACGAAGACATTTGATACGGCTGGAACGTTCACTGCAATGTTGTGGATCGAGATCGATTCATTCTGCAGGGATTCCCTCACAAAGACCTTCGAGGTATACCCACTCGTGGAGAGCGATTTCTGGTATTCGTCAACTTGTACGAATGATAGTATCAAGTTCAAGAACCTTTCCACAATATCTTCAGGTACGGTGAATGTGATCTCATGGGATGTGGATGATGGTAATACCTATTATGCTGATTCATTCTCTGTGAAATACAGCTCATCCGGCAGCAAGGATATTACGCTCACAACGGAATCAGATAAGGGATGTAGAGATGTTCTCCAGTCCACGATCGATTTCTCAGAATTGAACACCAATGGATTGGACTTCCAGGACGTTTGTAAAGACGTTCCTCAGACCATCACACTCGATTATACCATCAGTGGCGACACGATCACTTCGTGGAATTGGGAGATGAATTCGACAGTGGTGAGCACGTCCAGCTCCCTGGACTTTGAGCAATCTACAGCCGGAGACTATGTGATACGTCTTGTCCTTTCTACGACGAATAATTGCTTTGCGGAGATCGTGGATACAGTAACTGTATTCGAGGACCCAACGGCGGATTTCGATGTGACTCCCGTTTGCGAAGGGGAAGATCTGACACCAACGAATAATTCGGGCGCTTCCCGATCGGATGTCATCACGGCACAGTCGTGGTACTTCGATGGAGCATTTGAGTCAATTGCTTGGGAGCCGACCATAACTACAACAAGTTCAGGTACGCATATCATTGCACTTGTCGTAGAAAGTGACAAGGGATGCTTGGATACCATGGAGAAAACGATCGACATCAATCCGTTACCGAACGTCGATTTTGCGGTGAACAATTTATGTCTGGGAGACAACACAACCTTCACCGATCAGTCGACCGTTACCAGCGGAAGTATAATAGGCTATAGCTGGCGTTTCGACGATGGAACTACAGCGAATGGCAGCACAACAAGCAGGACTTTCCCGGCTATTGGAACCTATTCGCTCACACATATAGTTGTGACGGATCAAGGTTGTACAGACTCTACGACCAAACAGGGCGAGATTTTCTCTGCTCCTGTTATTGATATCGTAGGAGATAGTATTGCGGGTTGTCCTCCTTTTACTCCTTCTTTCACAAATAACACGACCATTCCATCCGGAACCATTCAAGGTTATAAGTGGATCTGGGGAGACGGTGACTCTACAACAGGAGACAATCCGGGACATACCTACCCTAATTCAGGAGTCTATCAGATCGAAGTGGAGGCAAGTTCAGATAATGGTTGTGTGAGCAGAGTTTCTGTTCCATTCCAGATCGAGGTATACGACCTGCCGATCGCTGATTTTGTGTTCACTCCGGAAGAGCCAAGTACATTGGAGTCAACTGTACAGTTCCAGGATGCTTCCACAGCTGATGTGGTACAATGGGATTGGAACATGGGAGATGGCGGAACATATAACATTCAGAATCCTTTACATGAATTCACTGGAGTAGGGGTGTATAATGTGACCCTGCACGTAACCAACTCAAATGGTTGTGAAGATGAGATCACCAAGATATTGGAAGTTACACCAGACCTTTTCATTTGGGTGCCGAACTCGTTCTCACCGAATGGAGACCTCATTAATGATTACTGGGGCGCAAGCGGGATCTTAGAAGGTATTACCAACTATAAGATGGAGATCTATAACCGTTGGGGTGAAAAGATCTTTGCCACGGATAAGACAAGCGATCGATGGGACGGAACCTATAAAGGAGAGCTTGTTCCAATGGGCTTCTATATCTACAAAATGGAATTCACGGATTTCCGGGAGACCCAATGGTTCTATAAGAAAGGTGAGATACACCTGATCTATTAATAGGATTTACGGCTTAAAAGAAACGCCCGTTGTGAATTGCAACGGGCGTTTTCGTTAGCTCACTGCAGAGCCGTTCGAAACTTTGGTTCCGGGGGAGGCAAACTGTAGCGTGCCATCTTCATCCTCTGCCATGAGTATCATTCCCTGGCTCATGATCCCACGTAGTTTGCGCGGAGCGAGATTGCATACCACGATGACTTGTTGTCCGATGATGTCTTCCGCATTGAAGTGCTCTGCGATCCCTGAGACCACCGTCCGTTTTTCAAATCCCATATCCAGGCTCAATTCCAAAAGGCGATCAGCCTTTGGAACTTTTTGAGCTTCGATGATCTCACCAACTCGCAGATCCAGTTTTGCAAAATCATCGTATTGGATCTCGTCTTTCAAAGTCACTTCCTGCATGTTCTTATCTTCTTCTTTGTTAGCTAGTTTCTCTTTTTGTGCTTCTATTGATTCATCCGACACCTTTTCGAATAACAGAGCAGGTTTATTCAATGTTTGACCGGCTTGAGGCAGCTCTTTTGAGTCCAGTAGTTCAAACATCTTCTCAGATGTCTCCGGGAGGAAAGCTTGTGCCGTATTTGCAAATTGCCACATCATATAAATAGAAGCCCCCAGGCAATTGGCCACTGCAATTTCTCCACCCTCTTCTTTGATCTTATGCCATGGCTCGGAATCTTGAAGGTACTTGTTACCGGTTCGAGCTATACGCATCAGAGCACTGAGAGCATCCCGAAACTTGAATTGTGTTGTCAGCGATTCTACTTCTTCACAAAGCGAAGCCACTTCAGCCAGTTCGTCTTTCGCATCTGAATCATCCCAGGTCGGGATCACTCCATCGAAGAATTTATGTGTCAGTACCATCACGCGGTTGACCCAATTACCCAGAATGGCAACAAGTTCATTGTTGACTCTTGCCTGGTAGTCCGACCAACTGAAATCCGCATCTGCATTTTCCGGCATGATAGAGGTGAGCACATATCTCAGCTCATCATTTCTACCGGGAAAGTCTTCGAGATATTCGTGCAGCCACACTGCATGATCGCGCGATGTCGAGATCTTCTGACCTTCCAGGTTCAGGAACTCATTTGCCGGCACATGCGTTGGTAAAATATAGTCACCGTGCGTATGAAGCATCGCCGGGAAGATGATGCAGTGGAACACGATATTATCCTTCCCGATAAAGTGTGTGAGCTCAGTTCCGGGGTCCTTCCACCAGGTTTCCCATAGGGTGGTAGCTTCCTTGGTTGCGCTGATATATCCAATAGGCGCATCGAACCAAACGTACATCACTTTCCCTTCGGCATTATCTACTGGAACCGGCACCCCCCAATCCAGATCGCGTGTCATTGCTCTCGGTTTGAGTCCGTCGTTCAACCAACTCTTACATTGTCCCAATACGTGCGGTTTCCACACGCCTTCTTTCGACGAAATGAAATCGTTGAGGAAAGACTCCTGAATCTGATCAAGCGGCAGGTACCAGTTTTTGGTTTCCTTTAGAATAGGCTCATTCCCTGTGAGAGTGGACCTTGGATCAATGAGTTCCGATGGGCTTAAACTAGAACCGCATTTCTCACATTGATCACCGTATGCAGCGTCATGTCCGCATTTGGGACAGGTACCTTGAATGTACCTGTCGGCCAGGAATTGCTTGGCCTCGGCGTCATAGAACTGCTCCGTCTTCTGCTCGTCGAATACATCTTTATCCAAAAGCACTTTGAAAAAGGATCGGGAAGTGTCGTGGTGAATCGGACGGCTTGTACGACTAAAGTTGTCGAATGCCAGACCCCAGTTCTCCAGACTGCCCTTGATCTGTTCGTAGTATCGATCGACTATTTCCTGCGGACTCACATTTTCCTTTCGGGCGCGAAGCGTAATAGGCACACCGTGCTCATCGGTTCCGCATACGAACATCACATCCTTGCCCTGAGCTCTCAGTTGCCGCACGTAGATGTCGCTCGGCAACAGGCAACCCGCAAGGTGACCAATATGTATGGGCCCGTTCGCATATGGAAGGGCGCAGGTAACGAGATGTCTCTTCACTTCCGACATAGGGTCGCAAAGATAGTACGACCTGCGTGCAATAGAAGCAGCTATTCGATCAGGATCTTTTGCATGTAGAACACGTTCCGTTTTTTCTTGACGTTCTTGTTCTGCTTGTTCTTGATGACTTGCTGTCCATAGGAGATGAAACTATTGTCATAAAAGAACTCTACGGTCCCCATAGACGCGTATCGGATCTTATCTCCCGCCGTTTCACTATCCAGATTCACGGTTTCGGTATCTACCACATCACCTTGATCGAGGATCTTGGTCTTCAGAATGGTTCCGTCAACGACTACCATTTTCACGATGTCATCATCCACATTCAACTCGATATTCCGGCGCACGTACATTGGCTTGTACGATAGCCACATTTTGAACGTGTGGTCTTCCAGTTTCTCTCCCTCCATGTCGAATACCGAAAGCACGGCATGGGTATACTGATAACCATCGAACACGGTGCGATACTGGGTGGTCGGTCTACCGTTCACATAAGTAGTATAAGATTCAGTACGATAGGTGGGGTAGTATACTTCCCCGAGTAAGTACAACTGGCCATCTCTTTCCTCTACGTTGTGAATAGCCATTCGAACGTTCACCTCCAGTTCCTTACCCCTTCGGGCTTTGCGTTGTTTTTTCTTTTCAAGCTTCTTTTTAGCGCGGTCGGAGAGGTATTCAAAGAAGTTCTCAAACTCGTTAAAATCGTAGGTATTGAAGTAGTTCTGATCACCTTCGGTAAATGAACACACGAACATTCCAGCCGCACCGGTGGACTTCATTTGAGAGTACGTTCCGGCAATGATGAGTTCACCATTTTCCAAGCGGGTCGGTGTTCCATCCACAATGTTCCATTTGCCCGCATTGACACTGATCGCATCACTGACCTCACCATCTTTATTGATCACATAAAGGCTGGTGCTGAGCATGATCTTCTTCTGGTATTCCTGAAACAACACGGTGATCTCTTCTTCTCCCGGTAAACACTGCAAATCGATCACGAAGATGTTGTTGCTTCTACGCACTTTTTTAAATGGAACCTTCTTCACCTTGGAGGTTTCCAGCTCGATGATGTGCAGGAATTTGTCGCGCTTGGTTGAAGTGTACAGGACTGCGGTCTTGCCGATCACTTTGAGTTGATTGATGAACAGTTTTTTACCGATCACACCCTCATATTCGATTCTGGAGGTGTTTCGCGAATCGATGGTCACGATGGTAAATTCTCCGTTGCGCTTATCGTAGTAAAAAGTGTGCAGTTGTTTTTCGCCTTCATAGGTCGCGGAGATCTTTCGTCGGAAAGGAACATCTACTTCAAACGACTCCAGTTCAACGAGATCCTTGTCGTAGAAGACATACATCCGTTTTGGGTCTCTTCGGCTCTTCCGAACATCCTCAACTGCTGAGAGCACGACACCGTTCTCTCCAAAATTGTAAAGTCCTTTTACGTAAAACTCATCTTTATAATCGATCTCGATCCGATCGAGAAGCTCTACCTGTGCAAACGATGAAAATGAAAGGAGCAGGATCAGAAAACTGACTATTGTTGATCTCATGGTTCGTGTACGACAATTTTCGTGCAAGATAGCAATTTGACCAGTTCAGGTTATGTCGGACACAAACTTTGAAGTCACGAGTTTTTCATCCCTGAGAAAAACTTCTCCCCTAAGTCAAAAATGCGACCAAAAAACTGGCGACAGGGGCAAAATTGGAATTGCGACGGTTGAAGAATATTCAGGGGCGTTCAGTACGAAACCAGCGACTTTGTTTGGACTCTAAAGCATTCCGGTGGTAAATTGATAGAGAGGAGGCGGGAAGGGGCCCTCCTCCGAAAACCCCTCTTTTCAGAGTGACAAATCCGAATGAAAAGTACAATCCACAATCGTGCTCAATTGGTTGCTGCGCATAGCATTAAGCTTCTCATTATCTTGCATTCATGATCGAGTTCATTCAGGGCGTAATTGAAGAATTGACCCCCACCCACGTCGTTGTGAATTGCAACGGCATGGGCTACCATATACATATTTCGCTGTACACCTATGAGCACCTGCAGGGTAAGCAGCAGGCACGCATTCCTACACACCTGGCGATCAAAGAAGACAGTCATACATTGTATGGCTTCAAGGATCAGCAAGAGCGACAGATCTTTCTGCATCTCATTGCCATTAACGGTATCGGCACCGCTACAGCAAGGATGGTCCTCTCATCTTTGGATCACAAGGAGTTCGTGAATGCAATATTGAGCAGTAACGTGCCGTTACTCAAGTCGATAAAGGGCATCGGTCCGAAAGCCGCCCAGCGCATGATCATCGAGCTGCAAGACAAATTCAGCAAAATGGACACGCAGCACGAGTTGGGCTCAATGACCGCAGACTCCGGAAATGAAGCTATCGAAGCACTTATGGCACTTGGATTTAACCGTTCTTCGGCTGAAAAAGCAGTTGTCAAAGTCAAGAAAGCGCAAGACAACCCGCTCAGCACCGAGGAACTCATTAAGAAATCGCTCAAATTATTATAATTTTGCCTGCTTCAAAAAACACGCGGCCTATAGGTTATACAGCTACTAGACAATTAGTTAAGTTACGTTAGGACTCAGAGTTGAGACTCTGAAAACAAAGAGGAATTTGAAATACCTTCAAAGCGCGTATATAGCTGTAGCCCTTTTGGCTTGTGTTGTGTTCCTGCCCAGTACTGAAGTTTCGGCCACTCCTGTGGTCTGGGACATACTGGCCGGAGAAGATTCCACAAAGACCAAGAACGATAGCCTTCCATATCCTATTCAGGATCGAAAGAGCTATGAGCGGGATTCCAGATATCAGTTTGATTTTCACGATCCGAAGATCTTCAGTACGGACGTAGAATACAATCCTGAAACCAATAGCTACGACTACAAGAGGGTTTCAGGTTCTGATAAACGTACAATAGGTTCACCCTATTCTTACTCCTTCGAAGAGTACCAGAAGAAACACGCTGCAGAACAGAACAAGGATTACTTCCGCACCAAATCACAAGCTAACAATTTCGTACGCAGCCGCGGTCTTCTACCGGATCTCTACCTGAAACCGGATATCGTGGACGATATCTTCGGGGATGGACTCATTGATATTCGTCCAAGCGGTTCTGCTGAGATCCTGTTCGGAGGAAGCATTAACAATGTCGAGAACCCGAACTTCACCCGCCGACAACAGCGCAACACCAACTTCGATTTCGAGCTTAAGATGCAGGTCAACGTGACCGGCCAGATCGGTGATCGAATGAAGATCAATTCCACCTACAACACCGAGGCCACATTCGAGTTTGAGAACCAAATGAAACTCGATTGGCAAGGTAAGGAGGACGATATCCTGCGAGGAATTGAATTGGGTAACGTGAGCCTCCCGTTGAATGGTAGTCTCATCCAGGGTGGTCAAAGTCTGTTTGGGGTGAAAACGGAATTGCAATTCGGTCGCTTGACCATGACGACCATTGCTACCCAGCAAAAAGGGGAGACGCGTGAGACCGAGGTCAATAACGGAGCGCAAGTGACTCAGTTCGACGTGCAGGCACACGATTATGACGTGAACAAGCACTTCTTCCTGGGTCAGTACTTTGCGGATAACTACGACCGCGCGCTTCAGAACTTACCAGTGATTCAGTCGAATGCATTGATCAACTACATCGAGGTTTGGGTCACTAACCGAGCCAATAACTTCAACAACACAGGAAACCTGATTGCGCTGATGGACCTTGCTGAAGCGGATCCATACAACAACACCTGGGAACGTGGAGGTGCTGCGCCATATCCCGACAACTATGCGAACTCACTGTTTGACGCGGTCAAATCCTTACCGGATGCCAGAGATGTGGCTAATATGGTACCTGCTGGAGCGGAATACGTCAATTTGAACAATGCCCGCCAGCTTCGCCCAACTGAATACACCTTCAACGAACGACTCGGATACATTTCCCTGAATCAAGCTCTGAATACAGATGAGGTTCTTGCTGTAGCGTTCGAATACACTTACAATGGTCGGATCTACAAGGTCGGGGAGTTTGCCAGAGACGTGGCATCCACGCCAGGCTCGAGAAATGTAGGTACGCTCATCGTGAAGATGCTGAAGTCGACCATCATCAAGACCAACCTTCCAACCTGGAACCTGATGATGAAGAACATTTACTCTCTGGGAGCATACAACATGCAAACGGATGAGTTCAACTTCAACGTGGTCTACGCCGACGACAAAGGAGGAGGAGACCTCGGATATCTTCCCGTCGATGGTTCTGAAACTCGATTGAAGGATCGCCAGTTGAATCAGGTGTTCAACCTCGATAGATTGAATCGCCAGCAGGAAGCTAAACCGGATGGTCTGTTTGACCTGATAGAAGGAGTCACGATCCAATCTCAACAAGGGCGGATCATATTCCCGATGAGGGAACCGTTTGGAGAATTTTTACGGGACAAGTTCAACGATCCGGAAGGGAGGACCGCGGATTATTATGCCTTCGACGTGCTATATGATTCCACACGTTGGGACGCAGAGCAGGACGTATTGCACAACAAATTCTTCCTGAGAGGAAGTTATAAAGGAACAAGTAGTAACCAGATACGACTGCAGTGTTTCAATATTCCTCGTGGATCAGTAAAAGTGACCGCGAATGGCTCGCTCCTTTCAGAAGGAACGGATTATATCGTGGACTATACCATCGGTATCGTGACCATCATCAACGAAGGTGTGATCAGTTCCGGTGGAGTACTCAAAGCGAGCTGTGAGAGTAATACACTGTTCAATATCCAACAGAAATCACTGGTCGGTAGCCGCTTCGATTATAAGGCATCCGACAAGCTGGTTCTTGGCGCAACTATTCTGAACCTTTCTGAGCGACCGCTTACACCAAAAACCAATATTGGTGAAGAGCCACTCCTCAACACCATTTGGGGCGTAGATGGTACCTACTCGACTCAATCCAGATGGCTCACCAACCTCGTAGATAAGATCCCGTTCATCGAGACCAAAGAGATATCTGACTTCACTTTCAGCTGGGAGTTTGCGCATATCATTCCTCACAAACCGAGGAGTATTGGTGAAACAGAAAGAGGAACTTCATTCATTGACGACTTTGAAGCGGCAGAAACTCCTTACGATCTTAAATTGTGGTCGAACTGGAACCTCGCTAGTGTACCTCAGTTCCAGAATGGATTGTTTCCAGAGGCGCAGACCGATATGGCAGAAGCCAACAAGCGACGAGCAGCGCTTTCTTGGTATACCATTGACCCAGTCATTCAGACCAACCAGTTGCGTACTCCGGATCACCTCAAGAACGATCCGCTTCAACGTTCAAATCACTTCGTTCGAAGTTTGACAGTTGAAGAAGTTTTCCCGGAAAAAGAACTGCCTCAAGGGGTGCCTCAGACCATCCCGACATTGGATATAGTATATCGTCCGGATGAAAAAGGACCATACAACTACAATACGACCGAGGTCAACTCCGACGGGACACTTCAGAATCCACAGGATAAGTGGGCAGGTATCATGCGACGCATTGAGACCACGGATTTCGAAGCAGCCAACATCGATTATATCGAAATGTGGATCATGGATCCATTCGCATTCGAGAAATACGAGAACAGCACTCAAAAGAATAGTGGTCAGCTCTACATAAACCTTGGTTCGATCTCGGAAGATGTCCTGCCTGACAACCGACGATCGATGGAAAATGCCATCCCGATCGATGGAAGTACGGATCCAAAGGACACGACCGAACACGCCATCGTCGGTCGCGTGGAACCGATCAACAAGGCATTCGATAACGACCCTGCAGCACGACCACAACAGGACGTTGGACTCGACGGGATGACAGACGCCGAAGAGCGGATCTTCTTTGCCGACTATCTCAGTCAACTTCAAACCACAGTTGGTGCCAATTCCGAAGCCTATCTCATGGCTCTGGATGACCCATCCGGTGATAACTACCGTTTCTACCGAGATGAATTGTATGATGCGAATCAAACTTCGATCTTGGAGCGCTATCGCTACTACAATTACCCGGAGAACAACTCAACCACAGATCGTTTGTCTGACCAGACTCCGAAATCTGCAACGGTTAGGCCGAACGATGAAGATATCAATGGTGACAATACACTCAACTTGAGTGAAGAGTATTTCCAATACAGGATCGACCTCAGTGCGGATGATCTGAAAGTTGGAAAAGGATATGTGGCGGATGCCGTGACGGTATTTGCCAGAAGGGAAGACGAAGGTGCCAAGCCGGATAGTATCACCTATTACCAGTTGAAGATCCCTGTAAGAGAATATCAAAGCCGATTCGGTGGGATCCAGAACTTTAAGTCCATCCGATTCATGCGTATGTTCCTCACAGGATTTGAGGACAGCGTGATCGTGCGTTTCGTGACCATGCAAATGGTACGAGCTGATTGGCGCCGCTACCAAAAGAGTCTGAAAACTCCACCGACCGTTGGTATTCCTCCTGATCCAAATGACGATACCGAATTCATCGTTTCAACGGTGAACATCGAAGAGAACAGCCGTCGTATACCAGTTCGCTATGTGGAGCCACCGGGAATCTCACGCGAGCTCGATCCAACTCAACCACAGACGGTACAACAGAATGAGCAGTCGCTCTCGCTGCGTGTTTGTAACCTCAAGGACGGTGATGCTCGTGGAGCGTTCAAAGTTTCGGAGATCGACATCCGAAACTACGAGTACATGAAGATGTTCGTCCACGCTGAAGGCGAGGACATGGACGATGGCGATATGTGGGCATATATCCGTATTGGTACGGACCTCGAGAATAACTACTACCAATACGAGATCCCACTTCAACTCACTAATTACGGGGCGATCACTCAGGACGAGATCTGGCCTGAAGCCAACTACATGGATCTGGAGCTCAAAGCGTTGTATGACTTGAAGCTTGAAAGACAGAATGTGACCGGAAGCGATGTCGCCGAATACTCGAAACCTTACGGTCGAGGAACCATTCGCGTCATCGGTCTGCCGGACCTGAGTCAGGTGCGATCGATGATGGTCGGCGTCATGAACCCTCGACAACAGGATGTATTTGACAACCTCTGTGGAGAGGTTTGGTTCAATGAACTCAGAGTGACCGGTATCGCCAACAAAGGTGGTTGGGCAGCAAATGCCCGCATGGTCACGAAGCTGGCTGATTTCGGTAAGCTCAACGCATCGGCGACCTACCAATCCATCGGTTTCGGGGCGATCGACAAGCGACTGAACATGCGTAACCTGGAACAAACCTTCCAGTACGACATCAGTGCGAACCTTGAACTGGGCAAATTCTTCCCTCAGAAAAGTGGGATCACTATCCCTATGTTCATCGGTTGGACGGAGAAATTCGTCAATCCTAAATTCTATCCGCTTAACCCGGATGTTCGATACGCACAAGCACTCGAGTTTGCGAGAAGCGAACAAGAGAAGCAAGAGATCAAGGAGACGAGTCAGGATTATTCGAACAGATACAGTCTGAACTTCACGAATGTGAAGAAGAACCGAACAGGAGCTGCGAAGCCGCATGTCTGGGATATCGAGAACTTCAACTTCAGTTACTCGTTCACCAAAGAGTTCAGAAGAAACCAGATCGTTGAGGAGAATACCATTCTCACACATCGAACCAGTGTAGGTTATAACTTCTCCAGCCGACCTAAACCGTGGGAACCATTCAAGGACAAGATCAAGAGCAGAAAGCTCTCTCTTATACGTGACTTCAATTTCAATTTTGTGCCAAACAGTCTGAACTTCCGCTTCGATGTGGACAGACGATATGCAGAATTGCAGAACAGGAGTAACGACGACTTCAAGGCCATTGTACCAAGATTCTACGATAAGTCATTCACCTTCAACAGGACCTACGGACTGAGATGGAACTTCACGAAGAATCTCAAGTTTGATTATAACGCCACGGCAAATGCCTGGGTACAGGAACCCTTCGGTGCTATTGAAACGCAAGCTCAGAGGGATACGATCCGGGATAATTTCCTCGACCTTGGAACCATGCGGGATTTCAATCAGATCATGAATCTGAACTACACCGTTCCATTCTCCAAGATCAGATCACTTAACTGGATCACGGCTTCCGCCAAATACACCGGTAACTATGGGTGGTCGACAGCACCACCGGCGGTTCAAAGCATCGGTAATACGATCCAGAACAGTCAAACTCTCAACCTGAACACCAACTTGAACTTCAGTTCATTCTACAACAAGTTCAAGGTGTTGAGAAAGCTGAACGCACCTCATAACAAGAAAAAGCCTCGACGTAAACCTAAGTCTGATGACGAGGAAGAGAATAAGGAAAAGAAAGAGTGGGAACCTACCCGATTTGGTAAGTTCGTGGGTCAGTTCTTCATGATGGCAAAACAAGCTCAATTGAGTATCACTCAGACATCGGGAACGACTCTTCCTGGTTTCAATAAGGGCGTTCAATATGTGGGTCACAACTTCGAATTCAATACTCCTACGTGGCCATTCATCATGGGCTTCCAGGATCCTGAATTGCGATATGACCTCGCTAGAAATGGATTCCTTAGCGGTGATACATTGCAGAACAACCGTTATATGGAGCTAAGTGGTTTGACCATTTCCGGTAAAGCGACCATTGAGCCGATCAAGAACTTGAGGATCTCATTGAACTTCGAGCAGCGTACATCAAATACACTTTCGTCCAACTTCCGCTATGACCCTAAGACTGAGCAATTCGTCGATCTGGGTATTCAGGAAGTCGGACAGTACAGCATTTCGTTCTGGTCCTGGCCAACGGCATTCGATAAGTTGGGTGATCGAACAACGAACTACAACAGCGAGCCATTCAACAATTTCCTCGATTACAGAAAGATATTGTCGTTCAGGGTTCAGCAGCAGGATTTTACCGAAGGAGATAATATTCGATATGCCGATTCTATTGGCGCGATCGATCCGGCAACGGGCAACGCACTTGGATTCGGGGATAAACATCAGGATGTGATGTTGTATTCATTCCTTGCGGCTTACGGAGGAAAGGATCCGAATCAGATCCAGCTGAATCCATTCAAGCGCTTGCCGATCCCATCCTGGAGGATCAGCTATAATGGGTTGAAAGACCTGTTCGGACTTGATAAGGTATTCACGAACTTCAGCATCTCGCACGCATATAGTTCTACTCTGAGCATGAATAGTTATGCGACATTGATCAGCTACGGAGAAGACACGTTGCAACAGGGAAGAGACCTCGTATCGAAGTACTTGTTCCAGCAGGGTATATCACTCATTGAGCGTCTTACACCGGTCATTGGTGTGGATGTCACCATGAAGAATGGCTTTACGGCCAAGTTTGAGTACAAACGCGACAAGAACATCACATTGTTCATGCAGACCAATCAGATGATCGAGCAGCGCAATGAGGAATATGTGATCGGTGCAGGTTTCAGAACTACAGGTGTGACTCTTCCTTTCAGATGGAAAGGGGATCGAGTGTATTTGCAGAATGACTTGAACTTCCGTTTCGACTTCTCCATCCGCGACGGGGTAACGATCAGACGCGATATCGGACAGGAGACCAATACGGCTCAGGCAGGTACGCGCATGGTGAGCATCAAACCAACGATCGACTACAAGATCAATGATGCCATGAACTTCAGGCTGTTCTACAATCAGAACATCAATACACCGAAAACTTCTCAGAGCTTCCCTACCTCACTCACGAATTTTGGGGTTTCTCTTAGGTATACTCTGCAGTAATCGGTATGTTTATACCTTGATGATTTTACCGCCAAGCATCGATTGACCAGTCCACTTGAGCCATATTGTTCATATGCAAAAAGCAGGTTTCATAAGCATCATTGGCAAACCCAACGCCGGTAAGTCGACATTATTGAATGCCCTCATAGGCATGAAGTTCGCCATTGCAACCTCCAAAGCGCAAACCACACGGCACCGCATCCTGGGCATCGTAATGCGCGAAGGAGCCCAGCTCATTTTCTCAGACACACCGGGCATCATAATCCCTCATTACAAGCTTCAGGAGCGCATGATGGATCAAGTGCTTGAGAGTATTGAAGACGCAGACATCCTCATTCTGGTCGTCGATGTCAATGATCCGGAAATGGGTTCTGAGGTGGATGAGGTTCTGGAGAACTACGATAAAAGCAAGACCATCCTGCTCATCAACAAGATCGACACGACCGATCAGGAAAGTGCATTAAAGGTGATGGGTGAGTTGCAGGGCAAGTACAAGTTCGGCCACGTTCTACCTATAAGTGCTGAAGAGAAATTCAATATCGATCAGTTGTTGAATCTCCTTGCGGAGGTTTGCCCGGAGCATCCTTATTATTTCCCGGAAGATCAGTTGACGGACCGACCTGAGCGATTCTTCATCTCCGAGATCATCCGTGAGAAGATCCTGTTGTTCTATCACAAAGAAATTCCCTACAGCGTCGAAGTGGATATAGAGGAATTCAAGGACGAGGAGAAGATCGTCCGCATCTCAGCCATGATCTATACCGAACGAAGATCGCAAAAAGGAATACTGATCGGACCAGGTGGGAAAGGACTGAAAAAGGTCGGAACAGCCGCCAGAAAAGACATGGAGGAGTTCCTTGGAAAGAAGGTTTTTCTCAAGCTCTATGTGAAGGTCCGAGAGAAATGGAGGAACAATCCCACCCAATTGCGTAGGTTCGGATACGAGGGATAGCTATGTTTGCCGAAGATTTGGAGCTATTCAGTTGCCAGATCGATTTATTAGAGACCATTCATGTCAGGGATCGTAGCAATAGTAGGAAGACCGAATGTCGGTAAATCAACGCTCTTTAACCGTTTGCTCGGGGAGCGCAAGGCCATCGTCGATGATATGTCGGGGGTGACCAGAGATCGTCATTACGGCAAAGGGGAGTGGCTCGGAAGGGAATTCACGGTGATAGACACCGGTGGATATGTGCCGAGATCCTCTGACATCTTCGAAGAGTCCATCCGAGCGCAAGTGGAGATCGCCATTGAAGAAGCTGATGTCTTGCTGTTCGTTGTGGATGTGGTTACGGACATCACAGACCTGGATGAAGAATTCGCACGTATCCTCCGCAGAAGCGAAAAGCCGGTTCTGCTGGTAGTCAATAAAGCCGACAATCACGAAAGACTCATGGAGTCCAATGTATTCTACTCGCTGGGATTCGAACATCTTTTCCCGATATCGGCGATGTCGGGAAGTGGTTCCGGTGAATTGTTGGATGAACTTGTTAAGCAGTTACCTGACCCTCAAGAGGAAGAAGACCTTGAACTACCGCGAATTGCCTTGATTGGAAGACCGAACGTCGGAAAGTCCTCTCTCTGTAATGCCCTTCTGGGTTTTGACCGCACCCTGGTCACAGAGATCGCAGGTACCACTCGTGATACCATCGATACGCATTACAATGCTTTTGGGAAGGAATTCATTCTCGTCGATACAGCCGGGATCCGCAAAAAGGGTAAGGTCCACGACGATGTGGAGTTTTACAGTGTGATGCGGAGTATCAATGCAGTCGAGAAATCGGATGTGTGTCTGCTCCTGATCGATGCTCAGCAGGGCATGGAAGCGCAGGATGTCAATCTGTTCCGTTTGGCTCAGCGCAACGCGAAAGGCATTGTGATCCTGGTCAATAAGTGGGACCTCGTGGAGAAAGACCACAAGAGTACCGCGAAGTTCACCGACCATATACATTCCAAGATCGCACCTTTCACGGATGTTCCGGTGATATTCATCTCGGCATTGACCAAGCAAAGAATATACAAGGCGATCGAGACAGCCATTGAGGTGTATGATAATACTCAGAAGCGCGTGTCCACTAGCAAACTCAATGATGTCATGCTTCCGATCATCCAGGAGAAGCCACCTCCATCGAAGAAAGGGAAGTACATCAAGATCAAATACATCACACAGTTGAAGTCCAAGAAAGTGGCATTTGCATTCTTCTGTAATTTGCCTCAATATGTGATGGAATCCTATGCTCGATTCTTGGAGAATCAAATTCGCGAACATTTTGATTTTGAAGGCGTACCGATCTCAATTTACTTCAGAAAAAAATGACAGTTCTCTTGACGAATTCGTTGTTAACTATATATTTGCGATTAATTGTATCAGTTACCCTAAAATCATAAACACAATGAAAAAAGTATTTGCACTATTAGCAATGGTTTCTTTCTTCGCGTTCTATGCATGCAATAACTCTTCTACTACAGATGCAGAAGATGAGCAAGCGGAGCAAGAGCAAACTCAAGGTGACCTTGAGGACATGGAAAATGACATGGACGGTGGCGACGCTGAAGGCGATGCTACTGAAGGTGGCGACGCAGAAGGTGGCGATGACGCTGCTGCAGGCGACGACGCTGAAGGTGGTGATGACGCTGCTGAAGGTGACGACGCAGAAGGTGGCGATGACGCTGCTGAAGGCGACAACGCTGGTGAAGGAGAAGAATAATCTCCCTTGTCACAAAGATCTAAGGTGCCAATTGGCACCTTTTTTTTTGCTTAAATTTGAGCAAACGACAAGTTGTGAAGAGATTCAAGATCATAATCATTCTGCTGGCCATAAGCACATTAGCGATGACTTCAGTGTCATGCCAAAAGGATAGTTCAGAAGAGGACAATTCAGAGGCTGTAGATGACCTGCTGGAACAGGATGAGCAAAAGGCCGATTCACTCAAGCGGGCGCTTGGTATTGAGTAGAACTTCCATTTTCCCGAAGTAAGTACTCACTTCCCGGAGCTGATCATTCACTGCCGGCACGAACTCCAATGCCTTGTTGCTATACAACTGATAGGCTAGTTCATATTTGATCATATCTGCGTTCACCGAGCTGCTGTCGCGGTCAAGCATCGTTTGAAGGGCAATATCTATCTCAGCAGAGTTCCAATACGCTTCTACATAGGGCAATCCGGAGATCACGTTACCATATCGATCGCTCAGTTTTATCAAATAGGTCATGATGTCCTCGCGGTCGGGTAGTACTTCCGTTTGCCATTCTACATCCGGCTTGACCCCGCCTTCGGCAAATACAATTCGTCCCAACGCAGTTTGAAAGCTGTCTGTGCCACTTTCTGCCTCGTGGTAGTCTTTGTACCCACTGCTTGAATATGGCTTCTGAATACTCCTGCCTGAAGGGATATAGTATCTCGCCACGGTCAAACGGATCTGTGAACCATCCTTGAGATGGAAAGTTTCCTGCACCAAACCTTTTCCAAACGTCCGTTCGCCGATTATCAATCCGCGGTCCAGGTCTTGAACAGCTCCGCTGAAAATTTCACTAGCTGAAGCGGAATAGCCATTCACCAGACAGATCAGTTGCTTGTCGGCGCAAGAACCACCTTCTGTAGCGTGGTAAGACTTCTGGTTATCACCTTTTCCTTTTGTATATGCCAGAAGATCGGTCGAGCTGACGAATTCGTCTAGCAATTCCACAGCCACTTTGAGATACCCTCCGGGGTTATCGCGAAGGTCCATGATCACGCGGCGCATCCTTTGTTCGCGATCATTTTGTTCCATTGCCTCACGGAATTCATCCATGGTCGGATCGGCAAAGTGAGCAATACGCACATATAGCGTCGAATCGTCCATTTCCGAAGCGAAGACCGTTCGCAATTCAACCGTACCTCGTTTCACCTTCACTTTGCGCAATGAGTCGATATGCTCATGCCAAATCTGCAGCTCTACTTCTGAGTCCCGCTTTCCTTTAATGTATTTGACGATCTCGTTGCTCTTCATTCCCAGCAACACGGTCGTATCTGCTTGAAGAATCCGATCACCGGCATGAATGCCGGCCGCTTCTGCCGGTCCTCCATCAATGATCCGAGTTACAAATGGCGTGTCGTTGTGCATCACGAATTCCACTCCAACACCAACGAACGACCCTTTGAGGTCCTGGTTGGCTCCGGCAACATCCGATGCAGGGATGTACACCGAATGCGGATCGAAGGAGTGCAGCAATTGATTGATCGCACGAATCTCAACTTCAGAACTCTCCAGTGTGTCGACATACTGTTTCTCCACCAGATCGATCACCTGTTCCATCAGGGTTTGGTCGTAAAAAGGTCTGTTGATCCGGATGCGGTCCCAATAACGACCGATGAGTATTCCTACGGCGAGCAGGATCGCCAGATATAATGGAGAATACTGTTTGGAACGCGCGTTCAAAATGGATCAGTCCGGTTTGGTAATGGTCATCAGGCTCAGCTCCAATGCTTTGGAACTGATACCGATGTGCTTCTGGTTGAACTGGTGAACCTTGATCATGGCCCGTTCAATAGCCTCAGAAACATCCATAAGTATATCAACGTCTTTCACCTCAGCTTGTTTCTTCATCAAGTAGGCGAATACCCGTGCCATACCACAATTTGCAATGAAATCAGGGATGATGGCCATATGCTGGTCTGCGTAGGAATAGATCGGCCCCATGAAGATCTCAGAATCGGCAAATGGGACGTTTGCTCCACACGATACTACTTCCACGCCTCCTTCTATGAGAGAGTCGACCTGATTTTTAGTAACGAGTCGGGAGGCCGCACCCGGAATGAATATCTCCGCACCAAGCTTCCAGATCCTTTTGTTTGCCTCTGCGAAAGAGATCATATCGTCGCTCTTGAGTTTGTTGCCATCGCGGTTGTTCATCAAATTGGTAACTTCCTCAAGGGAGAGCCCCTCTTCTTTGATGATACCACCATTGATGTCGATTATTCCGATTATGCTCACACCGTTCTTTGCAAGATAGTAGGCCGCAGCTGCAGCAACATTTCCCCATCCTTGAATGATCGCTCTTTTGTGGTTCATCATACCGCCCCAGATGCCGTAGTAATGACGCACTGCTTCAGCAACACCCCATCCTGTGATCAGGTCACTGACCGTATATCCCTTGGCGATGGATGGAGTGAATTTTTCCTCGGTCACGATCAAGGAAGCACCCTGCTCAAGTCGCATCAGGGCTTGGATCTTCTCTTCGGGAGTATACTCGGATAAGTGACCGTTCACGATTCCCTCCTGTGGGTGAATGATCCCATAAGAGCGGGTAATAGGCATCACCTCTTTTATTTTATCGACGTTCATGTCGCCACCCGTACCGTAGTAGTTTTTTAGCAACGGATAAACCGCTTTGTACCAACGCTTCAATACACCTTCTTTTCGTGGGTCGCTTGGGTCGAAATTGATACCTGACTTCGCACCACCGATGGGAGGTCCGCAAACGGTGAATTTGACCTCCATGGTCTTGGCAAGCGACTCTACTTCGCGCTTATCCAATCCTTTTCTCATTCGTGTTCCACCTCCGGCAGCACCCCCTCGGAGTGAGTTGATCACTACCCAGCCTTCTGCTTCGGTGAGGGCATCCTGCCATTCGAAAACGACCTCTGGTCGCTTGTTTTCGTATTCGTCGATGAGTTTCTTCAATTCAGCCATAGTCTGATCTATTGCATCTCTATTCGTTGGTAATAATTGTTCTCTCCTTTGACATTCAGGATGTAGATCCCGGTTGGGTAGCTTCCTAGCTCGATCGCCCCATTGGTCACCTTCACCTGATCGATGATCTCCTGATTGATCGTGTAAATATAGACCGTGGTTCCGTTTGGAATACTCTGGGTCGTTAGAAACCCTTTGCGACTGAAATCCGGAAAGAACAGCAGTTTTTCCTGCAGACCGTCGAAATTGAAGGCAACAGTTGGCCTGATATCAACGGTTGCCAGCATATAACTACTCATTTCCGAATTGGTCACACGGATCTTCAGCTTGTATTGCTTTTTGACATCTGTGTCCATGTGTTGCGCGTTGTCGATGGAAAGCACACCGGTATACAGTGCCACTTTGAAAATGTCATCTTCATTCCCTTCAACGATCTCGAATTTCAGATTTCGTTGGTCGTTATTCATTACCTCAATTTGCCCGATCTTGAAGCCACTTTTGTTGTACTCGCGGATCTTGAAATATTGGTCTCGGAGCTTCGGAGGCATCTTCGGTTCAAGGCTGTATAACTCACGACCGTCTGAACGGCTGACCGCACTGAAGTACAAATGATCTTTAAAGTATCTCAGATCGCGAACATCGTAGATGCCTCGCTTGCTGATCTGCATTACGGTGTCTACGTTGATCTGATAAATGGCAAAACTGAACTCGCCTTCCGGACGCAGACTGGCGAACAACTGGTCGTCCAAAGGCATCAATGATTGCACGTGAAAACCGGCATCCGAGAATTGCAGCCCCTTGTAGATAGAGAATCCCTCACCCGGTTTGAATTGGCAAAGTGTAGTTCGATCATCCACAACGGCCACAAAGACGATCGAGTGATCCATGATCACCGGATCGATGCGGTTCACACAATGTTGGTTCGGAATGACATCCGTTTCCTTTCGGATCACATTGTTCCTGTCAATGCTGAACAATCCGGACCCATCCGGTCCGTCGGCACCAAAGTAGAGCCTCTCATCCATCAAAATGAGCTCCCGTACATTCTTATACTTCCTGAATCGTTTGTCGGGATAGACCTTAGACCCGGTGGTGGAGTACATGACTCCGGATTTGCTCAGTAGAACTTCACCATTGAATGTGACGATCCCATCAGCGAAAGCCTGCTCGTAAGCATCTTTACCTCTGGCGAATAGTGCGGCCTTGGCATTGGGTCCGATCTGCATTAGCACCACACGCCGACCAACTGAATCTTCTTCTGTTTCGCTACCGATCCTATGGCTTTCGTCTAACTCTATTTCCAGTATAAGTCGCTGATTATGAACAGCATGAGCCGCACCGATCTGCTGGCATTTGAACACGCTGTTCACGATGCCCTTCTCGTAGTAATACAACCCACCCGGGGTCATTTCCCCGTGGGCATAGAAGAAGAGCTTATTGGCAAATAACGCATAGTGACTAGTTAGTGCACCTAATGGATATGGACTCTGTTCTTTCTCCTTGATCTCTGCGTCAAGGTATGAATCATGGAAGCTGGAAAGTCGTAGATGGCGATCACCGTCATAGCGATACAGCTGACTGCCACGACCTTCTCCCTCGGCATTGAAATACAGAAGGTGTTCGTCTTGTGCAAACTCAGAACCCAGATCAAAGGAACCGCCACTGCGATCGATGTTCGTTTCCTGATCCATTTGTGCGAAAGCACCAAATGGGCACAGTAAGAACATGATGAGTAGTTTAGTAAGGCGTTCCAAGTCCAGCTTTAAAGGTACTACAAGAGTTCAGAAAAATCACCACTGAGCGAACCGGCCACCGAGTCTTCCAGGGCACCGGTCAGTGAACTGAGGATGTTCACTTCATTGCGGACTCGCAAAGCTCCCATCAAAGCAAAGATCAGCGCTTCTTTAAAGTTCACGATCATTTCCTCAGGCACGATGATCTCCGCATCAGTATGCGAACGCAGGTGATCGATCAGGGAGGTATTGAATGCACCACCACCGGTCACGAAGACACGCTTGATGCTGGAATCGCCATCACTGAGCTCCTCGATATTTTTACCGATCTGGCTGGCGATATGATCCACCAATGTTTTCATTTTATCCTCTTTGGACGCCTCTGAATTCCGTACGCGGAACCAGAAGTGCTCGTTGATCCATTCTCTTCCGAGGGATTTTGGATAGCTGTATTCATAGTATTGGATGCTGTTCAGATCTTCGAGCAGGTCGTAATCCACGTTGCCGCTTTCTGCGATCTCTCCGTTCTCGTCATATTCTTTACCGAATTCACGAGCTATACGGTTGAGTAGGATATTAGCCGGACAAACGTCGAATGCGACGCGTCGTTCGCTATGTACACAGCTCAGATTGGCAAACCCACCGAGGTTCAGACAAAAGTCGAACTCACTGAAAAGTACGTCGTCTCCAATACCCGAAATAGGAGCACCTTCACCGTCGCGTACCACGTCCATGGCTCTAAAATTCGAGACGGAGGGTATCCCGCAGACCGCCGAAATCGCTTCTCCTAGCCCGATCTGATAGGTCACATTGTTCTCCGGCTGATGGAAGATGGTATGTCCATGTGAGCTGACCAGATCGGTTTCCAAACCGTTGCGAGACGTGAAATCCTTTACCAGTCGTCCTAAATATTCTCCGTAATAACGATCTGTCTTGTACACGTTCAGTGCATTTTGATTGCGCAATTTGCTCAATCGCAATCTCCAGGTTTCGTTATAAGGAACTGTTTCCGCTGCATTGATCTTGTATGACCATTTGCCCTGATCGTCCACTGTCAGGTCGCAGTGTGCCAGGTCTACACCATCCATGGATGTGCCCGACATTACACCTACTACTCTATATGTTCGCATGATTTAAAATTCTTTCCCTTCCACTTTTACGTCCAAATCCGGGAGCCGGATTTTCAGAGCGGCAAATTTACACTTTTGGCGCAACTTGGCTCTGACCAAGGGAGGTTCAGCCACCGCAAAAAGCAGCAATTGAGTGGGAAGAGTTATCATTGCACCGAAGCATTCCGGTGAACATCAAAGTATTGCATGTGAGTACTCCCCAAAGTTGGCGTGGAGGGGAAAGGCAGCTCTTTCTGCTCTGCAGCGAACTGCTCGCTTCTGATGTGGAACAACATGTGCTGTGTCCGACTGGAAGCGTTCTTTCCGAACGTCTTCATCCGTTCTCCGATCAGATCAGTATTCACCAGTCCAAAAAGAAAAGGGGTGGGGTGGATTTGGGATACGCCCGAGCTCTGGCTCGAATTTGCAAACAACATGATATTCAGTTGGTTCATGCGCATGACTCACACGCACACACTGCCGCCGTCATGGCAGCCGACCTGCTTCGCAACAAAGCATCGATCGTTGTGAGTCGACGTGTGGACTTCCCGGTCGGGTCATCGTCCATCTCCAGGCATAAGTACAACGATCGAAGCGTGAAGGCCATCATTTGCGTGAGTGATGCGATCAAAGACATTGTGAAGCAAAGTCTACCCAATTGTAAAGCGCTCATCACTACGGTACATTCCGGAGTTGATCTCAACAGATTCAATGACGTGGCCAAAAGAGACTTGCATACTGAGTTCGGGATCCCGGAGGGACGTTCTATAGTGACAAACACTTCAGCTTTAGAAGGGCACAAGGATTATCCGACATTCATTCGCACGATCGATACCATGATCAGTCGGGGCGTGAAAGTACACGGATTGATCTTCGGAGAAGGCAGCCTGAAAGATGAGCTGCAGCATCTGGTAAACGTTTTGGGCATCAAAGACTGGATCACTTTCGCAGGATTCCGTGCAGATATACTTCCTTATCTCCATTCATCGGATGTGATGTTATTCCCGTCCAAGATGGAAGGATTAGGCACTGCGGTGCTGGATGCATTCGGAGTTGGGCTACTTGTTGTAGCGACGCGTGCCGGTGGTATTCCCGAAATGGTTGTTGATGGTGAGTCGGGTTGCCTTGTTGATGTAGGTGATTTCAAAGCGGCAGCAGATGTTTTGGAGCGTGTGCTGAGAAAAAAGGATATGCGAGCGCAGATCGTAGAGGGAGCCAGAAGCAAATTGGAGGATTTCAGCGCGTCAAATACGGCTCATGGAACCGAGGAGGTCTATCGAACTATAATCTCGAAAAACACCTAATTTCACGGCGATTTTAAAAGCAAGAACATGTCGGAAAGGATATTGATCATCGGCTCTGAAGGACAAGTGGGAACAGACCTCGCTGCTTATCTGCGAGGAGTGTACGGGAAGGAAAATGTGATGTGTTCCGACATCAAACCCGTATCTGATGAAAAGCTCGATAACGGGCCATATCGCGTGCTCAATGTGCTGGTTAAGGAGCATATCCGAGAGGCATTCAAGGAGCACAAGCCGACCATCGTCTACCACCTCGCCGCTATGCTGAGCGCAACAGCGGAAGCAAAGCCCAAGTTCGGTTGGGAACTCAACATGGATGGGTTGTTCAATATCTTCGATGCGGCACTTGAATATGGTGTGAAGCGCCTGTTCTGGCCGAGCTCGATCGCGGTATTCGGTCCGAATACGCCACAACTGGACACACCGCAGTTTTGCGTCATGGATCCCAATACGATCTACGGTATCAGCAAACTGGCCGGAGAACGATACTGCGAATACTACAACAAACGCTGGGGACTTGATGTGCGCAGCATCCGCTATCCGGGCCTGATAGGATGGAAAGCCATGCCGGGAGGAGGTACCACCGATTACGCCGTAGACATCTTCCACCAGGCGCTTGATAAAGGTCGCTACACGTCTTTCCTGAGTGCGAATACGCGCCTTCCGATGATGTATATGGACGACGCGATCCGAGCAACGGTGGAAGTCACTGAGGCACCCGCCGATAAGATCCTGATCCGCTCCTCGTACAACCTCGCCGGTGTGAGTTTCGATCCCGAGATGCTCACGGAAGCGATCCGAAAACATATTCCAACTTTCCATATCGATTACAAGACGGACCATCGTCAGGCCATCGCCGACTCCTGGCCAAAAAGCATCGACGACAGCCGCGCTCAATCCGATTGGGATTGGGAATTGGAATACGATACCGATGCAATGGTGGCAGAGATGCTGAAGCAATTGGCCCCGAGGTACGGGAAATAGTTTTGGCAATCTGCGTAGCCCAAAGGCATGCCTTTGGGCTACAAATACAACTCGAACTTTCATCTTCTGCGTTTCTATAGCGTTGAATTCAATTCAACGCTAACCACAGTGGATTTTAATTGACATGTCACGGGTACATACCCGCGACAGTTACGTCCTCTGTGTTCTCGTGTCCCGCCAGAGGCGAACAAGCTCCGTGGTTCAAAAAAATTCAACCACGAAGACGTCCCGACTCCCGATACCGGAAACCCGACACCTTTCTTTACATTTGCCTTCGAAAAGGGGTGCTGCAGATCCATTCAGCGGCTGAGATCATACCCTCGAACCTGATCCGGGTAATGCCGGCGTAGGAAGCCTGTCTTCATGCCTTTTCACGTGTTCACCAAAGTACATGACCATGCGAAAAGGTATTATCATCTGCATTCTGCTTCTTTCTTTCCTGACGAGTGTTCAGGCACAACAGCGTTCCACTATTTCCGGAACGGTGATCGACAAATCCACTGAACAACCCATTTCGGACGTACAGCTTATCTGGAGCAACGACAGCTCGAGTTTTTCCGAGATCACGGACAAGTCGGGAAGTTTCCGGATCGTGCTTAGCTCGGGTACCTACGTACTCTCCACAGATCACGTTTCTTATCAAAATGGGGCTACTGAGTTTCGAGTACTTGGCGACAGAGAGATCACGCTGGAACTTGAAAGCAATGTGGAGTTACAGGAGGAGGTGATCGTGCAGGCCATTCGCGCGAAACCGAAAGTACCTGTGACCTTTTCGAACCTGGATAAGGCGGAGATCCGCAAGAACAACATGGGGCAGGACCTGCCTTTCGTTTTGAGTCAGAACCCCAGCACGCTCGTGACCAGTGACGCCGGTGCGGGAGTAGGATATACGGGCATGCGGATACGAGGTGTGGATCCAACACGGATCAATGTGACCATCAATGGGATCCCGCTGAACGACGCGGAGTCGCACGGTGTGTTCTGGGTTGACCTGCCAGATATCGCTTCATCTGTGAGCAGTATCCAGATCCAACGCGGTGTGGGAACGAGTACCAACGGAGCCGCGGCATTTGGAGCAAGCGTGAACCTGAAGCCCGACGCCATCGCGGTGAATCCGTTTGCGCGAGTTACACTCGGTGCCGGTTCGTTCAATACGAGTCGGTATGGAGTGGAGTTTGGGACGGGCCTCATCAACGGACAATGGGGACTTC
>VMDK01000049.1 GCA_008080835.1 Sphingobacteriia bacterium | reverse complement strand
CCGCGATTGGTAGACCAAGACTTCTTGATGCCTGTTGCGGACGTATTCTCAATCACTGGTCGTGGTACAGTTGCAACTGGTCGTATCGAGCGTGGTATCATCAAAGTAGGTGAACCTATCGAAATCATCGGTATGGGTGCTGAGAAATTGAACTCTACTTGTACTGGGGTTGAGATGTTCCGTAAGATTCTTGACGAAGGTCAAGCTGGTGACAACGCAGGTATCCTATTGCGTGGTATTGAGAAAACAGATATCAAACGTGGTATGGTATTGGTTAAGCCTGGTTCAGTAACTCCTCACGCTAAATTCAAAGCAGAGGTGTACGTATTGAGCAAGGAAGAAGGTGGACGTCACACTCCATTCTTCAACAAATACCGTCCTCAATTCTACTTAAGAACAACTGACGTTACAGGTGAAATCAAGTTACCGGAAGGAACTGAAATGGTTATGCCAGGTGATAACGTAACAATCGAGGTTGAATTGATCAACACTGTAGCGATGGAAAAAGGATTGAAATTCGCAATCCGTGAAGGTGGTCGTACAGTAGGTGCTGGTCAGGTTACTGAGATCCTCGACTAATAACACATTTAATTTATCATATAGCTGGCAATTTTTATTGCCGGCTATGTGATTATAGGAGAGTAGTTCAATTGGTAGAGCAGCGGTCTCCAAAACCGCAAGTTGCAGGTTCGACTCCTGTCTCTCCTGCAACAACACGACCAACGGTCGTTTAGATAGTCAGGATGGAGAAACTAAAAAACATTTGGAGCACGACGGTCGATGAGCTCCTCAACAAAGTGACCTGGCCCACATGGGACGAATTGGTACAGGGTACTGTAGTTGTGCTTGTAGCTTCGATCATCTTTGCATTGGTGATCTATGTGATCGATCTCGGGTTTGATAATATCACCCGATTGCTCTACAATTTATTCTAAGCGCTAAAGCACTTGGAAATGGAGGAACAAAAATCTGTAATGGAACAAAGCGCCGATCAATATAAGTGGTATGTCGTCAGAGCGATCACCGGACAAGAAAAGAAGGTGAAAGCGATGATCGAGTCGGAACTGTCTTATTACAAACTGGACACGCATGTTCCACAGATCTTGATCCCTACACAAAAGGTCTATGAGATCAAGAACGGAAAGAAGACTTCTCGCGAGAAGAACTACTTCCCGGGATACATTCTCATTCAGGCTGAACTGGTTGGTGAGGTTGTACCGACCATAAAAGGAATAAACGGGGTTGTGGGATTCCTGGGAGATTCAGGAAATCCGGAGCCCATGCGCCAAAGCGAAGTGAACCGAATACTCGGTCAGGTCGATGAAGCCAACGAAGAAGGAGAAAGCATGATCGAACCGTTCATCGTTGGGGAATTTGTTAAGGTTACGGACGGTCCTTTCAGTGGCTTCAATGGCGTAATAGAAGAAATAAACGAGGAGAAGAAGAAACTCAAGGTTATGGTGAAGATCTTCGGAAGAAAAACTCCTCTTGAACTTAACTATATACAGGTAGAAAAAGAACAGTAATGGCTAAGCAAGTATCAGGTTTCGTGAAATTGCAGATCCGCGGTGGTGCGGCTAATCCAGCACCTCCAGTAGGTCCTGCACTTGGTGCTAAAGGGGTGAATATCGTTGACTTCTGTAAGCAGTTCAACGCACGTACCCAAGACCGCCCGGGAAAAGTATTGCCGGTGGTTATCACGGTATACCAAGACAAGTCTTTCGACTTCGTCATCAAAACCCCACCTGTAGCTTCACAATTGTTGGAGGCGACGAAAAAGAAAAAAGGTTCTCCGGAACCGAATCGTACCAAAGTGGCTAGCGTGACCTGGGATCAGGTTCGCACCATTGCGGAAGATAAGATGCCCGATCTCAATGCATTTGAGGTTACCTCTGCCATGAGAATGGTAGCTGGTACAGCTCGTAGCATGGGGATCACTGTCACCGGACAGTTTCCGGAAGATATGAATTAATAAATATCGCTAAGCGTTATGGCTAAAATTTCCAAAAGGAGAAAAGAAGCCCTGGCTAAAGTTGACAAGTCAAGGTTCTATTCTCTCAACGAAGCAAGCGAGCTGGTAAAGGAGATCACCTATACCAAGTTCGACGCATCCGTTGATCTGGACGTAAAACTCGGAGTTGACCCTCGTCAGGCCAACCAAATGGTTCGCGGGAATGCAACACTTCCTCACGGAACCGGTAAAGATGTTCGCGTATTGGTGCTTTGTACTCCAGACAAAGAAGAGGAGGCCAAAGAAGCCGGTGCTGATCACGTAGGTTTGGACGACTACATCCAGAAGATCCAAGATGGTTGGGTCGATATCGATGTGATCATCACCATGCCAAGTGTGATGGCGAAGATCGGACGACTGGGTCGTGTGCTCGGACCAAGAAACCTCATGCCGAACCCGAAATCAGGTACAGTTACCATGGATATCGGAAAGGCAGTCCAGGAGGTAAAAGCAGGTAAGATCGATTTCAAGGTTGACAAAGCAGGTATCATCCACAGCTCTATCGGAAAAGCATCCTTCTCTTCCGACAAGATCTTGGATAACGCCAAAGAGTTCATCCACACATTGAACCGACTCAAACCAAGTGCTGCCAAGGGAACGTACTTCCAGAGTGTAACTATCTCGAGTACAATGAGCCCTGGTATCAAGATCGATGTTTCAACAGTTCCAGGCCTTTAATATCTAAAGACATGACAAGAGAAGAGAAACAACTAGTTATCGATGGTCTGGTAGAGAGCTTCAACAACTATCAGTTCGTTTATGTTACGGATAGTTCAGACCTGTCGGCACAAGACAACAACGCCTTGCGAAGAATGTTACACAAGCATGGCGTCTCAATGCAAGTTGCTAAGAATACCCTGATCAAGAAAGCGCTCGAAAAGAGCGAACAAGACTGGGGTGAACTTGTAGATACACTGAAGGGGACTACCGCACTCCTTTTTGCTTCCAACCCGAAGGCTTCCGCGGTGGCGATCAAAGATTTCCGTAAGAAATCCGAAAAGCCAATTTTGAAAGGAGCTTTCATTGACAGCGACATCTTCATTGGTGATAACCAATTGGATCTGTTGTCAAACCTCAAAACAAAAGAGGAACTGGTAGGCGAAGTGATTACACTTCTCCAATCACCAGCCAAGAATGTTATTTCTGCCCTTCAATCGGGTGGTGGCACATTGGCCGGACTCCTCAAAACATTATCAGAAAAAGAAAATTAATCTCGAACACTTTTAGTTAAAGAAAATGGCAGACCTGAAAGAATTTGCAGAACAACTAGTCAACCTTACTGTAAAAGAAGTAAGCGAATTGGCAGACATCCTTAAGGATGAGTACGGAATCGAACCAGCAGCAGCTTCAGTTGCAGTAGCAGCCGGACCGGCAGCAGGCGGAGAAGCTGGAGGAGGCGAAGAACAAACTGAATTTACAGTTGTACTTACTTCAGCTGGTGCTTCTAAGCTTCAAGTCGTTAAAGTCGTGAAAGAACTCACTGGCTTGGGCTTGAAAGAAGCAAAAGAGATGGTAGACTCAGCTCCAAAAGAACTCAAGGAAGGCGTAGCGAAAGACGAAGCGGAAGCTTTGAAAGCCAAACTTGAAGAAGCAGGAGCTGAAGTTGAGATCAAGTAATCGCTTCTAAATAATACCGGATAGACCCCAGCTAAAGCTGCGGGTCTATCTGTGTTTCAACGAAATATTTGTTTTACCCGGGTTTCACCTAAATTTTTATCGCCTTGTCTAACGTTCAAAAAAACAGCCAAAGGATCAGCTTCGCGTCGATCCCGGAAGTCGTACCTTATCCCGACTTCCTCGATGTACAATTGAAGTCATTCCAGGAGTTTTTCCAACTCGACACCTCGTCTGAAAACAGAGCCAATGAAGGTCTCTACAAGGTGTTCAGCGAAAACTTCCCGATCACCGATACCCGAAACATCTTCGTGCTCGAGTTCCTCGATTACTTCGTGGATCCTCCGAGATACACCATGGAAGAATGTATCGATCGCGGTCTGACTTACGCCGTGCCTCTCAAGGCCAAACTCAAATTGTCGTGTAACGATATCGAACACGAAGACTTTGAGACCATCGTACAGGATGTGTATCTCGGTACCATCCCATACATGACGCCGAAAGGTACTTTCATCATCAACGGGGCCGAGCGGGTCATCGTTTCTCAGCTGCACCGTTCACCCGGTGTGTTCTTCGCACAGTCGTACCACACCAACGGTACCAAGCTGTACTCCGCGAGGATCATTCCTTTCAAAGGAAGCTGGATCGAGTTCGCAACGGACGTGAACAATGTGATGTATGCTTACATCGACCGTAAGAAAAAGTTCCCGGTAACTACGCTCCTAAGAGCGATCGGATTCGAATCCGATAAAGACATTCTCGACATCTTCGGCCTCGCTGAAGAGATCAAGGTGACCAAGACCGGTCTGAAACGATGCATCGGTCGTCGTCTCGCTGCAAGGGTCCTTCGTTCTTGGATCGAGGACTTCGTGGATGAGGATACGGGTGAAGTGGTTTCTATCGAACGTAACGAGGTGATCCTCGAACGTGATACGATCCTGGAAGCCGACCACATGGAAGAGATCCTGGAATCAGGTGTGAAGACCATTATCCTTAACAAAGAGGAAGCTTCACGTAACGATTACGCGATCATCCATAACACCCTGCAGAAAGATACTTCTAACAGCGGTAAAGAAGCGGTAGAGCATATCTATCGCCAGTTGAGGAATACTGATCCACCGGATGAGGAAACCGCCCGTGGTATCATCGATCGCCTCTTCTTCTCCGACAAACGATATGATCTGGGAGAAGTAGGTCGATACCGTATCAACAAGAAATTGCACCTGGATATCTCTGACGAGATCCGCGTGCTGACCAACGACGACATCATCTCGATCATCAAATACTTGATCGAGTTGAGTAACTCAAGAACAGACGTCGATGATATCGACCACTTGAGCAACCGTCGTGTTCGTACTGTGGGTGAGCAACTTTACAGTCAGTTCGGAGTAGGACTGGCGCGTATGGCCCGTACCATCCGTGAGCGTATGAATATCCGCGATAACGAGGTCTTCACACCGACCGACCTTATCAACGCGCGGACTCTGTCGTCAGTGATCAACTCCTTCTTTGGAACCAACCAGCTGTCTCAGTTCATGGATCAAACGAATCCACTCGCTGAGGTAACTCACAAAAGAAGGATGTCCGCACTCGGACCTGGAGGTCTCTCGAGAGATCGTGCCGGTTTCGAGGTTCGTGACGTTCACTATACGCACTATGGTCGTCTGTGTACCATCGAGACTCCTGAAGGACCGAACATTGGTCTGATCTCGTCTCTTTGTGTACATGCAAAGATCAACAGTATGGGATTCATCGAAACTCCATACCGTAAAGTAACCGATGGGAAAATGGGTTCTGAGAAAGACGTGGTCTATCTCAGTGCCGAAGAGGAAGATACCAAGATCATCGCACAGGCCAACGCACCTGTCAACGAAGACGGTACATTCCAGAATAATGATATCAAAGCACGTAACGAAGGTGACTTCCCGATCGTGACTCCTGAAGAGGTCGACTACATGGACGTAGCACCTAACCAGATCGTTTCGATCGCGGCATCTCTTATCCCATTCCTTGAGCACGATGATGCCAACCGTGCCTTGATGGGATCGAACATGCAACGTCAGGCGGTGCCACTTCTTCGTCCGGAATCACCGATCGTCGGAACCGGATTGGAAGGTAAAGTGGCCATGGATTCACGTAATGTGATCCTCGCGGAAGGTGATGGTGTCGTGGAATATGTGGATGCACAAGAGATCCGAATTCGTTACAATTTGAGCGAAGAAGATGAGATCACCAGTTTTGTTGGAGAACTCAAAACCTACCCGCTGATCAAGTTCCGTCGCACGAACCAAAACACCTGTGTCAATGTGAAGCCTATCGTTAAGAAAGGCCAGAAAGTGACAAAAGGTGAAGTTCTGTGTGAAGGATACGCCACTCAGGATGGTGAACTCGCGCTGGGACGTAACTTGAAAGTTGCCTTCATGCCTTGGCAAGGGTACAACTTCGAGGATGCGATCGTGATCTCGGAAAAAGTGGTTAAAGACGATTACTATACGTCGATCCACATCATTGAGTACGATCTCGAAGTACGAGATACTAAACGTGGTGAGGAAGAATTGACCAACGATATCCCGAACGTCAGCGAAGAAGCTACCCGAAACCTCGACGAAAACGGTTTGATCCGTATTGGTGCTCGAGTGAAAGAAGGTGACATCCTGATCGGTAAGATCACTCCTAAGGGAGAGACCGAGCCGTCTCCGGAAGAAAAACTTCTCCGCGCGATCTTCGGTGATAAAGCAGGTGATGTGAAGGATGCCTCACTGAAAGCATCTCCATCAACCCGTGGGATCGTGATCGATAAGAAACTCTTCTCAAGAGTTAAAAAGGACAAAACTGCTAAAGCTGAGGACAAGATCAAACTGGCCAAGCTTGACGCAGAACACGATAAGAATCTCGCACAACTGAGAGAGCAACTCATCGAGAAACTCTTCAAAGTTGTGAGCGGAAGGACTTCACAAGGTGTGAACAACGTGTACTTCGAGGAAGTGATCCCGAAGAAAACCAAGTTCACCATGAAGAACCTGAACGAAATCGATTTCGACTTCGTGAGTTATCACGGATGGACAGCCGACGACAAGAAAAATGCGTTGGTTGCTGAGATTCTGAACAACTACAAGTCGAAGAAGAACAAGGTGATCACCGACTACAAGCGTCAGCATTTTGCGATCAGCGTTGGTGATGAGCTTCCAACCGGTATCCTACAACTGGCGAAGATCTACCTGGCCTCTAAGCGTAAGCTGAAAGTAGGGGACAAGATGGCGGGTCGTCACGGTAACAAGGGTATCGTTGCGCGTATCGTTCCTGAGCAGGACATGCCATTCCTTGAAGATGGAACTCCGGTGGACATCGTATTGAACCCACTTGGTGTACCTTCTCGTATGAACCTTGGACAGATCTACGAGACTGTTCTCGGATGGGCAGGTCTTGAACTTGGACTGAAGTTCGCGACTCCGATCTTCGACGGAGCAACAGAAAGCAATATCGAAGAATATGTCAAGAAGGCGAAAGTGCCAGCCAATGGTGCAACGTACCTCTACAATGGATTGACCGGAGAACGTTTCGATCAACAAACCACTGTGGGTGTGATATACATGTTGAAACTCGGCCACATGGTTGACGACAAGATGCACGCACGTTCCATTGGACCTTACTCGCTCATTACTCAGCAACCTCTGGGTGGTAAGGCTCAGTTCGGTGGTCAGCGTTTCGGTGAGATGGAGGTTTGGGCACTCGAGGCATTCGGTGCATCCAACATACTCCGTGAGATCCTCACTGTTAAGTCTGACGATATCATCGGAAGAGCCAAGACATATGAGGCAATTGTTAAAGGGGATAACTCAGTAGAACCAGGCATTCCTGAATCATTCAACGTACTCCTTCACGAGCTACGTGGACTTGGACTGGAAGTGACATTCGAATAATCCCCTGGTTTTAACACACAAAAAGACGACAATGGCTTACACAAGAAAAGAACAGAAAATAAAAAGCAACTTCAAAACAGTTCGCATTGGTCTGGCTTCACCTGAAATGATCCTCCAGAGATCGAATGGAGAAGTGACCAAGCCTGAAACGATCAACTACCGCTCCTACAAGCCGGAGATGGGTGGATTGTTCTGTGAGCGGATCTTCGGACCTGTGAAGGACTATGAGTGTCACTGTGGTAAATACAAGCGTATCCGTTACAAAGGGATCGTATGTGACCGCTGTGGTGTGGAAGTTACTGAGAAGAAAGTTCGCCGTGAGCGCATGGGACATATCGAATTGGTAGTCCCTGTAGCACACATCTGGTACTTCCGCTCACTTCCGAATAAGATCGGTTACTTGCTCGGTCTTCCTACGAAGAAGCTCGACATGATCATCTACTACGAACGTTATGTAGTGATCCAGGCGGGTGTGAAGGAGCAAGATGGTGTGAACTATCTCGATTTCCTTACTGAGGAAGAATACCTCGACATCCTGGATGCACTTCCAAAGGAGAACCAATACCTTGAAGACAACGATCCTAATAAATTCATTGCGAAGATGGGAGCTGAAGCCCTTTGGGAACTCCTCTCTCGTCTGGACCTTGATGACTTGAGCTACAGCTTGCGTCACCAGGCAGCAAATGAAACCTCTCAGCAGCGTAAGGCGGAAGCCTTGAAGCGCTTGAAGGTGATCGAAGCTTTCCGCGATGCGAACAGCCGCTTTGAGAACAAGCCGGAGTGGATGATCATGAAGATCCTCCCTGTGATCCCACCTGAGTTGCGACCACTCGTACCTCTGGATGGTGGACGATTCGCGACTTCGGATCTCAACGACCTGTACCGAAGGGTGATCATCCGTAACAACCGCTTGAAGCGTTTGATGGAGATCAAAGCCCCTGAAGTGATCCTCCGTAACGAGAAACGTATGTTGCAGGAAGCTGTAGACAGCCTTCTTGATAATACTCGACGTGCCAATGCCGTGAAGGCAAGCGGTAACCGACCTCTGAAATCTTTGAGTGATATGCTTAAAGGTAAGCAAGGACGTTTCCGTCAGAACCTTCTCGGTAAACGTGTCGACTACTCCGGTCGTTCTGTGATCGTAGTAGGTCCTAAGTTGAAGCTTCACGAATGTGGACTTCCTAAGGGAATGGCAAGCGAGCTGTTCAAACCGTTCATCATCCGTAAGCTCATCGAGCGCGGTATCGTGAAGACGGTGAAATCAGCGAAGAAGATCGTCGATCGCAAGGATCCGGTGATCTGGGAGATCCTCGAGAATATCCTCAAAGGACACCCGGTATTGCTTAACCGTGCTCCGACTCTTCACAGATTGGGTATCCAGGCATTCCAACCAAAATTGGTCGAGGGTAAGGCCATCCAGCTTCACCCACTCGTTTGTACCGGTTTCAACGCCGACTTCGACGGTGACCAAATGGCGGTTCACGTACCTCTTGGTAATGCAGCCGTATTGGAAGCTCAGATCCTCATGCTTGCACCACACAATATTCTGAACCCTGCGAACGGAGCTCCGATCGCTGTACCATCTCAGGATATGGTTCTTGGTCTGTACTATCTGACCAAGCCTAGAAAGCATACGAAGAAAAAGCCGGTTAAAGGAGAAGGATTGACCTTCTACTCTGCAGAGGAAGTGAAGATCGCGCACAACGAAGGTCGTGCAGATCTACATGCGGTGATCAAAGTGAAAACGACTGTACTCGCTGAAGGTGAGTTGAAGGAGGAGGTCATCGAAACCACTGTTGGACGGGTAATTTTCAATGAATTCGTACCTGAAGAACTCGGATACATCAATGCCCTGCTCACTAAGAAATCGTTGCGTGATATCATCGGTAACATGGTGAAAGAAGTAGGAATTGCAAAAACATCTGAATTCCTCGATAATATCAAGAACCTCGGATTCCGCTACTCATTCACAGGTGGTCTTTCGTTCAACATCAGCGACGTTGTGTTGCCGGATGAGAAAGATCAACTGATCGCTCAGGCGAAGGAAGAAGTAGACGAGATCACGTTCAACTATAACAACGGATTCATCACCAATAACGAACGTTATAACCAGGTGATCGATATCTGGACAAGGATCAACTCACGCGTTTCTGACGCGTTGATCACCAAGCTTGCAAATGACGATCAAGGTTTCAACCCGATCTTTATGATGCTTGACTCCGGTGCGAGGGGTTCTAAAGAGCAGATTCGTCAGCTCGGTGGTATGAGGGGTCTGATGGCCAAGCCTCAGAAGAAGACCGGACATGGTGGTACAGGTGAGATCATCGAGAACCCGATCCTCTCGAACTTCCGAGAAGGACTTTCGATCCTCGAGTACTTTATCTCTACGCACGGTGCGCGTAAAGGTCTTGCCGATACAGCCCTTAAAACTGCGGATGCGGGTTACCTTACGAGAAGGTTACACGATGTTGCGCAGGACGTGGTTGTTACCGAGCACGACTGTGAGACACTTCGCGGAATTGAAATATCTGCACTCAAGGAGAATGATGAGATCGTGGAAAGTCTTTATGACCGAATCCTCGGCCGAACTGCACTCTTTGAGGTAACTCATCCTAAAACGGATGAGGTGCTCGTAGAAGCCGGAGGGGAGATCACTGAACTGATCGCAAGTGCGATCGAAGAGGCTGAGATCGATTCTATCGAGATGCGTTCTGTAATGACTTGTGAGTCTCGTCGCGGTACTTGTAGCAAGTGCTACGGACGAAACTTGTCAACCGGCCGTATGGTCCAGGTTGGAGAAGCTGTAGGTGTGATCGCAGCACAATCTATTGGGGAGCCGGGTACACAGCTTACACTGCGTACATTCCACGTGGGTGGTACTGCATCGAACATTGCAGCTGAGTCACAATTACAGGTCAGAATGGAAGGTGTTCTTGAATTCGACGAGATCAAAACCGTTAGCAAGGTCACCGATGAAGGAGAGAAGCAAGAGGTTGTTGTAGGACGATCTGGTGAGATAAAGATCCTCGATAAGAAGTCGAAGGAAACACTTACTATCATGAACGTTCCTTATGGATCCATCCTTAGGGTGAAGGATAAAGCCAAGGTGAAGAAAGGCGATGTGATCTGTAGCTGGGACCCATATAACGCCGTGATCCTCAGTGATCAGGAAGGAAAGATCGAATTCAAAGACATCATCGACGGTGTCACGTATAAGGATGAGATCGATGAACAAACCGGATTCAAGGAAAAAGTACTTATCGAGAACAGAGATAAGAAACTTGCTCCTGCGATCATTCTCGTTGATAAGAAAGGAGAAACCATCAAGGAATTCAACCTTCCTGTGGGAGCTCACATCAACGTAGAGGAGAACGCTAAGATCAAAGCCGGTACTATCCTTTCCAAGATCCCTCGTGTTCTCGGTAAGACTGGTGATATCACGGGTGGTCTTCCACGTGTGACTGAACTTTTCGAAGCGCGTAACCCATCGAACCCTGCCGTTGTATCTGAGATCGACGGTGTGGTAAGCTACGGTGGTATCAAGCGAGGTAACAGAGAGATCATCATCGAGTCGAAGGAAGGTATCAAGAAGAAATACCTCGTTTCACTGAGTAAGCACATCCTGGTTCAGGATAATGACTTCGTGAAAGCGGGTACACCACTTTCCGACGGTTCTATCACTCCGAGAGATATCCTTGCCATTGAAGGACCAAGTGCAGTACATCGTTACGTAGTGAATGGTATTCAGGAAGTATATCGCCTACAGGGTGTGAAGATCAACGATAAACACATCGAAGTGATCGTTCGCCAGATGATGCAGAAGGTAACCATCGTGGATCCGGGAGATACCAAGTTCCTGGAACGTGAAGCGGTTAGTAAATTCGAATTCAAAGAGCAGAACGATTGGATCTATGACAAGAAGGTTGTTGCAGATTCGGGAGACTCCACTGAGCTCAAGGCAGGACAGATTGTCAGCATGCGTAAACTGCGTGATGAGAACTCTGTACTGAAGAGAAAGGACCTCAAGCCTGTACAAGTACGGGATGCGGTTCCTGCCACTTCTGAGCCATTGCTCATGGGTATCACAAAAGCATCTCTAGGAACAGAGAGCTTCATGTCTGCCGCTTCCTTCCAGGAAACCACGAAAGTGCTCAATGAAGCAGCCATAGCGGGTAAAGTAGACAACATGCTCGGTCTGAAGGAGAATGTGATCGTAGGTCACTTGATCCCTGCAGGAACGGGAATGCGCGCTTACGAAGACCTCGTTGTAGGTTCTCGTGAAGAGTACGACCTGCTCATGTCTGCAAAAGAAGATGAACCGGAAACGGTTGGAGAGGTTGAAGCTGCGAAGTAGTATTTAACCACTCACTAATAAACTGACAAAAATGCCTCTAATATTAGAGGCATTTTTTTTGCTCCAACAGAACTAAACACAAGAAAAATGGCTGAAGAAAAGAAACAAGGGCAACAGATCGACGTGGAATTGAACGAGGACGTTGCAGATGGTATCTATTCCAACCTGGCAATAATCTCTCATTCGAATTCTGAGTTCATCGTCGATTTCATTCGCATGATGCCCGGAACGCCGAAAGCGAAGGTCAAGTCAAGGGTGATCCTATCACCACAACACGCAAAGCGTCTGATGATGGCTTTGAGCGAGAATATCCAGAAGTTCGAGAATCAGTTCGGGGAGATCAAATCACACGAAGCTCTACCTGAGTTCCCGATGAACTTTGGACCGGGTGGAGAAGCCTGATCTCGGGCTTTTTACAAATCTTTAATGTCCTCCGATGCAATTGAAGGAATGGCATAAGGTAATTATCTTCCTGATCGCTTTTTCAGGAAGTTTGGTGGCATTGCGTCATTGGCGACAACTATCAAGTACGGCTGCGGTGATATCCTCGGAGCTGCTACCCGGAGATCCGAGCGATAGTTTGTCCACGGGGGATACCACTATGCATCAACCTCCTATGATCGAAGTCAACGGTGTGGATTCGCAAATGGTCGGTCGCGTGGCAGTTCGCATTCTCAATGCTTTGAGCACAGCGGATTATCCCACTTTGAGCAAATTCGTTCACAAGAAAAGGGGACTTCACCTTGCACCTTATGCGTACATCCATGATGGGCAGCAAGTCGTTGATAAGGAGACCCTTCTCCTTGGAGATACGTCAGTACTCAGAGTATGGGGCAGTTACGATGGAAGCGGTGATCCCATCGAGGTGACGTTTGGAAAATATCATGATCGCTTTGTCTATGACAGAGACTTCCGTGCTGCCGATAAGGTGGAATTCCAGACATATTCATCGTACGGAAATTCCTTGAACAATCTTCGCGACTACTTTAAGGACTCGTATCACATGAGTTATTATGTGAATGGAACCGAAGAATTTGGTGGTATGGACTGGGCCCAGCTCAAACTTGTTTTCGATGTCATCGACGGACATCTGTATCTGATCGCGTTAGTTCACGATCAGTGGACTATCTGATCCATAGGTTAATATTCTCTCTTTAGCCCATTTCTCGAAGTTGTAATCATCTGTTGATGTAGTACGCAATCAATGCCTTTCTTGTAACGTAGTTGCCTCCTTCTTCCAGAATCAATCCGACATTCTTTGCATAATACTTCCTGCTGTTTTCTATATAGGGATCGTTGTTGTAAAGACCTCCACCACTTGAATAGTCAAGCACCACTAGCACGCTATCGTATTGCTCACCATTTACAATTAAGCTGAAGTCTCTTCTTTCAATAATTTGTGTACTGTTAAACCCTCTTGGAATGGACCAATATTGCACCAAGGTTCCAACAGAGTCATCTCTGAGAATACCATGAAAGCGTTTATTCTTGGCAAGAGGATAATCAGTACACATGATGTAATTGTACCCATGAATGTACATCCCGTCATAAAATGGAACCATGATCGAATCTTCAGAGCCTTGGCAATCTGCACTCACAGATCTGTATTCTTTGGCTGATGACTTGACAATAGTGTCTCCTTTACTATCAACATAGATCCAATACGAGCCCGGGTAAACAGGAAGATAAGGAAGAGGTTCTATTGTAGGATGAGCATAAGTAGGTCTTCCAAGGTCGTTCTCTTGGGAACATGCCCAAAAAATGAGAAGTGAGAAGAAGAATACCAACCTATTTAGCTTTCGTCTATGCATGCCACCATTAAGGTATGTTAAATATAACGAAGTTGTGTGACAATCTCAGGTCACTTCTAGCGGTCGAGCATGAGGAGTAATCCATACTAACCAACCTGCGAGACAATTTTGTTGTTTGGTGAATTCAAGTTGTGCTCTCTCGTTGTTGATTGCGAATCATATTTCTGAATAGCTTTGTTGAAATGCATTCAGAAAGACCGCGTAAGAATATTTGGTGGTATTCCCTCCTTTTTGCACTGTTGTTCATCTATCGCTTTGCATTTCGCGATGACTTCCGAGTGGCGGAGATCATTCAGATCACCCTTACGGCTATGGCAGATCTTGGAATGATCATATTGAGTCTGAGACTCATAGATTGGACTAGAAACCGGATCACTCAACAACTAAGTGCTTGGTTGTACTACACCTCGTTCATTGCATCTGTTGTAGTTGTTTATGCAATTGGAGTGGTGGCGTTTTATTATGTGCATTATGGCATTTATCGAATAACCACCGGATTATAGGAAGAGTTTGAGCGCGTGTTTCGGACCTTGAGCTATCAGATCTTTGACAGCTATTTGGTCCTGGCATTCGGAATGATATTCCTCACCGGAACTCGATACTATCAAAAATGGCTGGAACAGCGCACAATAAGTGATCGATTGGAGAAAGAGAGGGTGCGCGCTGAGTTGGATTACCTCAAGGCACAGATCAATCCACATTTCGTGTTCAATACATTGAATAACCTCTATTTTCTCGTGGAGGAGAGCAATTCGAATGCACGGAAACTCATTCATGAGTTCAGCGATCTGCTGCGCTACCAGTTGTATGAAACGGGGAATCAAATGGTTTCCCTGGCAGATGAGGTGGCATATCTCCAGAAGTATGTCGAAGTGCAGAAGATCAGAAAGGAGGATGGCTTTAAGGTTGACCTCTCCATTTCAGGGGATATGACCCGAGAGATCGCACCATTGCTCATGATCATTCCACTGGAAAATGCCTTTAAATACTCCGCCAGTGGTGAGGGAGGAGAGATATCGCTGGTCCTAACATCAGACGCATCCGGTTTGAAGTACAAAGTGGAGAATACCATTGCCCAAAAAGTGACATCAGATAGGACCAAAGGAGGATTAGGGCTTGAAAACTTAAAAAAGAGACTGGAGCTGATCTACGGTGAGCGGGCAGCATTCTCTCTTCATATTGTTGGCAAAACGGCAATTGCTAAATTGGAAGTAAATTGGGATACCGATGAAGCTTAGATCCATAGTTGTCGATGACGAGCCTTTGGCGCGTTCCGGATTAAGATCCTATTTGGAACAGATCCCACTCGTAGAAGTGGTTGGTGAAGCAGGTGACACCGATCAACTCTCTGAAATTCTCGAACGCGAGTCAGTCGACCTCATCTTTTTGGACATTGAAATGCCGGGGCTATCCGGGATCGACTTCGTAAAAAAATACGAGGGTGATCTCCCGTTATTCATCTATGTGACTGCATACCATGATTTTGCAGTAGAGAGCTACGAACTACACGCCGTTGACTATTTGCTAAAACCCGTCTCACCCGATCGTCTCACCGCAGCGGTACAAAAAGCGCAGGAGGTATATAGATTTCGAGCAGGTGCTATTGGAACTGACGATCCTTTTTTCGTGAAGCACGAAGGCAAGTACGAAAAAGTAGATCCCGGGGAGATACTCTGTGTCTCATCCATGCAGAACTACGTGAAGCTCCATGTAAAAGGCGGAGAAATGCTCATCATTCGGAGTACCTTGAAAGAGTTTCAACAGCAACTGGGTGCGGATAATTTCTTGATGGTTCACAAATCCTACGTGGTGAATACTGATCACGTGCGCTCGGTTTCATCATCCGGCATAGAGATCAACGAACTAGGCCAGATACCCTTGGGACGGACGCATAAGGACAAGGTTCTGGATATTATCCTAAAGCGTTGATTATAAGCGCCCCGACGTTCATCATTAAATTTTGAACATACATCACAGGATTCGTGGCGTTCGTCACTAAAGCCGTGAATTTACCCTTTTTCAGCGCAGCGAAAAGTCCCCATTCTTTGGTCTTACTCATGAACAAAAGGAAATTATCATGAAAATCAATTACATCATTTTACTTGCTACAGCACTGATCATGACCGTGCGTTCTTGCTCAGACGATTCAGTGACTCCCACACCGATCCAACAAGACGATAACAAAGAGGAACCCGAACTTTCCATCATGGATAAGATCGCTCAGGAATGGGTATTAAAAGAAACATTCAGAAATGGTCAGGCAGAAACTACCGACGGTGCCACTAAGTACTTGTTCACAGAAGAAGGTGCTTTCTTCTTCCTGATGAACAACGACAGCTGGGAACCGATCGGAACCTGGGAATTCTCGGTTAGCGACTCCAGCTCCATAGATGTCTTATTTATGGGAACAGAAGATCCGGTGAACATGGAGCTGAAAACGCTGACCGAGACAGAATTGAAAACAGAATTTGTGGTTAACGGTAGTACGTTGAACTACAACTACGTCAGATAGGCCAACAGGCTTTTAAAGCCATTCATTATTTAGTTTTATAGTTCTTTAAGTGTGTAGAAACCCTACTGGTCTGTCCAGTGGGGTTTTTTCTTGTTGCACCTAGCCTCTGATCTTCATTTTTCCTTTTCGCAGATCAATACTGGCCCGATACATCACCAATAAGTCGGCCCCGATCAGAAATTCAAACGGCTCCACATTCACGGCATTGTATACTTCTTCCACATGATCAAGATCCAGAATGCCGATGATGACATCTTTGAGTTTGATCTTGCCCATTTTGACACTCTCGACCTGAATGAAGTCTGGTTGGATCACTTCACCACCCACACCGCTGGAATGAGAATCCTTATATACGATGGGTGTGACATTTACTAATCGTTTTGAAAAGGCTCTGGTCACCACGCTTTTGCTGGCTCCGGTATCGATTAGCGCTCTGACGTCAATGCCATTCACCTTTGCTTCGCAGAAGATGTGATAGCCATCTTCGCCCATTTCTGCCAGCTCTAGTTTGATCTCGCTCTGCAAATCAATTGTCCTTAGCGATCAGAGAGTGACCGGTCATTTCATCCGGTTGATCAAGTCCCATCATCTTCAAGATGGTTGGAGAAACATCCGCCAGGATGCCATCCCGGATCTGAATTCCTTCTTCTTCTCCGACTATGATACAAGGTACCGGATTGACACTGTGGGCAGTGTTTGGGCTTCCGTCTTCGTTGACGGCATTATCCGCATTACCATGATCGGCGATGATCATGACTTTGTATCCATTTTGAGTAGCTCGCGGGACCAGTTGTTCCATAGAATTGTCGACCGTTTCACATGCCTTCATGATCGCTTCGAAAACCCCGGTATGACCCACCATATCAGGATTCGCAAAATTGACGCACATGAAATTATGCTTGCCTTCCCGGATCGCTCCTGCAATTGCCTCAGTTAATTCAGGGGCACTCATTTCCGGTTGCAGGTCGTAAGTAGCTACTTTAGGCGATGGTATCAAAATCCGATCCTCGCCATCGTATGCATTTTCTCTCCCACCGCTAAAAAAGAAGGTAACGTGTGGGTATTTTTCCGTTTCTGCAGCTCTTAGTTGCTTGAGTCCGACCTTGGACAGATATTCTCCCATGGTCATCTCCAGATCCTGATTTTCAAATAGGATCTCCACGTTATCGAAACTCTTGTCGTACTCGGTCATCGTGTAATACGACAGATCGAGTGGGTGCATATTGTATTCGTGAAAAGCTTGCTGACTCAAAGCGGTAGTGATCTGTCGACCTCGATCTGTTCTGAAGTTGAAGGAAACTACAATGTCCCCATCTTCGATCTTTCCAACCGGTGCCCCATCTTCATCCACCACAACTACCGGCTCGATGAACTCGTCGGTGATGTGATTCGCGTACGAACTCATAACCCCTGCTAATGCCGATGATTGTGGATCGCCTTTCCCGTTGACCAATAGATCGTAAGCCTTCTTAACTCGTTCCCAACGCTTATCGCGATCCATGGCAAAATAGCGCCCGATCATTGATGCAATACGCGATTTTCCCAAAACCTCTTTTCGATCCAATTCAGAAATGTATCGCTTGGCAGAATGTGGATCCGTGTCGCGGCCATCTGTGAAACAGTGAATTCGCACTCGATCATCTAGTCCTTCCTCAGTGAACAGTTTGCAGAGGCCTTTGAGATGATCGATGGAGCTGTGAACACCTCCATCGGAAACTAATCCGATCAAGTGGATCTTACCGTTTTTACTCCTTGCTTTTTGAAGCAAGTCCCGTACTCCGGGCAGATCTTTGATACTCCCTTCTTCGAAAGCTTTGTTGATGCGGACCAGCATCTGGTAGACAATGCGACCGGCGCCGATATTCATGTGCCCTACCTCGGAATTTCCCATTTGTCCATCCGGGAGTCCGACATTGGTCCCGTACGTCTTCAAATATGAAACGGGCTGCTCCGACATGAGTTTGTCCATGTAGGGAGTGCCGGCTTTGAATACTGCGTCCGTGCTGTCGTGCTTACCAACACCCCAGCCATCGAGAATGAACAATATGGCTTTCTTCGTCATGCCGCAAAGGTCTGGAAAACGCGAGGGAACTCCTATATGAAAAGGGTGAGTATCGGCCTATTGTCTGTGAATGACCAATCGGCGAACCACGTGTTCTGATTCCGAGTGTATTCTGAACATGTACGTACCATCGGCTACTGTTTGCAGATCGATCATATCACCGGGACGTGTTTGTCCTTCCTTCACGATCCGACCGTGGATATCGGTCAATGAATACGAAACCTTTCCTGTTGCTTGCGGACCGGAAATTATCGCTACTCCGGCATTAGGATTTGGATATACATCCCAGCTTTCAACACTGATCGATCCGACTCCCAGATTCAGGCCACGAACACTTTTTCTGCCCAGACAGGCGCATCCAAATTTGTCCTGGATCTCGAGTGTGACCACATAATTCTTATCCTTTTCATACTGATGCTTCGGTTGAACATCGTCCGAAGAATTTCCATCTCCGAAGTCCCATGAGTAGGTGCTGTACTCCGAGCTATCAGGCATGAAATGCACTTCTCTGCTCGGGTAAGCATATTCCCAGGTGAATCCGCAATTAGACAGATCATTGATCGTGATCACTTTGGAAGTGGTATTTACGCACCCATCTGAGTTGCTCATTTCAAGTCGAACATTGAAAGATGTGGTCTCATCTACTTCGTAGAAATGGGTTGGGTCTGATTCAACACTGGTGTCCCCGTCTCCGAAACTCCATCGCGATGAAGAATTATCAGCTCCGGGAGTTAGATTCTCAAAATGTGAATCTTCTCCTGCACAGACACCCGACATGTTGAAATCCGGTTGTGGAACATCGTAGACCACAACTTCTTTGCTTATCGTATGACTACAATTACCAGAAGTAGCTGTTAGCATGATATCATAAGTCCCACTTTGATCATAGTTCAGCTCAGGCTCTGCGTTGGTGCTGCTTTCGCCATTACCCAGATCCCAACTGAAACCTGTAATGGTTCCTGAAGAGTTGTTGATGACCTTTCCGGTAGTATTCTGACAGAAATCTTCCACCTCAAAAGAAGCTTCGATGGTTTCGATCTCAATGCTGTCGTATACGATACCTCTACAGCCATTATCGTCACGTGTTTCCAAACTGAATTTCAGTACACCGACTTCCCTCGGGATGAAGTGCACTACTTCCTTGTTGAACGGGCGATAGATGCCAAAGTTCCATTGGAACCAAGTGAGGTTTACGTCGTGTTGTGTCGTATGAGTGAAAGTGACCGTATCATTCAAGCAAGCTCCTTCTCTGGTAAAGGTAGGAGTCGGGTTCTTGAAGATCTCGATAGTATCCATAGCAATGGAATTACACTTGGTCTCCGGGTCCGTCGCTTCAAGTATGATCCTGACCTCTCCGGAGGTCTTCAAGTCGAATTCCGGTGCAAACTTGTTGGACGTGGCAAGCAATGCTCCCGTTTGCAGATGTCGAACTTCCCATCTCAGATCCAATGGTCTGGTCGTATCGGTGGAGTTCGTAGGTTTGACTATTTCCCCTGAACAGACATTCTTGGCGCTCATTTGTGCGATCGGCGCCGGCAGTAAACTGAAGTCGTCTCGAGTTGATGCAGAACACCCTGTTTTATAAAAGGCATCCAACTGAACCGTGAAACTGTATTGTAAACCATTGATCGGCAATGCCAGATCCTCGGTTGTGAATTCGTATAAATACGGCTCTACCGTCCATTTGTACAGGAGATTTTGGCTTGCATCCGGATTCTTGGTGGTGTTTTCGCAATGCAATGTATCTCCATTATTGAAGCAGAATACATTCTGATTAGGAGTGAATTCTGCGGTTGGTTGAGCGTTGATCTGAATAGTGAATGTGTCGCGGAACGTCTTGTTACACACCGTTGTACTCAACATGACGGTTTTAGGTCCGTATGTAGTGAATGTCCTGCTCACATCAAATGAGCTGGAGGTATCGTTATTCCCGAAGTCCCACATCACTGATCGAGTAGGATCTCCTTTTGATTTAAAGGTCTGATCCACCGGCAAACTGGTACAGCGCAGTTTGTTGGCCACGATCCCGTGATCCAGGTTGATCAACTGCACGGTGGTATCCTCAATACCCACAGCTTTCCAGGCGTCCCAAACGAGCTGAAGTTCTTTGCCACAAGTTCCGTAAAGATCCTTCGTAGCTTTCAAGGTGTAGCTCGCCATATCAGGGAAGTTGGTCCGAGGGCGGGCATAATAGAAGACCGCTCTGAATATGATCTGCAAGGCTGTATCTCTACCCAGTCCCGGGATCGAGAAGCTATGACTGAAGTCGTTGGTGCCGGTGTCACCTTCCGCCACCAGATAGAACCAATAATTCTGTACTCCTCCGTTGGCATGACAGCCACGACCCCAGTTGGTTCCTTTGTATGTTTTTGGATGTCGGAATGTTGCCGGGTTTTGAATGTTTCTGATCCCGCCGTTCCAAACTTCGTCTCCTAAAAGCCAATTGGCCTTTGCACTATCTACATAATATTCCAGTGCAGCACCGGAGATGTCGGCAAATGATTCGTGCAGCATACATGTTTCACCTGTGTACACCATGTCGGCATTTTCATCACAGATACCATGACCGAATTCATGTCCAACCACATCCATCGCTGCACAGGGCTCGACGCTCGCTGTTTTATTCACTAGGAATGTGGCATAGTTGCCGCTCAGGTTCCAAAATGCATTTCCGCTTCCGCCGAAATTGAGAATGGACACCATACTATCCCCGTTATTGGCATAACTGTTCCAACCGAATTTATCGTCCATGAAGTTGTTCATTTTACCCATTCCCCAATGAACATCTCCGGCAATTTCCTTTCCTGCGGTTTCCCACTTGTTATCTGAATCTTTTAGGTAATTTCCCAAATTCCCATCATAGGTATTGAGGTCACGGGCGTTGTCCTTCATACGGAAGCTGTTCGTGCCAAGGTAGTCGGCAACAACTGTTTGAGTACCGCGGAAGTACGTTTTAGCTGTACCCATCGAGTCGGTATGAATGACCTGTGGCTCAAGGCTAAGGATGCTTGCATCACTTGCCGAGATATACACATGATCTTCCCGACTACCGGACTCATTAGCGATCACGATCATATAAGATGGCGCGGGTAGAGAACCTTCTTCGCTGATCATCAATACAGGAGATCTGTGTTCTTCGCCCGGAGTTTGTATCAGAGAGACATCCAACGGATGCTCATAGCTGTATTTGGCTAATGCTTCCTCATAGGTCAGAAGGGCATTCGAAAGATCCTGTACAGGATATACCTCTCCATTGAATGATTCCACTCTCTCGCCCCTGAGGTGCAGAATGAGCGTTCCATGTTCCACCCTCAAACCATGAGCATACTGATGAAATCTAACGTGGGTCATACCGATGTTGTCTTCCTGTCGTTTCACTTCGACAAATGAATGATGCTCATTCAGGTAAGTGCTCACAAATGCTTCGATGAACTCCGTCTCTGAAAGATCCAGGTCAGGTGCCACGGAACCCATCCACGGAATACCGTAATCAGCATTCATCTTGAGTTCGGTGATCGCATCTTTATTTAAGGTGATGTCTGTCTTGGCAAAGACAAAAACACACGAAAACAGCACAAAAAGGAATGGTATGAATCTTCGCATAAGCCTGCAATTTAAAGAGAAGCGAGCAATCTTCAGAGACCGCTTCTTATATGTTAGACTCCTGTGAAATTCATTCGTTGCTTAATCCTGCCACAAAAACTTGTAAAGCAAGGTTGTGAGCACTCCGATCATGGCAATGATGAACACCATGACCAGAATGTCGGGAAGCACGTCAAACTCCATTTGAGATTGGACTTTTCTGCCGGCTGTAGTGGATACCAATAGCAAGGGGATCATGAGAGGAAATGCCAATACCGGCATGAGGATATTCCCTCCTTTGCTTTTTGCACTGATAGCTGAGACAGTAGAGAGCAATAAGCCACTTCCCGCTGAGAACAACAGGAGCAGATACAGTAGCTGCATTGGTTCGTCCCCGGTACCTAAAAGGACCTTGAACACGTAAAATCCAATTATTGCGATGGCAACTGAGATCACGCTATTGAATAACGCTTTAGCAAGAAACATGGCCAAAGGATTACTCAATTGGTGATAATACAACATGCGCCCTTCACTTTCAGAAGCAAATGAACGCGCAATGGCATTGGTGGAAGTGAACAAGAGGACCAGGAACACCAGGGCGGTCCAGGTCGAGGAATTTATACTGGAAAATATGAGATAGCAGATGAAGACAGAACTCAGTAATTGAACCAAAATTCCATTAATGGCATATCTGTTTCGCCATTCACACTTCAACTCCTTTAAAAATAGGAGTTGCGCCTGCCTTATTATCCCTATTTGCATAAATTTGCCGCTCAAAATTACGCGTAAATGTTGTACCAACTCAGGAATCTCAAGGATTCAGAAAAACAAGAGTTTTTCAAAGGACCTTACATGGTGGCATTATTGATCGGCGGGGCCGATGGTGAATTGTCGAATAAAGAGATCGATCGCGTGAGCGAGGTGATCCATGTGAAAACGTATTCAGAGAAGAATGATCTGGAGGATTTCTACAAGATACTTGACGCTCAGGAAGCAGCCGATGAGATGAATTCCATCTTGAACGCTATGCCTGTAGCCTGGGAAGAGCGTCATGCAGAACTGACGAATCGACTCAGCGCTTTGGGTGCTGCTCTTAAAAAACTGGACAAGGCGTATGCTGTGCAGTATTACAATAGTTTGAAAGATATTGCTGTACAGATCGCAAACGCATCGGGTGGGGTATTCGGCGTTGGTCAGATCAATGAATCTGAGCACGAGATGCTTACCCTCTCCATGATCGAAAAACCTTAATACATCCCTTTTGAGCCAGACTCTTCGTGACATAAAGAAAGTAATGATCGCTAACCGGGGAGAGATCGCGGTTCGAGTGATCCGTACTTGTCGCAAGATGGGCATTCGAACGGTAGCCGTGTATTCCGAAGCGGATCGCACGTCCATGCATGTTCGAATGGCAGATCAGGCATTCCTTCTGGGTCCCGGTCCGAGTTCTGAAAGTTACTTGTTGGCCGATAAGCTGATCGATATCTGTAAGCGCGAAGAGGTGGATGCCATTCATCCGGGTTACGGATTCTTGTCTGAAAATCCGGCATTTGCTCGCAAGCTGCAGGAGTCAGGCATCATACTGATCGGTCCGAGTGCCGATGCGATGGAAGTCATGGGTAGTAAACTTGCTTCGAAAAAAGCGGTTGCTGACTTCGACGTTCCTTTAGTGCCCGGAACGGAACACGCCGTGGAAGATCCTGAAGAAGCCAAGAAGATCGCACGTGAGATCGGTATGCCTGTATTGATCAAGGCTAGTGCCGGCGGAGGAGGAAAAGGAATGCGGATCGTTGAGAAAGAAGAAGACCTCAATCGTCAGATGAAGATGGCGATCTCAGAAGCGATCTCTTCCTTCGGCGATGGGTCAGTTTTCATCGAGAAATACATCGGAGGCCCGAAACATATCGAGATACAAGTGCTTGGAGATGAGCACGGCAACTATATCTATGCCTTTGAACGCGAGTGTAGCGTGCAACGACGGCATCAGAAACTGGTAGAAGAAGCCCCATCCGCAGTTGTGGATGAGGAGCTGAGAAATAAGATCGGGAATGCCGCGATCAATGTGGCTCGATCGTGCAACTATACAGGTGCGGGAACAGTTGAGTTCCTCCTGGATGAGAATCGGAATTTCTATTTCCTGGAAATGAATACACGTCTTCAGGTGGAGCATCCGATCTCAGAAATGATCACAGGTCTGGATCTTGTCGAATGGCAGATCCGAGTTGCAAGAGGAGAGAAGCTCAGTTTTACGCAGGACGATCTTCAGATCAATGGACACGCCATCGAACTGAGGCTCTGCGCGGAAGACCCGACCAATGACTTCCTGCCGGATATTGGGACTTTAGAGCGCTACAGACCTCCGAGTGCGGATCATATTCGTATCGACGGTTTCGTGGAAGAAGGATCGACGATCCCGATCTTTTACGATAACATGTTCGCAAAGCTCTGTGTGTGGGGTAAGGATCGCACCGAAGCTATCGAGCGCATGAAGGATGCCATCCGCCGGTTCGAGATCGAGGGGATCGCAACTACGCTGGACTTCGGATACTTTGTAATGGAGCACCCGAGCTTCATCGATGGGAGTTTTGATACGCACTTCGTGCAAAATCACTTCAGCCCGGAAAAATTACAGGAGAACAGCATGGATGATGATCGCGCCGCGGCTTTGTTGAGTGCCTGGTTCTTGAAAAATCACGATCCGATCGTGACACCGAGCTCCAAACGCGGTTCGGATTGGTACGAAAAGCGCTGATCTATTGCGCAGCTTCTGAAGAATTCAGATACGTTTCCAGTTTCTCTACCATCTTGGTGCTACCCATGTAAACTGGTACACGCTGATGCAATTCAGTTGGTTCTACCTCCATGATCCGTCCTACACCATCGATCGCCTTTCCTCCGGCTTGTTCCAAAATGAAAGCCATCGGATTACACTCATACATCAAACGCAATTTTCCCGTAGGAGCAGTTTCCGTTGAAGGATACATGAAGATCCCTCCTTTGAGCAGGTTACGGTGAAAATCAGCTACAAGTGAGCCAATGTATCGCGCGCTGAACGGGCGATTGGTCGATGCGTCCGGAGTTTTGCAATATTTGATATACTCACGCACTTCCAACGGGATCACCGGGAAGTTTCCTTCATTTACAGAGTAGATCTTTCCGTCCTGCGGGATCTGAATATTTGGATGACTCAGACAAAAATCACCAATGGAAACGTCCAATGTGAATCCATTCACACCTTGACCGGTGGTATACACGATCATGGTCGATGATCCGTAGATCACATAACCTGCAGCGACCTGATTGGTCCCTTTTTGCAGGCAATCCGCTTCGGTCACCGGTGAACCTTTCGGACTGATCCGACGATAGATGGAAAAGATGGTCCCGATCGTGGCATTCACATCAATGTTGCTTGAACCGTCAAGTGGGTCTATAGCTACGATATATTTCGCATCCGGGTTCATGTGTCGGATATAATCCTCTTCCTCCGAGATCAACGCGCAACAGTCACCTCCCGCCTGAATACTGGCGATGAATTCGTTGTTGGCGAGTACGTCGAGTTTCTTGACCTCTTCTCCCTGAACGTTGATAGAGCCATGCGCACCCAGGATGTCTACCAAGCCGGCCTTGCGAACATCGCGGTTCACGATCTTGGACGCCAGTTTGATGTCCCGGAAGATCTTGGACAGATCACCGGACGATTCGGGAAATTTCGCTTGCTCGTCAGCGATGAACTGACTGAGGGTTATGACTCGTTTCTTTTCCATGCAGATGCTCTACCTTTGTTGCCGCAAATATAGGCCTGCACAGGGCAAATTAGGGACATGCAAGTATTCAAATTCGGTGGGGCTTCTGTGAAAAATGCAGAAGCGGTCAAGAACGTAGCGACCATTCTTCGCTCCTATCAGGGAGCCAACATTGTTGTTGTGATCAGCGCTATGGGAAAGACCACGAATTTGCTCGAGAAAGTGTGCGAAGCTTACATGACCGGTAAGGATGTGTCCAAGCTTTTGGATGAATTGAAATCCTTCCACCGCGAGATCATCAATGATCTGCTTGAGGAGGACTCTCATGAATACTATGAAGTAGAGAACCTGTTCATCGAACTGGAATGTCTGCTCGAGACCGAACCGGGTGAACTGAGCTATGATCAAGCCTATGATCGCATCATCTCTTTCGGGGAAATGATCTCTACCAAGATCGTAAGCCAGTTCCTGAACAAGCATGGAGTTTCGAATCGTTGGCTCGATGCCCGGAATTTCATTGTGACCAGCGAACATCATCGCCGGGCTCGGGTGAACTGGAGTCGAACTGAATCGCTCGTGGGCAAGATGCTCCGGAAACTGGTTTCGAAGCAATTTGTCATCACACAGGGCTTTATCGGGAGGTCTATTACGAACAAGACGACGACCCTTGGTCGAGAAGGTTCGGATTATTCAGCCGCGATCTTCGCTTACTGTTTGGATGCCGAGAGTGTGACCATCTGGAAAGACGTTCCGGGGGTGTTGAATGCTGATCCAAAGCGGGTAGAAAAAACGGAGCTCATTTCAGAGATCAGTTTCAAGGAAGCGATCGAATTGGCTTATTACGGTGCGTCGGTGATCCACCCGAAGACCATACAGCCTTTGATGCGTAAGACCATTCCACTTCATGTTCGGTCCTTTGTGGATCCTGAGGCAAGTGGAACCATTGTTGCCGATCATCAGCGCAAGGAATTGATCGATATCCCTTGCTATATCTTCAAGGACGATCAGGTACTGCTGTCGATCTCGACGAAAGACTTTTCGTTTATCGTAGAGGATCACCTGAGCGAGATCTTTGACGCGTGTGCAACAACCGGGATCCAGATAAATGTGATGCAGAATACCGCGATCTCCTTCAGTATGGTATTGAACAATGATGAAGCGCGACTTGAGAAGTTGTTAGAGACTCTTGAGAACAGCTTTATCGTCAAAAAAGAGACCGGTCTTCAGTTGTTCACGGTTTTCAACTTCAAGGATCCGAAGAATATTGAGCCATATACCAAGGGTAAGAGCATTGCCCTGGAGCACAAATCAGGTAAGACCCTTCAATTGCTGCTTAAAGAAGGAGCTGTGAGTTAATTACCCGCATTGGGGTCTGCTACTTCTACATCATTCTCAAAGTAGAGTTTCTTTACACCGTAGAATGGGCTTTTCAAGGTGAATTCACCTTGCTTTTTGCCATCTACATACGTTCCGCTCAAGGTTGTTTGACTAGTGTTCACATATTGTTCGGCAAAACCATGTGGTCTGCCTTTTCGGAATGAGCCCGTGATCGATCCTTCGGGAGTACTCAGTTTCCCTTTCCCTTTGATCTCGTCCTGAGAGAATTGACCTGTGTAGACATAGTTCTCGCTGTACCAAAAGGTGCCGTATCCATCCATTTTGTCATTGAGCCAGTGACCGGCATAACGTGTGCCGTTGGTGTAAGATGCAGTGCCTTTTCCGTTTCTTTTTCCCATGAGAAACTCTCCTGCATATTGGAATTGTCCGGGAACGACAAGCTGCCCGATACCCCACAAGAATCCCAGCTTGAATGAACCATCGTACTTCATCCCGGTGGTATCTTCAAAACCACCTTTGCCATGAGGAACTCCATATTTGAACATGGCTTTTAGTTTCAAATTGCGATCGGGCCAAACCATTTCTGACATGCCTTCATAACAAGGCGTGCCGCCAAAAGGAGTGTTCAGACATTTTCCGTCAGGTATCACTCGAAATCCCCAATGCGCGAGAGACTCGCGATCCGAACGGTTCAACGCTTCCTCGTTATAGGTAAGTGTGATCAGTTCGGAATGTCGATCCTTGAAGTAGACCTTCACTTTTCCGTTCTCGAATCGGCCGTTGTACAGGAATGGATTGCTTGGATCCTTGTCATAATTGCCGAAGCGATCGAAGAATCGATCCTCATGAATGCGGATCTTATGATAGAGCGGAAGTTTGAAAGGACATTTCTGGTATACATATCCCGAATCATAGAAGCGGATCTCTTTCAGGATGAAGTTCTTGTTGAATTCAAGAGCGATGCCATATTCAAAGGACTCGATGGAGTAGGTTTCACTGAAAGGCTGATAGGATTCTTTGAGTTCCTTGGTCGCTAAAGTGTCGAGCAGTTCCTGCATTTCAGGTACGTCCACCCGATGACCGATCATTTTTAAAAAATCATCTCCACTAGGGGTCGCCTGAACGATGGATCCCAGTCCGATGAGCAGAAGGAAAATGATGCTTCGTATCATGGTTCGACTACAAGAATAACGATTGTGAACTCCTTTAGTATTAGGCTCGAACATTTTTTATTTAGAATGGTTTAAAATAGTAGATTTGCGCTCTGCTGATATGTACAAGGTCTCTTTCAAATTTGAGAACAAGGATCTGGACGATAAGGTCTGTGTAGGATATGACGGTGATTCCATACTCGACGTTGCTTTGGACAACGATATTGAGTTACACCACAATTGTGGTGCCGTTTGTGCGTGCAGTACCTGCCACGTATATGTGGAGCAGGGGATGGACACGCTTCCGGAGATCACAGATAAAGAGGATGACTTTATTGACAGAGCGATCAATCCAACATTAAATTCGCGGCTGGCCTGTCAATGTAAACTGACCGCTGATGTAGAAGTGGTCATTCCTGATCAGGATCAATTCAACGGACACTAATCGATCATATGTCAAACGAATTCAACTTACCGATCACATGGGCTGATCACGAGGATATCGCGATGGCTTTGTACGACAAATTCGGAGACGAGTTCAGCGAAAGCAAGATCTATCGCATTCGCTTCACAGATCTCATTGAATGGGTGCTGGAACTCCCTAATTTCATGGGCAAGCGCGAAGAGTGCAGCGAGGGCCATCTCGAAATGATACAGGCTCAATGGGTGTACGAGTGGCGCGATAATCAAAGCTGAACCATGTACCTGACCGAGCTTAAGAAGATCCAAACTTTCATTTTCGATGTTGATGGCGTATTCACTGACGGAAGCGTCTTTGTGAATGACAATGGCGACTTGCTACGTACCATGAATATCAGGGATGGTTATGCCACAAAGAAGGCTGTTCGATCAGGCTTGCAGATCATCGTGATCACCGGCGGAAACTCTCGAGGTGTTGTAACTCGACTGAACAGATTAGGTGTCGAGAAAGTCTTTACCGGGGTCCAAGATAAGATCGCTGTATTGGATGAACTGATTGATTCCGGAGTCGTAGATCTGTCTACCACAGCATACATGGGTGACGACATGCCTGACCTCAAGATCATGAGCAAGGTGGCTTTCAAATGCTGTCCGTCAGATGCTATTCCTGAGATCATTGAGATCGCGGATTATGTGAGTTCAAATCATGGAGGCCGTGGCTGTGTACGCGATGTTCTGGAGAAGTGGCTCAAACTCAACGAGAAATGGGGCGCCTAAGGTCCCGATATCTCTTCCATCCCTAGGGCTACTTTGCTCAAGTATGATTTGATCCTGGTGATCTGCTGTCCATCTCCTTTAGATCTTCCTGAAGGCATATCGAAATAGTACCAACCTCCATCATCGACCAATCCACCTCCTTCACGATACCCATAGAACGCTTCGTGGCTGTCGAACAGGTCATAATCCTTGAACATAGATTCACCTTTGAGGTCGTATAGATCCTGGACGAGGTTAAAAACACCTACCTGACTGGTCGGTGTGTGTATTTTCACAGGCTGTGTTACGGGACCTCCAAAAAGCAAAAGAGGAATGTGGAATTTGCCGGCGTCCATG
>VMDK01000023.1 GCA_008080835.1 Sphingobacteriia bacterium | reverse complement strand
AGTCGATTTGATGAAGCAGGCCTCTCTCCAAGTGGATTGGTTCAGTATCTGGAGATTCCGGTGATCTGCGAAGACCTGCAAAATATCAAGTCCCACGTTGCTTTCAGCGCGATCATGCTGGAGTTTGAAGACAAAAACTTCCCCGAAGGCACAAAAATGTTCACTTCATCGGGAGACAGCTTTGAGGTGTATGTTATCACCGGGCAGGATCCCAAAGACAAACTGCGATCTCCCCTATTCGTTACCGACGGACGCTCTGAAGAGCTACAGATCGATCCGGGCAATTATCGCGGCTTGATCAAGATCTATTTAATGGCTGCTCCTTCGATGAATGCAGGCTTCCCTCTTCTTAAAAAAGGGAGCAGCGCATGTGCAGAACCTGATGTGATCACTACCGAGGAATGGAGAAAGGACCTTCCGGACCCGGTCGATGGAAGAACAGAAAACGAAGTGGATCATCTGATCGTGCATCACAGCGCGACTTCCAATAATGTCAGCGACTACATGCAGGTAGTGCGAAATATTTACCTGTATCACACTGAAGTGAACGGCTGGGACGACATCGGTTACAACTACCTTATTGATCCTGAAGGTACGTTATATGAAGGCAGAGACGATCAAGGTGTCACAGACCAGGACAATATCAAAGGCGCTCATTTCTGTGGGAAGAACACCGGAACCATGGGTGTTTGCATGATCGGGAACTATAACGAGATCCATGCGAGCAAAGCTGCTATTTCAGCCTTGCAGCGATTACTGACATGGAAGTCATACAAGGATGTCATCTCGCCATTGGATAGTACCAGACACCCTGACCAGACAGGGGATTACCTGGCTCATATTGCGGGACATCGCGATGGCTGTGCAACGCTGTGTCCGGGCGACAGTTTATATGCTTCATTCGGAGCCATCCGCGATTCTGTGCATATTCTTCTAAATGCATGTCCATCCACAACAATTCATGAACAGGAGAAACGTGACATCAGATTGTTTGTCAACGATTCCGAAAGTGAAGTAAACGCGATCGGGTTGAATGCAAACGAAGAGGTCCGTTACGAGCTATTCGATCTCACTGGTAGACTTGTTCAATCAGGAATGGTGAAGCACGGAAAATTCACCCTTATCGATAACGCGCGAGGGATTCTCATTGTACAGCTGTTCACAAAGGACGCCGAACTCCTGATGCGTAGACGACTTTTGAGAGCAGGCTAACGGCACTGAGAACCAGCAGATTCTGAGGATCAGAGCATCTGCATTTTACACGCGGTTCATTGGCCGCATTTGACTAATTTTGCCCTCCTTTTGGCTATGTGGGAACGAATTGCAGTTTTTGTGCTACGCTACCGATGGATACTGGTCGGTACTCTGGTCGCGCTGACTGTATTTATGGCGTACAAGGCTTCCGAAGTGAAGTTCGCCTATGACAACCCGAAGTTCATTCCTGACGACGATAAAGAATACCAGGCCTACGTTGATTTCAAAAAGACCTTTGGTGATGATGGCAGCGTGTTTGTCATCGGGATCAATACACCAAAGATCAATCATGTCGATTTCTTCAACACCTGGTTTGACCTTAGCGAGGATATTCAGAACTCCGAAGGGATCCAACAGCTACTCTCGATCACTAATGTCCCCTATTTAAGTCGGGGAAATGAGCAAACCATCATAGATGGTGACACCTTTCAAAGAGAGGTATTCAAGCAGGAGCGTGTCATCAAGCAACGAGTCAAATCCAAAGCAGAACTGGATTCCCTACTTGGAGTGGTACGCAATCTGCGGTTCTATGAAGGATTGATCTACAAAGATTCTGGCAACTTCACCCTGATGGCTGTCACACTCAAGAAGAGCATCCTCGACAGCAAGAAGCGGATCCCATTTGTGCGGGGCATGGTTAAGAAGGTGGAGAATGCATTGGAGCCGTACAACGTCGAGGGTCATTACAGCGGCCTTCCGTTCATTCGTACTGAATTCTCTCAACGGATCAAGGAAGAATTACAACTCTTCACGCTGCTCTCCATTATTATCACAGCCTTTATTCTTCTGTTCTTCTTCAGAAGTTTCTATACGCTCTTATTCGCAATGCTCGTAGTGATCATTGGCGTGATCTGGAGTTTCGGGATTTTGGTCTTGATAGGATTCAAGATCACGATGTTCACGGCATTGCTCCCACCCTTGATCGTGGTGATCGGTATAGCCAATTGCATCTACTTGCTGAACAAATACCACGAAGAGTATCGCCTCCATTCCAACCAGATGAAGTCACTACAAAGGGTGATCTCCAAGGTCGGGATCGCGGTATTCTTTACCAACCTGACCACAGCGATCGGTTTTGGTGTATTCACATTGACAGGCAGTACGGTACTCCATGAATTTGGATTGAATGCATTCTTGAGTGTGATGTCGGTGTTCTTCATCTCCATCATCCTTATCCCGGTGATCTTCAGTTTCCTGAAGCCGCCGTCCACCAGACACACAAAACACTTGGAGAACAAGAGACTGCGTGCACTGATAGAGTATCTGGCTAAAGTGGCCACTTACAACCGCAAGACGGTTTACATAACTACAGTGATCGTAGTGGCTCTTGCTTTCATAGGTATGTCGCGTGTACAGAGGATCGGCTTCCTGGTAGATGATATTTCCAAGAGTGAGAAGATCTACAAGGATCTTAAATTCTTTGAAACGCACATGAATGGGGTGATGCCTTTCGAGATCGTGGTCAACTCGGGTCGAGACGGCGGGATCAGCGATCCTTCAGTCCTTCGAAAGATCGACAGATTAGAAAGACAGAATCTCGCAAACTATGACGTCCTTAGCAAGCCTATTTCCATCGCACAGATCATCAATTTTGCTCGACAAGCGCTGCACGATGGAGATCGACGGTTCTACCGTGTTCCGGGCAATTTGGAATTGAACCGCATCATGAATTTGATGCCTTCCAAGCAAGGAGAAGGAGGCAACATCATGTTGCGTTCGCTCGTCGATTCTTCAAATCAAAAAGCACGCATCAGCGTGCAAATGGCCGATATCGGTACCAAGAGGATCCGCGAATTGAAAAAGGAGATCTACGGTATTGCGGATACGATCTTCAATTACACCCGAAATGAGACTTCCATCCCGACCGACAGTATTATTGAGATCGTATTTGACACATCGGAATATGCCGATCACGACACGGTCTATCACATGCTGTCTGAAGTGAGTTACGAACCAGTTGACAGCTCCGAACGGATGGACATACATATCACCGGAACTTCCGTGATCTTCCAGAAAGGAAACGACTATTTGATCCGCAACCTGCTGATCAGTCTGGTGGTAGCCTTCCTGATCATAGGTTTGATCATGGCTACGATATTCACCTCGCTTCGCATGATCATGATCTCCATGATACCGAATATCATTCCACTTTTGATCACAGCCGGAATCATGGGCTACTTCAATGTAGCTCTAAAACCATCGACAGTATTGGTCTTCAGTGTGGCTTTTGGTATCGCAGTGGATTTCACGATCCACTTCCTCTCCAAGTACCGAATGGAATTGAGAAGGAATCAATTCAATATTCAAGTCTCAGTACGAAAAGCCCTGAAAGAAACAGGTGTAAGTATGCTCTACACAGCTGTGATCCTGTTCTTCGGTTTTGTCATATTTAGTGGTTCGAGCTTTGGAGGAACGATCGCTTTGGGAATCTTTACATCCATAACCCTTGTGGTTGGTTTACTGTCGAACTTAATACTCCTTCCGAGTATGCTGCTGAGTTATGATCTGGCCAAAGCCAGACAGCAGAGTAAGAAGAAACCCATCATACAGTATCCAGATGATGTGGCCTAGTGGCCCGTGGGTGTGATTTTAATCATAAGGCACCTTGAGCCATGTCAAAATGGATCGTAAAAAAGAGGATTAGCTTCGAACCAACGAAACAACACAACTGAACACAAATCAAACAAGTATCTTAAAATGAAAAGAAGAGAACCTGTATCCCACATTATGACAGCTAACGTTCTGACTGTCAATCACACGAATTCACTACATGACGCTGAGAACATTCTCAAGAACAACAATATTCGTCACATCCCTGTAGTCAGTGGTGAAAAACTCATCGGTATGTTGAGTTTGACCGACTTGTTGCGTATCAGCTTTGTCGAGAGTTATGGAAATGCAGAAGCGAGTGTTGACACCGCAGTATATGATATGCTCACTATCGAGCAGGTCATGGTTTCAAACCCTCAATCTGTGAGCCAGGATGCTACTATTCGCGAAGTAGCTGAGATCCTCGCAAGCAAAGAATATCACGCCTTGCCGGTGGTCGATGGTGACAAGCTGGTAGGTATCGTGACTACTACTGATCTGATCAAATACCTTTTGGAGCAGTATTAATGCTCCGCTCATGTGCTAAATAACGTGAAGGCAATCGCCAAGGATTGCGCATGAAAGTTCGAGAATACCCGGGGCTTAGGCCTCGGGTTTCTTTGTTCTATAGCAGTGCCTGCGTACTTTTGCCAATTCAATTTTTTCGAGAGATCATCTCTTATGACTGATACAAAAAATACTCAATCGCTCTACCCGGAATATCAAGGTCTCGATCTCCCTGGTGTAGATCGGGATATTTTGAAATTCTGGCAGGACAATTCAGTCTTCCATAAAAGTCTGGACAACCGCAAGGATTCCGACACATTTGTCTTTTACGAAGGTCCACCTTCAGCAAATGGTCTTCCGGGAATTCACCACGTGATCAGTCGTGCGTTGAAAGATGTATTCTGCCGCTATAAAACGCTTAAAGGATACAAAGTGGAGCGCAAAGGCGGTTGGGATACACACGGTCTTCCTGTTGAACTCCAAGTTGAAAAAGCCATGGGGATCACCAAGGACGACATTGGCCACAAGATCTCTATTGAAGATTACAATGAAGCTTGTCGCCAGGATGTACTCAAATTCAAGGACATCTGGGACAACCTCACTGAACGCATAGGATATTGGGTGGATCTTGACGATCCGTACATCACCTACGACAGCAAATACATGGAATCGGTGTGGTACCTGCTGAAGGAACTACACGACAAAGGATTCTTGTACAAAGGGTATAGCATTCAGCCTTATTCTCCGGCAGCAGGAACAGGGCTCAGTTCTCACGAGCTGAACCAACCGGGAACGTACAAGAACGTCAAGGACACCACGGTGGTTGCTCAATTCCTGCTGAAGGACCACGCCAAGCTGGGAATTGATGCGTCTCACTCCAATGGTGTTGTCCATTGCCTAGCATGGACCACAACTCCATGGACCTTGCCTTCCAACACTGCCTTAGGTGTAGGCAAGAATATCGACTATGTTGCAGTTCAGTCGTACAACCAATACACCTTTGAACCGATCACTGTGACCCTTGCAAAAGCATTGGTCCCCAAATATTTTAAGGAAAGTGATGCCGAACTTTCATTAGAAGATTATGAGAGTGGCTCGAAATCCATCCCCTGGAAGATCACAGCTGAATTCAAAGGTTCAGAATTGGCCGGCTTGAGCTATGAGCAACTCCTTCCCTACGTACAACCCGACAGTAAAGCATTTGAGATCATCACAGCCGACTTTGTCACTACTGAAGACGGAACCGGTATTGTGCATCTGGCGCCGAGTTTTGGAGCAGACGACTTCCGTGCAGCGCAGCGACATGGGATCGCAGCATTGACCCTTGTCGACAAAAAAGGGAAGTTCATTGAAGGTACGGGAGAACTGGAGGGACTTTACGTAAAAAACTACACAGGCGAGGACGAATCTGATCCTAATTACAGGAGTACAGATGTCATCATAGCCATCAAGCTTAAAGAAGAGAATAAAGCCTTCCGCGTCGAGAAATACGAGCATAGCTATCCGCATTGCTGGCGTACCGACAAACCCGTACTCTACTACCCATTGGAGTCTTGGTTCATTCGTACTACTGCAGTAAAGGATAAACTGATCGCCCTGAACAAAGAGATCAACTGGAAACCGAAATCTACCGGAGAAGGTCGTTTTGGCAACTGGTTGGAAAATCTGGTGGATTGGAACCTGAGCCGCTCTCGCTACTGGGGAACTCCTCTTCCGATCTGGAGAACTGAGGATGGCAATGAGGAGATCTGCATAGGCAGCATTGAACAATTGCGAACTGAAGTAGCTAAGGCTCTCGAGGCTGGAGTGATGACAGAAGACCCTCTGGGAGACGAGATCGACCTCCATCGTCCCTATATCGACCGAGTGGTGCTCGTTAGTCCTTCAGGTAAACCAATGCATCGTGAGACAGATCTTATCGATGTGTGGTTCGATAGTGGCGCCATGCCATATGCCCAACAGCACTACCCTTTTGAGAATCGTGATCAGGTGGACGATAGGCTACAATTCCCGGCTGACTTCATTGCGGAAGGTGTAGACCAAACCCGTGGCTGGTTTTTTACCCTACACGTTTTGGGAACAATGCTGTTCGACAGCGTCGCGTATAAAAACGTCATCGCAAATGGCCTGGTGCTGGACAAGGACGGTAACAAGATGTCGAAGCGGCTTGGCAACAGCATAGACCCATTTGAAACGCTCGAAAAGTATGGAGCTGATGTGGTTCGATGGTATATGCTTTGGAACTCCGCTCCATGGGATAACCTGAGGTTCGCATTGGACGGTCTGGACGAGACAAGAAGGAAGCTATTCGGTACGCTCTACAATGTATACTCCTTCTTTGCGCTCTATGCCAATATAGATGGTTTTGTATTCCGTGATCGTATCGCAGTGAATGAGCGACCGGAGATCGATCGCTGGATACTGTCACGCCTCAATCATCTCAAACAGGAAGTTACTTCTGCAATGGATGATTATGAACCGATGCGTGCTACCAGAGCAATACAGACGTTCACAACGGATCACTTGAGTAATTGGTACGTTCGACTATGTCGACGTCGCTTCTGGAAAAGCGAAGATGAACGCGACAAGTTGATGGCCTATCAGACTCTGTATGAATGCCTTGACACTTTGAGCATCCTGATGAGTTCGTTCGCTCCCTTTTATTCGGATCGTCTCTTCAAAGACTTGCACCAAGCGGACTCCGACGCAGCAGAGTCGGTGCATCTCACAGAATATCCTTCTGTGGAAACATTCGCGTTGGATGAGGAACTGGAATATAAGATGGAAATGGCCCAGCAGATCAGCAGTATGGTTTTAGCGATCCGTAAGAAAGAAAAGATCAAGGTTCGTCAACCGTTACAACGAATCCTGATCCCTAGTCAGGGTAGAGAAAAAGACGCTTTGATCGAACAGGTCAAAGACATCATACTCAGCGAAGTGAATGTTAAAGAACTGGAGTTCCTCGATGAGAAAAGCGAGATCCAGATCGTAAAATCCATTAAGCCGAATTTCAAATCTCTCGGACCTAAGGTGGGTAAGAATATGAAGGTCGTCGCAGGACAGATCGCTCAACTCGATCAGAATGCGATCCGGGAGTTCGAGCAAAGTGGTGAGTACCAAGTGACCGTCGAGGGCAACGATAAGATCGTACTTGGGCTGGAAGATGTTGAGATAGGCAGTAAGGATATGCCCGGTTGGCACGTTGCTAGTGAGAACATGTTGACCGTAGCTCTTGATATTGAGATCACGGAAGATCTTCAACTGGAAGGTCATGCGCGTGAACTGGTCAACAGGATCCAAAACATCCGGAAGGATATCGGGTTGGACGTGGTTGACCGCGTTCGTATAAATGTACAATCTGATGTCATGCTAAAAACATCAGTGGAACGTTTTAATGAGTATATTTGTGGCGAAGTGCTGGCAGACAGCATTCAAGTAGCTGTAAATGAGGATGTTAGCGGCGTTTTTGACATAAACGGAATTGCTACAGACATCCATATCACAAAGATTTAGTCATGGCAGAAGAAACGGTAAAGAGCAGGTATAGTGACGAAGAACTCCAAGAGTTCAAGGAGATCATTCTTAAGAAGATGGCAGTCGCTCAGGATGAGTTGAAGCATTTGACCAAAGCGCTTCAATCGGAGAACGAGAACGGAACAGACGATACAGGAAGTGTATACAAGACCCTGGAAGACGGTTCATCTACTTTGCAAAAGGAGAACACTTCTCACTTGGCATCAAGATTGAAGAAGTTCATTCAAAATCTGGAAGCAGCCCTGGTACGCGTAGAAAACAAGACCTATGGTGTTTGTCGCGTTACCGGTAAACTGATATCCAAAGAACGCTTGCGCGCAGTACCTCACACCACACAGAGTATTGACGCAAAGCGCAATCAATACAAGTAATCCTGCCTTGACCGGGAAAGGAAAAAATCTTCGACATTATTTGCTCGCCACGCTCGTGGTCGTGCTCATTCTTTTTGTCGATCAACTGCTGAAGTTTTGGATCAAAACGAACATGACCTTGGGAGAGGAACTCCCTGTGTTCGGAGATTGGTTCATTCTTCATTTCACTGAAAATGATGGTATGGCCTTTGGGCTCAAACTGGGTGGAGTGACGGGGAAATTTGTCCTCACCTTCTTTAGGATCGTTGCGGTCATCGCCATCACATACTATCTCATTTCGCAGATCATCAAAGGCATCTCCATGGTCCTGGTCGTTCTGATCGCCTGTATTCTGGCAGGTGCCATTGGAAATATCCTGGATTCGGTATTCTATGGAAGGTTCTTCACGGAAAGCACATTCCTGACTCAGGCCGTCTGGGCTCCGGAGACCGGGGGTTACAGCGGATGGTTCAGAGGTAAGGTTGTCGATATGCTCTACTTCCCGATCATTGAAGCTCATTACCCGGAATGGGTCCCAAAATTGGGTGGTCGATCCTTCATATTCTTCCGCCCCGTATTCAATATTGCAGACGCTGCGATCAGCGTGGGTGTGTTCAGCATACTTCTCTTCCAGCGACAGGCCTTCATGCCTGAGAAGAAAGAGGAAACAACAAATGTTGAAGGGTCTAAAATAGTGGAAGAAACAGCAGAATCAACCGAGGAAACAGCACCTGAAGAATCAACTCCCCCGGCTACTGATTCCGACTCTGACCCGACTCCGAAACAGGAGAACTGATAATTCGCAATTATTTCGAGCTCTCGCGCATTTGCGCTAACTTTGGTAAAATGACCAAACCGCTTCGCACAGTCTTATTCATGTTTGCGTTCGTGATAGCCTCTGCTTTCACATTGGCACCACCAGACAATTCCTGCATGCCCTTCGAGGACATCACTTTCGAAGAGGCCATGGCCAAAGGTAAAAAGGAACATAAGCTCGTTTTGGTGGATTTCAGGGCAGACTGGTGCCGCCCATGTATTCAAATGGAGCGACAGACCTTCACAGATTCAGCTTTGTGCATATACTCCTCGGCTAATTTCATTTGCCTGAAGATAGATATTGACAAGAGCCCTGATCGCGATGTGAAGTCAAAATTCAGCGTATTCCAGTATCCAACGATACTTGTTCTCAATCCTGAGACCGAAGAAACAGTGTTGCGCTTGATCGGATTCAAGACAGCCGAGATCATGCATGGTGATCTGAAGGGTATGCGCAGACCGGATGGATTCCCGACCTACTGAGATTGACGATCTTCCTCTGATTCGGATTCTGAGTCAACGTCTACTCCCTCTCGCATCTGGCGTTCAGCCTCAAGCTCCTCATCGCTCTTTCCAAATACCGGTTTGAGAATGTAATACGCTCCTATGAACACGATGAGTGGTATGATGATCTCTGATGCAATGAGCAGGATCTTAAAACTCTCTTCGGATGGCTTAGCCAGAAATATCATCTATTCAGTTCCTTTTGTCTGTCTGTTCAATTACCTCAACCTCTTGACCTTTTGCAGCTCATGAGTGAGTCTCTTCTTGTCCCCTTCTTTGCGCAGGATACCCATTTCGGTCAATTCGTCTACTCTGACCTTTCCACAAGCGTGAATGATATCGAGTTCGTCGCCCACTATCCCAACATGAGTGATCTTGTCGGCCGATTTCCCAAAAAAGGCCAGATCATTTCGCTGCACATTGTCCCAACTCACTTCAACTCCCTCTGATATCTGTTGGCTCGCGTCACGAGGAAGGAATACTCCCAGACTGCGCGCACAAATCTGAACAAGTCCGGAGCAATCAACTCCCATGAAGTTCTTTCCTCCCCAAAGGTATGGTGCGTCTATCATGCGTAGCGCCATATTGAATAGATCTTCATCGACCCCAATGGCCTCTTCTCCGGGCAGTATCGATCCCATGGTCAGGATCATGTCTCCCATCATTGCAAAACGCGAGGTGATGCGCTTGAAAGACTTAAAATCATCAGTCTTATATTCAGTAGACTCACCAGTTTGGTCAGAGCTGATATAGCCCTCATAGCCATCGAGTGAAGTCCGAACCTGAATCCAGTCACCTTCTCGCGCAAGTTCTTCGTAAGGCTCTCCATATAAAAGCTGAGTCACCATTTCGGCAGTGCTCGATCCGCTTTCGCGAACTGGCACACAAGAAATTGAAGTATGAAACGTATTACTCACTATGGAGCGTTTTCTGTCTTTCCAGCAAGATATCCTCAGACTCTTCTCGATCCGGATCAGGAACGCAACAGTCTACCGGACAAACTGCAGCACATTGAGGCTCTTCATGAAATCCTTTGCACTCCGTGCACTTGTCGGGAACAATGTAATAGACCTCATCCGACACAGGTGCCTGTTTATCATCCGGACCTACTTCACGGCCATCTTCAAGCGTATATGGAATCTTGATCGATGTCCCTTCTGAGATCTTCCAATCTGCACCTGCTTCGTAAATGGCGTTATTAGGGCATTCCGGCTCACAAGCCCCGCAATTGATACATTCGTCTGTGATGATGATGGCCATGTTTTTCCCGTTTGTGCAAAGATAAGGAGCTCTACCCTTGTAGGCATCCTCAAATAGTCAACATATCAGGCAGATTTATGTTGGATTTAGCGTAAAGACAGCCTTTGCTTGTAAAGAGTAACTGACTCCTGGTCTTTTTCGAACTTAGCTATGTTCAAGGCTGTTCGAAGACCAGGCATATAATACGGGTCTAGCTCCAGACAATCTTGGAGGAATTCTTTAGCCCTGCGCAAATTGCCCATTTGAAAATACACTTTGGCCATGTTATTCAAAGATCCTTTATGCTGTGGGTTCAGAGCCAGTGCTTTTTGAAGGATCTCTTGCGCATCATCCAGTTTGTCATTCCTCATCAAGACATAGCCGTACCTGTTCAACATCTCAAAACGCTGTGGAGAACGCATTGTAGACAGCTTCATCCATTCTTCTGCCTTCGTGTATTCCTTCAACCCGGCATACGCCTCGCCGATCCTGTACAGGTCCATGGCTGAGGCATCATCCGGTCGAATACGCTCGGAAATTGCAGTGATCTCCTTCAATTGCCCGGACTGGAAATAGTAATGGATCTCCAGAAATGGTGCGTCAATTCTGTCCAGTATCTCTCTGGCTTTATCGCGATACAAGTTTCTCTGGTCGAACTTCTCAAAATAAGTAAGATATGCTTTGGCCAAAGTTGCATCTTCCGGATCGGGATTATTGATGCATCTCAAACCTATTGGATCACCGTGTTTCTCATTGTTGCCTCCTTCTTTGAAGACTCCGATCTTATGGTCGTGAACGGTGACATGAGGGATATCCTCTGCCCCGGTTGGAGGCATATGACACGCAATACAGTTGTCATCCTTGGTGAGTCTTACGTCAATGGTCTCTTTGCACGACTCATCGGTGTGGCAGTTCATGCATGAGGCGATGAATGCATTTTCTCCCAAAGAGCGAACTGACACGTGTGGATTATGGCATGTAATACAAGTCAATCCACCTTCTTCGGTTCCTTTGAAGCAAGCGCTTAACTGCAGTCTTTCACTGTGGTTCGCCATATTAAAGAGACTTTCATCTCCTTCGTAATCAGGCAAATAGACCTCAAACACCTCCTTCAAACGCATTCCCGGTCGGAAGTCACTGAAACGCTTCCCCGGTTTCAATACGTTGTTCCCTTGTAAATGACAGCGCTGACAGAGATCTATCTGATAATCGAACGACAGATCAGTCGGATTAACGATCGTTGAGTCTATATCACCATTTGGCACACCTCCTCCGCTTCTGAAATAGACGTGCTTCTCACCAGGTCCATGACAACGTTCACAATCAATCCCAGATCCTATTTTTTCAAAACGCCTTGAACTTTGAGCATGCATTTTCCCAAGTCCATTGTGACAGGTCATGCATTCTTCGTCAATGACACGAGTGAAACGAGAGTTGTTTCCCGCTTCCATTCCCGGTGCCAGATCCCATTGCCCTTTCTGAGTGTAGAATGTGATCGGCGCCTGAAACACGAATCCATTTCGCAACATTAAGTGGCTATTCGTGTGATGTCCGCTACCAATGATGTAATTGATATGTTCTGACCTCTGATGGGTCGTATCCCCGTCTTTCAAGCGGAATTCCGTGATGAATAGAGAGTCATTTCTCCAACTTGGGGCATAGAATAGATCTAGTGAACTATCATATACAACATGCTCGTTCCCAAATTTTGCTGAGGAGCGATCCCTTTCAGCCAGACCGAAAGAACTTCCCATACCGGTATGTACGAAAGTTTCGAATTTATCTGCATGGCACTGGGCACAGGTTTGCATACCAACATACTGAACACTGTCATGCAAATTGAGATAGGAAGCGACAACTCCTTTATTCTGGGGAGCTGCGCATTGGATCAGATATGTCGTTGAGATCAATGCGAGGAGCCCGAACAATATGACGGAACTCTTTCGCATGTTGTCAGCTTTGCTGAAAGTCCATCCAGGCCAGAACTCCGCCCAGTAGATTACGAACGTTTTGGAATCCTTGCTTCACCATGAAATCCTTTGCAGCTGCACTGCGTGCTCCTGATCTGCAATGAACGATGACTTCCTGATCCATCAGGTCGTCCATATCGTCAATGGTACCCTGCAGTTCTCCTAACGGAACCAATTTGCCCCCGATATTGAATTCCTCATATTCCCAGGACTCCCGAACATCGATGATGTTCAATTTCTCCCCGTTGTCGAGGCGCTGCTTCAATTCTTCTACTGTGATATCCTCCATGTTCTTGAACTTGCTGCAAATCTAGTTAATGATCAGCCGTTTTGACGCACTTTGGCCACTCTTCTTGGTGAGCCTGAACAAATACAATCCGTGCTTCAATCCTACTACATCTAATCTGGTCTCTGCATCTCCACTTTGTACTTTCTTTCCTGCGATGTCGAAGATCTCATACTGATCTCCCGCTTCAGCACCTGTAAGTTCAAAATGGTCTGTGGCAGGATTCGGGAAAATGTCGATCCCAACCTTCACTAGATCTCCCGCGCTTGCCGGATAGGCAATGCTTGGTCCTACAATAGCCCTGATCATTGGTGCTCCGACCAGGTCACTGCTGTTGTTGTCGATCCAACCATCTCCAATATTGAAGTAGATGTTCTTGTTGATAGCCGGCCCACTGAACAAATTTCCATTGTTCTTATCGAATCCTACACTCAGATTGAAGTCGGAGCTCTGAGACCATCCGATGAAAAATTCACCGGCGTCCAAAGCGATCGGTTCATCCAGGAGCAAATAATAATAGCCGTTGATCTCCTGCATGTAGCGAGCTTCGCGCATTCCAACACTCGTGGCAAGTTTATCGATCTCGCCACCTATAGCGATCGAATGCCAGATCTCGATATCGTATCGGACATCATTCAGATTGCTGATGTTGTGAGAGAACATGAATCCCACTCCTCTCAAGGTATCGGGTTTGTTCAATGTAAATCGCACCGCAACACGTCCAAGTTGTCCACTTAGGTCATTAAACCCGAAACTCGACTCTGCGGATCCGTCATCATAGGCGAAGTGACGATCAAAGACTTGGGTATGGCTTATTGCGTCATTAGAGGTGTACAGCGCTTCATTGGTTCGACCCGATTCTTTCACGTAATAGTCTCTTTTCACTTCGATCCGTGTTCCCGTGAGCCCGCCAAGGCTCGCAAGTCCAAGGCGTCGTTGCGTGCTCGACGCTGCAGATAAACTCCCACCATTGTCAGAGAAATTGCTGGATCCTATCGTATTCCCATCCACAGACATTTCATATCGAACCAAAGCATCGATGGCACTGGAATTCCTGTTCGCTATCCTCATGTCCGCTGAATCAACGGATTCGTTGCTGATGTCCGCCAGATAATGCTCGTACGGCATGGAAGCGTATCGCTTGAGAATACTAGTTGGCACATCCTGTATGGTATAATCATCGGCATGAATATCTCCTTCATTTCTGCCGGTATTGATATACACGTGATCAATATGCCAGTGGTTATTGTTGCCCCAGTAATGAGTCCAGTTCCTGAAGCGGAATTGGAATGCCCCATGGAGATACTTGCCATCTGTGATCGGGATCAGCTCCTGAACAAAGGAGTTGAAACCTGTACCGGGCCTTCTCCACACAGTCTCCCACGCACCGGTATCAGTCCGGAATTGCAGGAAGAGAGAGTCAGTCGGTTTAATGAAATCTCCCAAGCCTCGCGCTTGATAGTAAAAGCTGAAGTATACGGAGTCCGATGGGTCGTAGCTCAGGTTGATGGGTTGAGACGTCAAAGTATCTCCACCACCTACAAGATCTTTCTGTAGGGTCTTGTAAGGACTTCCGAATTCATTGAGAAAATCAAACGTAGCTACGCCGTAAGAAGGTGGTCTAACACCAAAGTGTCTGTTCACATACGCCTGATTATCAACCCATTTGCTACTGTCCGGATAGACCCAGTCAATCGTGAAATCATCAAAGAACGGCAAGCTCAATGTATCTGTCACACCCCACTTGTGAAGCGTCCCGTCATTCCACTGATATTCCGGGTGCATGGTTCTGTACGTCGCCATCTTTGGATTATAATTCAAAGGTTTTACGACGAGCTGTGCGTATGAAGGCAATACTCCGAGAACCAATACGACCAGGATGATCTGAGCTTTTCTAATCATATGATGAAGTGTGTTGTCTTGATTGACCAATGGGCAAAAATATCTCTAGAGTATTTTACAACTGTAATTGTGCGGTAATTACTGACATGGAGATAATGGCGTCATCACTCCACATCAACGTCTAAATTGATGAGCGTGGAGTCAGAAGCCCCTCTGTCTATCATCTCTCCGACGACGAGATCGATCTTCGAATGCTTCTTGATCTTGGTTCCGGGAGCGATCTCCAAAGTATCTCCGGCCATGTGCTGTGACAAAACCGGTTCACTATCCGGATCAAGTATGCTTTCATGTGGTTTAGTGATCTTCTTACCCATCAACAGACCGCGATTCTCAAGTATCCTCAAGGCTTGACGATAGCTGGTCTTTCCGGCCAGATCAGGCATTTCCACTTCAGGTACTTCGTCACTATTTATCACCAAATAGATCTTCCTGCCTTTCTTTACCTTGAAACCCGGTTCCGGATTTTGATCGATCACGGACAACAAGGGTTGATGATCCCGATAGACGGTGTCCAAGATCTCATAATCAAATCCTCCGTCTTCGAGGATCTGCAGTGCTTTGTCAATTCGCTCACCTTCGATATTGGGAGTTTCTACATTGGGCTCACCGTGACCGGTATATTGATTGATCACGAAGAAAATACCTACGAGCAGTACGACAAGCACGCCGACCATGATGAGGATATTTTTCATTAATCGCTTCACTGGCTAACAGTTTTACGTTCGATCCCGAATTTAAGTATGCCATCGATAAAATTGAATGGTTTGTATCCGTTGATCGATGCCTGATGGTAAATACAAGTGGCCGGAGTCATCCCCGGCAATGAATTGATCTCGATGATAACCACCTCTATTTCATCATTATCAAAGATCCTTACAAACGCATCAATCCGACAGTAACCTTCTATGTTCAAAAGCCGAGCAACCTTTTCCAATTCGGTGCGAACCTTTGCTGATATTCTGGCATTGCTTTCTGTGTTACCGCTGAATCTTGCCGGCGTGATGTTCTGCCCCTCTCCGGCCAGAAACTTTTCGGCTAACGACAGCACCTCACCCTCGGAAAGAGCTTCAGACGGTTCAAACACCTCATAGACTACCTTCCCATCTTTTATATGGGTGAGCATACCCCCCGTAATTTCCAGGAAATGCTTGGCATCACCTTTCGCAATGAATTTCTCTACGAGGAAATCTCCTTTATCCGGAAATTCATCCTGTACACTCAATCCTAATTCCGACAACAGATCACCGCTTGGTTCAGGAGTATCCCGGAAGGTCAATTGCGCATATACTTCCAGCTCTTTAGCGTTGTCTATCTTCACAACAGCACTGCTGCACCCTTCATCACTCGGTTTGGCGATGATCGGGTAACCCATCTTATTCACATGAGCAACTACTGCGTCACGTTCGGCCTCCCAGGCAGAGCGTTCGACCAGATAGTTGTCAGCAACCTTGATCCCGTGCTCGCGCAAGAGGTTATTCGTTTTGAATTTATTGATGGTCATCTCAGAGCTATCGACTCCGGATCCGTTATACGTTACTCCAAGAGCGTCTAAATGCTTTTGCACGGCTCCGTCCTCTCCGGGTCGACCATGAAGCGCAATGAATACAGCATCAACTTCTGACGCCAGCTCGGTATATGTGATCCTTTCCGGAGCAAATATCCCCTGGCCGTCTGCAAACTTTCCGGTTACACCTTGTGCCCTTTCAACGATCTCGTCCAAGATCGCTGCTCGATGGTAGTTTCGCACCTTTCCGGCGATATCATCGGCATTGTCTTTCAGGAGCACATTCACAGGTATGCGATAGAGCTCATGCTCCTCATTGCTTCCGGTGAGAAAGATCGGAATGGGTTGGTACTCCACACTGCTCGAAAGCTTTTCGAAGATGTTCCTTCCACTTTCTACACTGATATGTCGCTCTGTAGAATAACCTCCCAGAATGATCGCAACTTTGGTCTTTTCTTTTTGATGCTTGGCCTTACCACTCATCAATGCATCCAACCAGTCATGGGCTGACTTCGCCTTATGCATGGACGGGACTGTGCGAACCCGCTCCTCCAATGACGTGGTGAGAATATACGTGAGGAACTGACTTGGATTCAATCCGATCTCTGCAGCCTGATGAAAAAAGAAACTGGACGGCATCATACCGGATGTCGTATTTGGATCATTCAGGTAGATCTTGCCATCCTGTGTATAAAACCCGTCTATCCTCGCATACGTATTGAATTTGAAAGTCGAGAACAAACGCTCACATTCGGCTATGATATCTCGAACTGCAGCATCCGGCAATTCTATCGGTGTGATCTTCCGTGAAAGACCCGGCAAATACTTGGACCTGTAATCGTAGAGGTCCTGTTTCTTAACGATCTCTGTGGGCGGCAGTGCAAGTGGTTGTCCCTGTTCATCTTTGATCACGATGCAACTGAACTCTTTACCGCTTAGCATGGATTCTACAACGATCTCTACCTCTCCCTTGTACGCCTCCAGCGATACGCTCTCGGAACGTTCAAGTATTTCAGAGATCCTTGTCAATGCATATTCAGGATGATACACGATCTCACCATCTATGAATAGTGGAAATCCGAGTCCTGATCGAATATCTGTCAGCTCCCTGATATAGGAGACCCTGTCCAGATCATTCCATTCTTCCTTAGATAAACTAGTCCGAAAAAATGCCTTTTCGACTGCTGAATCGAATGCACTGCGATCCTCTTCTCGCAACAATGTGATCCCAATAGACGAGCCCTGATTGGCTGCTTTTACCGCCATTGGGAACCCAACTTGTTCAAGCGCTAAATGGTATACCGAAATAGGATCTCTATCCCACTCATCCTTTCGGAAATGTATATGCTTTGGGCCTGCAAAGCCCATCCCGGACATCCATTCCTTCTGTATGGCTTTATTTACCCCAAATGAACTGGGAAGGATCCCTGATCCCGTGTATGGAATTCCGTACCATTCCAGCAATCCCTGTATGGTCCCGTCCTCTCCCTTTTCGCCATGCAAGGCCAGGAATGCAACATCGATAAGTGCTTCTAAGTTCTCATTGGGAATCGGTTCACCTAACTCCGAAAGCATGCTCCTTCGTTGAGCTCTGTCATACTCCAAACTCTCACCATAGATCTGAAAAGCATTGGGTGAATCGGGTAAATGGTTCACGGGAGGATAAAAGTCTCTGAGGGTCCCACGATAAACATAAGGCCACTGTAATTGGATCATATTCCCGAACTCATCGACGAATATGGGAATGGCTTCAAACAGTTCCTTGTCCAGATTATCGTACACGGTGCGTCCTCCGGCAAAAGACACTTCTCGTTCCCGAGATGCTCCGCCGAAAAATATTCCTACCCTGATCTTGCTCATTGAATGTGTTTTCAAACTGCCTATTGGCCGCTTACACGTGGCTCAAATATACCAATTCGCCATGCGCGCTGGGTTTGCTGTGCAGTAATTGTTAAGAACTGCATATTTGGTATACTTGCGCCTTGGAACGACCTTTGACTATTACCTGTTAAAAACGCAATATGAAAAACCTTCTTGTATTGATCACTTTGATCTTTGCTGCCTCAACGGCAAGTTTTGCACAAGACACAACTTCTACTTCTTCCGAATTGCCAAATTTGATCGTGAAGAATACCGATGGCGAAAATGTGAACATTCAAAGTCTAGCCGATGGAGAGCATATTACCATCATTTCTTTCTGGGCTACATGGTGCAAGCCTTGCATCAAGGAGTTGACCAATATTCAGGATCTCCTGGAAGACTGGAATGAGGAATTCAATGTGCGCCTGGTAGCTATTTCTGTCGATGATTCAAGAAATATCAGCAAGGTGAAGCCTTTCGCGGCAGGACGCGGCTGGAATTTCGATATACTTCTCGATCCTAACGGGGATGTTCAGCGTGCTATGAACGTGAGTAACCCTCCTACCACAATGATCGCCGACAAGAACGGTAAGATCGTATATCTCCATACAGGTTATCAGGAAGGAGACGAGTACGAGATCGAGGATCACCTCGTGGAGCTGAACAAGTAAACGAACATCCACCTCGAGTGGCTTGTTAGAAATCATATACATCAAGAACAACAGCTATGTTGCACAAAGACATCGAAACGGCACTGAACAAACAGATCGAGCGTGAAGGATTTGCATCTGCTCAATACCTCGCAATGGCCAGTTGGGCTGAAAGCAAGGGATTCGAAGGAACTGCGCAATTCCTCTACCGTCAATCTGATGAAGAACGTATGCACATGCTCAAATTATTCCACTATGTGAATGATGCCGGAGGTTATGCAGTAAGCCCGGGGGTTGCATCCCCTCGAATCGAATTCAGTTCTTTTCCTGAACTCTTTGAGTTGATCCTGGAACAGGAGAAAGGTGTTAGTGAGAAGATCAACGAATTGGTGGAACTCTCCTTTGACAAGAAGGACCACACGACGCACAACTTCCTTCAGTGGTACGTAGCAGAACAGCTCGAAGAAGAGGCTCTATTCCGTTCGATCCTCGATAAATTGAAGATCATCGGTGACAATGGAGGTGCCTTGTATATGTTCGACAAGGATCTGCAAAAAGAAGCCGGAAAGAATATCGAGTCACCGATCTGATCAGAGCTTCTCGCTAAGGTACTCATACGTATACCCTTCTCCGTTTTCAACCATGCCTTCTGGCGTTCCTTCGTAGACGAGGTGACCGCCTTCTTCTCCACCTTCCGGACCGAGGTCAATGACCCAATCGGCACATTTGATCACGTCGAGATTATGTTCTATAGTGATCACCGTATTCCCACTTTCGACCAGAGCATTGAAGCTCTTCATGAGTTTGCGTATGTCGTGGAAATGCAGACCTGTTGTCGGCTCATCAAAAATGAACACAGTATGTTGCCCGCTCACTGATTTGCTCAGGAATGAAGCAAGTTTGATCCGTTGAGCCTCCCCTCCGCTAAGCGTATTACTGGATTGACCCAGACTTACATACCCCAAACCGACGTCTTGTAGAGGTCTCAACTTATCTTGAATGGAAGTTTTCTCCTCAAAGAAATCCATAGCCTCATCTACTGTCATGTTGAGTATGTCATGGATATTCTTTTGCTTATAGCTCACTTCCAGGATATCATTCTTGAAGCGTTTCCCTTTACATACTTCACAGGTCAAATGCAGATCAGCCATGAACTGCATTTCAATCACCTCTTCACCTTCTCCTTTGCAATTGTCGCAACGTCCACCTTCAATATTGAAGGAGAACATTCCGCTCTTGTAACCGCGCTGCACAGCCAGTGGCATTGAGGCCATCAGGTCTCTGATCGCATCATAAGCTTTGACGTAAGTCACGGGGTTAGAACGAGACGACTTGCCGATCGGATTCTGATCTACCATTTCCACGGCATGGACCATTCGTACATCGCCTTCCATCCCATCAAAATCTCCCACCTTATTACCGGTGAACTGCTCCAAATGCCTTTGCAAAGCCGGAAAGAGTACTCCTTTTACGAGTGACGTTTTCCCTGATCCGGAAACCCCGGTGATCGCCGTGATGCAATTTAAAGGCACACGCACGTCGATTCCTTTGAGGTTGTGATATCGAACACCTTTCAACAGCAGATGATTGTTCCAACTTCTGCGGCGACTGGGTAATTCGATCTGCTCTTCACCCGTGAGATAATTGGAAGTCAGTGTATTCGCCGAATTCAGTTTCTTGAATTCTCCTGTGAATACGATCTCTCCGCCGAGTCGTCCGGCTTGAGGTCCCACATCCACCATGTGATCTGCCGAGCGCATTACATCTTCATCATGCTCGACCACGACAACTGTATTCCCGCTGTCGCGAAGGCCTTTCAGCACGCTGATCAAACGCTCCGTGTCCCTCGAATGCAAACCGATACTCGGTTCATCGAGGATATAAGTCGAACCAACAAGACTACTGCCAAGTGATGTTGCCAGGTTTATCCTTTGAGACTCTCCACCGGACAACGTGTTAGAAAGGCGGTTCAGTCCCAGATAGCCTAATCCTACATCCGTGAGAAAGCGGAGGCGACTTTTGATCTCTTTCAAGATCCTGTCGGCGATCTGCTCTTCATTTTTAGAGAATTCAACCTGCTCAAAGAATGAACGTGCGTCAGCTACATTCATCAATAGAACCTCCTGCAAGGCGATCTGCTCTATCTTCTCGCTGTCTATGGTCGGAGCTGTAGCAGGTACCAGCTTCACATAAGATGCATCTTTCCTCAATCTCGTGCCGGAACATTCCGGGCAAATGGTCTTTCCCCGGTACTTGCTCAGCATCACTCGATACTGGATCTTGTACGAATTCTTCTCCAGGAATTGAAAGAATGCGCTGATACCATCTATATGTGAGTTTCCATTCCAAAGCAGATCCTTTTCTGCTTTGCTCAGCTGAAAGAATGGTCGGTGTATGGGAAATCCGATCTTCTTAACGGCAGATTCAAATGCTACGCGCCATTCACTCAGACTTTGTCCTCGCCATGGAGCCACACAGCCTTCGTGCAAAGAGAGGCCCTTGTCAGGAATGACAAGATCTTCGTCGATGCCGATCACATTCCCGAATCCCTCACATTTCTTACACGCCCCATATGGATTGTTGAAACTGAGAAAATTAACAGTCGGTCGCTCGAACGTCATTCCATCCAACTCAAAGCGGTTGCTGAAAGATCTGCTCTGTGTGCCATTCTCCGATTCGAGCAGTACGGTCATTTCACCTCCTCCTTCAAACAATGCCGTTTGAACCGAATCGGCCAGACGCTGAAGTTCACTCTCGTCGAGCTCAGATTTCAGCACCATTCGGTCGATGAGGAGTTGTACGTCACTCACATCCAGATCATCCACCCCATCTTCAAGAAGTTTCTCGATCTTGACGGTCTTCCCTTTGAAGAATGCCCGGCTGAAACCCTTTTGCAGTTCGAGTCCCAGAATGTCCTTCATTTTGCGTTCCTCGCGACTATAGATGCGAGACAAGATGAACAGCTTATCTCCTTCGTGCTTTTCACCAAGCGATATCACATAGTCCACCACGTCGCTGACCGTATGAGCTTTTACCTCCTGTCCGGAGATCGGAGAAATAGTTCTCCCGACACGAGCAAAGAGTAGCTTCAGGTAATCATATATCTCGGTGCTGGTCGAAACCGTCGAACGAGGATTCCTCGTGTTCACCTTTTGCTCAATGGCAACACACGGTGTCAGCCCGTCGATATTGTCCATATCCGGCTTGTCCAGTCTGCCAAGGAATTGACGCGCATAGGACGAAAGACTCTCCACATATCGCCGTTGTCCTTCTGCGTAGAGCGTATCGAATATCAATGAGGACTTCCCGCTTCCTGAAACGCCTGTCACCACGGTCAGCGCGTTTCTTGGGATATCGACATCGACATTCTTAAGGTTGTGCATGCGCACACCTTTCATACGGATCTGTTTCGGACTGCTCAAGGCGATTTTTGGATTGTGCGGCAAAGTAATCTGAAAACGCCCGATCTTCCGAGGAAGTTCATGGGATAATTTGTTTTTTGAAAGAGATTGTCTTATCTTAGAGTTTCAATCAACAAATAGATACGCCTATCGAATAAGTACTTCTACTCCTTAAACCAAAGTTTAACCGCTGTTCATGCAGCATCTTCTAACTGGAAGTACTTATGAAAAATCACGTAATCTCTGACAAAGAACTTGTCAAACAGTACCTTCAAGGCAACGAGGCATGTCTTGAAATGTTAATCAAACGTCATAAAAACAAGATCTTCACGACCATATTATATATAGTGAACGATCACTATATCGCTGAAGACATATTACAGGAAACACTGATCAAAGCCATTCGTACCCTTCGCAAAGGCAAGTACAATGAAGAAGGTAAGTTTCTCCCGTGGATCGTTCGCATTGCTCGGAACATGGCCATAGATCATTTCCGTAGATCCAAGAGGATGCCTAAGATCACTTCCCAGGATGGGAAGGATATATTCCGCACCTTCGAAGTGGATGATATGAATCGTGAGGAGACTTACGTACGCGATCACCGCGACGATATGATCCGTGAATTGATCAACCAACTTCCGATGGAGCAAAAAGAAGTACTTGTGCTTCGTCACTATGGCAATCTGAGCTTCAAAGAGATCGCTGCGATCACTGATGTCAGCATCAATACTGCTTTGGGAAGGATGCGTTATGCGCTCAATAATATGAGAAAGATTATTGAAGAAAAATCAATAAGCTTACAATAAGGGGGTGTAAGTCGCGTTCTAAGACCGAATGAACAACTAAAATCGGTCTATGGTACAGGACTTTACTCAAGAAACTCTTCTTCTCTACGCTTACAATGAATTGGATCCTCTGATGGCTACTCGCCTGGAGCAGCGTCTGATGATCGATCCAGAATTGAAAGCTCAACTCAACGAGATCCAAGAATGCCAGTCCATCCTTGGAACTCCGGAGCACGCTCCACATGACACCACGATCCAGATCATTCTGGAAGAATCGGGAAAGTCACAACTGGAGATCCACTGAGATTACGAATAAGACTCAACCACCTGTGAACAACGGGTGGTTTTTGTGTTGCTCAATATTCCGCAATGATCTGTTCGAATGCGGTGGTAGTAAGGGGTTTGCTCAAAAATCCGGCGACTGATGGGAATTTATCCGCCCTGCTCTTGTCCTGCTCATTGATACTTGAAGTCAAAATATAAACCGGCCAAGGGTTTTGACGATCTTCAAAATGCTTCAGAAATTCCCAACCATTCATTTGGGGCATATTCAGATCAAGCAACAGGAAAGTTGGTTCTTTTTCCATGGCATTCTCCCGTACCTCTTTGAGCGCCTCTAAAGCACGTTTTGCATTTTTGAAGACCCTTACTTCGCGTTCCGGAGCCACGATCTCAATGATGCGAACGTTTATCGTGTTTTGGATGTCATCGTCGTCGATGAGATAGATCATGGCGCTAAATTAGGTCAAGATGTAACTCGATCATTGTAATTTTTCACCGTGAACTTAAACTCTGTCCCCTTCCTGAATTCAGAGTCCACATGGATAGTACCTCCGAGTTTTTCCACAGTTTCTTTGACCAGATACAATCCGATGCCCGTGCCTTCGCTGCTATGGTTTGCGCGGTAGAACAGTTCAAAGATCTTTTCCAGGTCCTCTTTTTCTATACCAACTCCGTTATCGCGGAAGGTAACCTCACAAAGGTCTTCCACCGGCCTGCATACAACTTCAAGCTTCTGCTCTTCTTTATTGCAGTCCATGTACCGTATCGCATTTGAGACCAGGTTGTTGATCACCACATTCAAACGATCCTTGTCGCTTTTCAGCTCACATTCTCCTTCCGTCACAACCTTTACCTTCATATTCCCGGCATGAGGTATGTGTTGGTGCTGCGCGATACTGTCTTCGATCATTTCCCGAAGATCAAAGTTCGACAGGTTCAGCTCCAATCTGGAATTCTTGGAATAGTTCACAATACTGCTGATGAATTCATCCAAACGCGATAAACTCTTCTCTTGAAGGTCAAGGTATTCGCGTGCCCTATCAGATATCTTTTCCTGACGGATCAAGTCCATCAAACCGATGACGTTGGCAATTGGTGAGCGCAGATCGTGCGCTGCGCTATATACGAACTGGTCGAGTTCGGTGTTGATCTTCTTCAATTCATCATTCTGGCGCTCAATGAAGATCTGATTGGCCATTTTCTGGGTCACATCTTCAAGGATCGTCACAGAGCCGTAGTAATTATCCCTATTATCGAAGAGACCGGTCACTGTCGTATTTGCAAACAGATCCGAACCATCTTTACGCTTGTATTTTTTCTCCATCTGGAAACTGCGGATCTGTCCCTGTCTCAACAGCCCGAACAGTCGATCACTTTCCTCATGGTATTCGGGATATAGTATATCATTCTCATTCAGCTCATTCATTTCCTGAGAGGAGAACCCGAACATTTGTTGAAATGCCGGATTGAATCGGATCACACTGGTCATACGGTTCGCATAGATCACTCCAAGCTGATTACCCTCGAACATGGTTCGATATCTCGTCTCGCTGTCGCGCAGAGCTTCAATGCTCACGCGGAGATCGGTAATATCCAGCAGTCCATACACGACCTTGTCGTAATCCTCAGGAGAATAATTCACACTGAGATAGATGTGTCGCGTTTGGGAACCCGCATCAATGATCTCAAATTCGGCTTCAAACGATGATCGATCATTATACATGGCGACCAATTCCTGTCCGAACAGCTTCTTCCAATCATCCTTGATAAACGTGAATAATCGTTTGGCCGTAATTATTTGAGACTCATCAAATCCGAATAGTTCTCTGAATTGACGATTATAAGTGAGGATCTCTATATGCGGCATCAACTGCTGCATTTCTTCCTGACTGAAGCCATCCGGACCGAGCTCATAACCGTCGCGCTTCATTTGACGAAACTTTTCCCGAGTGGAGCTGATATCACATACCATCAGTCCGAGCGTAGAACTGTCAAATACGCTGCGGAACAAATACTCCTGCTCTTTGATCGCCTCTTCTTCCCGGATCTGAGCTGCGATATCTTCCTGGTGAAGAATGATCCCGCCTATACTATCATCGTGGTCATACCAGGGGCCGGCTTCCCAAAGGTACCATTGCTTAGTCCCGTCTTCAAGTAGTATGTAGTCGCGTTCTTTTTGAATTCATTCACCCTTTAGAGCTTTGTGATAGGCGATCTTCCAACGCAACGGAAAATGCGGGTTCATCTCAAAATGATTCTTACCGATCAAATCCTCACCGGAATCATTGTTATAAACCCTCTCCCATTCTTTACTGATCCTGATATAATTGAGATCCTTGTCCAGCATTGCCACAGGGAATGGCGTATCATCAATGAATGACCGAAGCTGTCGTTCACTCCTTTCTAACTTGATCTTGGACCTTTTACTTTCGGATATGTCAATGATACTGCTCCGAACCAATGTCCTGCCCTTTGCAGGTAAGCGCACAACGCGAACTTCGCACGGTACAGTCTGACCATCTTTGCGCTTGATCACCCATTCGAATACTACGGGGTCACCTTCTATCGCTTTGGCGATCATCTTTGCACTGAATGAAGCAGAATTATTTCCAACCGGTTGCTCTTCCGGACTCAATTCTCCCAAATGAATATTCGTAAGCTCATCTTTCGTGTATCCGAATAGCTTCATGGCATTCGGATTCGCCTCTATGTACTTTTTATTGTCGTAATCCAAGATGAGAATTGCCTCGGGAGCATGTTCGACAAGCACACGAAACCGCGATTCGGCCAAGTCAAAATGAGGGTCTTGGTCAGTCAAATTATCTTTCTTGCTCATCTCAGGATCTTTCGATTCCGATGCACTAAGTTAAGGATTAAAGGCATATCAGTGCAGGTGTCTTGCCTGATGGGTCACTATCACAGAAAAAGATCGTCCATGATCTCCAGCACAGCCTTGGCCATTTTGTTCTGTACGTCGATAAGCGGATTGATCTCTGTGATCTCGAAAAGGGCAACACGGTCGTCTTTGAATAGCGCTGTGAGCAGGTCCTTCGCTTGTTGAAGACTCAACCCGTTGTCGACGCTGGTACCGGTTCCGGTACTCACTGAAGGATCCATGGAGTCTACATCAAAACTGATATAGAGCAGATCACATTCCTGAAGATAATCCAAAGTCATTCGTGCCACTTCCTCCATCTCCAAATTAAGCAACCTGGCCGGAACGAAGTTCTTGATGTGATTCTCTTCGATATCTGCCCACTCCTGTTCTTCAAGGTCCCTGATATCGATCAATACCAGATCCGCCGGATCGATCTTCGGATGTATCCTTTCGTTTCCCAGGTGTGTAAGCTCGTGCCAAAATGCGATCGTCTGAGGGTCAGGACTATTAATGGCATCAGATGCATATCCTTCTCCCAGTGAAGCTCCTAGCGGCATTCCGTGTAGGTTTCCACTTGGACTGGTAAAAGGTGTGTGCAGATCAGCATGTGCATCGATCCAAACCACACCAATGCGCTTGTCAGGATAGGTGTTCTTCAAACCGGCAATAGAGCCTAACGCATTGCTATGATCACCGCTGATCACAACCGGAAAGTTTCCCGATTCAAGCTCGCTACCAAGTTTTTGCACCAAGTTCCGGTTCTGTTCCAGAATTGCATCAATGTACTTTCCATGGGTAAATGGGCTCTTTCGGGCTAATACTTCATTCCTCGAACCAATGGATTCGAATGGTATATGATCGTATATACGAGCCCCACGTCGTATATCCTCCAATCGCACACTGATCGGGCCTACCGCGGGACCCCGAACTCCTGCTCCTAGCTCTGAAGGATTTTCTATGATCTTGTATCTGCGTTTCATGAATTCACTTACTCATTGCGAGACCGGATAAGGATGCCACTGACTGTTCTGGGTAAAATAACCCTGAACCCTGCTTTCTTTTTTCTCTTTCCAACTCACGCCTTTACTAAAAGAATACACCTGCATAGGCTTGTGATTATTCCCTATGAGGTAAATGAGTTTGTCACCATAACGCATCCTCGCTAGTGATTGTGCATTCTCTACTGCCAGAAAACCTGAATTATCCTTGGCCGACCAATTCCCGTTACCTTGATTCATCAGTAGCAATCCTTCAAAAGCATCATCCCATCCGCTTTGAACTCGCTGGTCATACGAATTACCAACCATCAATATGTCGAGGAGGCCATCGCCATTGGCATCCACAGTATTCATTCCCAGGACTGGTGCCATTTGTGCCAAAGTTGGCAATGGTACAGCATTGAATACCCCACCATTATTTTCAAAGATTACATGCGCCAATTCGTTCACTTTGGCTGTGTTATAAGATCCCTTGGTCCTGCTCAGTATATCAGTACGGTTTGTTGCAGCATATGCGAAATATTGAGGGAAATTGAGATTCATGAAATACTCGAATTCCTTTGCCATTTCATCCCTCGAATACACCGGAGCCAGCGTAGTTTCATAATATCGACTCAGCAAGTGGTCCTTATTTTCGTTGCCATCTACGTCGCCATAATCCAGGTATAACTCCCTTCCGTTGCTGGCTTTGAATTGAGAGTTCAATCCCCAATTCCCTGCGATCAAATCGAGATCCCCGTCGTTATCAAAATCTTCGCATATGATCGAATTCCATAATCCAACCCATTGGTTAAAACCGAATTGCGAAGTCTTGTCCTCAAACTTGGTTCCATTGAATTGCAGCACCTGGATAGATTTCCAATGAGCAGCAACTACCAACTCTCCCTTACCATCTCCATCAATGTCGCGGTAAATTGCTGAACGTACAGCTCCAAGATCATATACTTCCTCCGCCCATTCTTTTGAGCGGTCCTCGAATTTCCCACCGACATTCTCGAAGAATTGGTTGTAAAACGATTCCGGATAATTACCGGGAAGGATACCTCCACCTAAATAGAGGTCCTCATCCCCGTCATTATCAAGATCTGCTGCGATTGCAGCGTTCACAGGCGTTCTCGCGAATTCAGGTAGTGCGTTTGGCTGCAATGTGAATTGACCGGATCCGTCGTTCTGATAGATCGCTCCTTCATAGTTCTGCGTTTGAGGATCATCGTACTCGTTGCTACCTCCCGATAAATAAAGGTCCAGATCCCCGTCCAGATCGTAATCGAATAGTAGGATCTGTCCGTTCTCTATACGCGGATTTGGTTCCGGTGACAAATAGTTCTTGAGTTCACTGAATCCACCTGACTTCTGCACATAGGCTTGAACACGTGAAACCGTGCTCGATCCAAATACCACATCATCAAGCCCATCACCATTAATATCTCCCACTGCTATAGCGGGTCCCGGCTTGGAGTGCATGAGCGGCAAAAGCGGTTCACGGTCGAAATCGAGATACCCGCTCTCACGATGTTCAAAATCCAATCCCGGAATTTCCGTCAGTATAAACAATCGTTCTGATTCCGATATGGTTTCCTGAGCCTCTGTTGCGTCGCTCTCCGACACATATACATGGCCTGAACCTGGCTCAGAGATAGTCGTAACCTTCCCGGATGCCCATCGCACCTGAAGTTCCTGAGCATCTGACCTTCCTAGCCCTATGTGAACCACAGGCTCTACCGATGATTGAAATCCTCGGCTGGTCGTATTCTCCCCTCCCAGATCTCCATCTGAGGTCTTCACACGCACCTGGCCTCCTACCCCAAAGGTATTTGCCCCGGATCCCTTCATGTGTACAACCAAGGATTTTCGGTCAGGCTTTTGAGTATTGGTATTATTCCGGAATACCGAAGTAGGTTGGTTGAGATTACATACTATGAGGTCCAGGTCGCCGTCGAGGTCAAGATCTGCATAAGCAGAACCGGTACTCATACCATTCTTATCCAAACCCCAGGAAGCGGAACATTCTTCGAACTTGTGATCTCCTTTGTTTGCAAAGACCCGGTTCTTGACCTTGGTCTCCGGAAGCATTTTATGAACTTCCTCGATGGGAGGATAGGATTTGTACTGCTGGTATATCTGCGACTCAAAACGCATGAAATCCTGATCCGTGATATTCCGAAGTAATCCATTGGCCACGAATACATCTCGCATACCGTCATTGTCCAGATCTGCCAATAATACGGACCAGCTCTTGTCGGTAGCTTCCAGCCCTGAGAAATTGGCGCGATCGGAAAATCTTCCGGAGGGATTTTGGTACTGCACAGAATTCTTCATGTACTGATGTCCGTATCCGTAGTCCCATCGCATGAGAAAGAAGCCAAATCCCAGAGGACCGCGAAGCAGCTTTCGTCTATAGTTTTCCCAAGGCAATTCGTCCACCTGCATTAGGTCAGGTCGACCGTCATTGTTGAGATCGGCTATGTCACAGCCTTTTGGATTGGTAGAAGTATGGGCAAAATGATCATCGAGCACTTCCTTGAAACGCAAATTCCCCTGATTCTGGAAATAGAAGTCAGGATAGTAGTAGTCGTTACTCACATAGATATCAGTCAGTCCATCGCCATTCAGGTCTGATGCGACCACGCTCATTGAAAAAGCATCAGTGGTGATCCCGGCTCGCACACTTACATCCGTAAATGAACCTCCATCATTTCGATAGAGCTTGTTGGTCGTTCGGTCATCCCTCCTCTCAAGAGCCGCACTTTCCCTGATGTCCAAGGCATAATTCTGAGCTCTGTTGGCGAGGTAAACGTCTAGATCTCCATCGTTGTCAAGATCTGCGAATGCCGCGTCAGCCGAGAAACCGGCGTCATCCAATCCGTATTCACGAGCTGATTCCCGGAATGAACTCCCGCTTTGATTGATGTACAGTAGGTTGCGTCTGAGTTCTTCAGGGCTATTGAAGTTTGCCCGGCATACATATATGTCCAACCAGCCGTCACCATTGACATCTGCCATGGTCGCACTGGTGGCCCAACCCTCGGTCTTTATTCCAAGATCCTCCGAGGCATCTCTGAACTTGAGTCCTCCCAAATTCAGGTAGAGTTTACAACTACCTTGATTTGAGGTGAAGAACACATCTGGA
>VMDK01000149.1 GCA_008080835.1 Sphingobacteriia bacterium | reverse complement strand
TCGGAGTCCTCGGAATTCGGACCACAACCCGGAGGCGATCCACAACAAAACGAAGATCATCCACTCGTAGCCGAAGAAGATGACGGAATTCATGGTTTCATAAGATTTCTGAGAGCCGCTGCTTCTTATTTTTGTTTCAAATAATTGATACAATGAAATTCGAGATTTATCAAAGCGAAAAGAACAAAGAATACTACTTCCGATTGAAGGCGGGAAATGGAGAGAACATTTTGGGTAGCGAAGGCTACAAAGCAAAGTCCGGCTGCACGAACGGGATCGAGTCGGTCATGAAAAATGCAACTGACGAGCACCACTTCGAAGCAAAAGAAGCGAAGAACGGAAAGTGGCATTTCAACCTAAAAGCAGCAAATGGTCAGGTGATCGGCTCAAGCCAGCTCTATTCCACCAAAGCTGGTATGCAAAAGGGAATTCAAAGTGTTATGAAAAATGCTCCGGAAGCGAGCATCGATGACACGACTGCCTAAGCGCAGCTAAAAATTTTCAATGGAGAAGCAGGTTGGACGGTCACTTGAGATCGAGTCTGACCTGCTTTTTCATTTCTTCCAGGCCGAGATTGAAGCAGTTCCTGCACCGGGCTTCGTAAAGATCTCGTTCTCCCACTTCGACCGTCTGGTCATTCAGTACTTTCTTGAACGTGTGAGAAGCAATGTCTCCGCATTGCATGCAAATGGCGTGCACCTTGGTAACATATTCAGCAATAGACAGTAATCCGGGCATTGGTCCGAATGGATTGCCTCGAAAATCCATATCCAATCCTGCCACGATCACGCGGATCTTCATACTTGCCAGTTTGGCGCAAACTTCTATCAATTCTTCTCCAAAGAATTGAGCTTCATCGATCGCAACCACTTCTGCAGACCGTGCTTGTGGAAGAATTTCTGCAGCACTCTCGATCGGTGTGGAGTGGAGGCTGTTCCGGTCGTGAGAAACAACTTCTTCCACCGCATAGCGGACATCAATGACCGGTTTGAAAATGATCAATCGTTTACCGGCGATGGATGCCCTTCGCACCCTACGAATCAGCTCTTCGGTCTTCCCTGAGAACATCGATCCGCAGATCACTTCGATCCATCCTCTTTCCTTTTGTGGTTCTGTGAACATGATTATCCTGAGCCGGATCGAAGGTAGATAATTTCACGTCAAAATCGGTGTATCTGTATGGGCAACTCTACACTCCTCGTGAGCGTAGATAAGTGCTTTGAGCATGGGCTATGCGAAGTCCTAACTTTGTTCGTTGCACTATTAGCGCCCCGGCGTTTTAAGCGATCGAAAATGAACAGAGAATCCGTACATCGAAAGATCAGTGAGATCATAGAATTGTTAGAGGTCAACAACAACCGATTGTTCCTTCACGAAGAGGACTTATCTGATTTTGATCTTCAATATCTTAAGAAACTCACCTTGTCGCTCTACGAGCAGATCGACACTCTTGGACTGAGTAACCGTGACGCAAAGGTCCAAACCGAGACCGCTCCGGAACCGGCTCCTGTGGAAGATGTCGTTGAAGAACCAGAGGTTCAAGAGGAAGTAGAGGAGGAACCTGTTCGGGAAATCGTGGAAATACCGGAACCTGAGCCGGAAGATGAACCTGAAGTTGCTCAGGAAGAATTGCCGGTAGAGCCAGAGCCGGTCGAAGAAGTACCCGAAGTGGAAGAACCGATCGCTGAAGAGGAGCTCGAGGCAGAACCCGTAGTGGAGGAACCAACGGTTACCGAAGTTCCGGATCCAGCCCCTGAGAGTGAGCCTACTCCTGCACCGGAGAATGCCAATTTGTACGAGCGATTGCGTCTCACGAAAATCGAATCTGTCAAACGCGCGATCTCAGTCTCTAAACGTTTCGAATTTCAAAATTCCCTTTTCGACAAAAGCGCGGAGCGTTACAATGATGCCATCAATGCACTGGATTCAGCAGGTTCCCTTGATGCTGCCAATTCTTTGCTCAAGGATCTGTCGAATGAGTTTGAATGGGACATGGAGGACGAATTGGTCCAAGAGCTGCAAACTATTCTCCTAAGGCGATTCATGGATTGATCACCTTTCCGTAATTGTGGTCGATGAGGCCACATCGATCATCTGTTCCTGTCTTCTTAATGATCTCTGCTGCGTCGGGGATTTTCCTCCAAAAGTGGATGCTGGATGCAGATGTACATATATATAATATACACCTGCTTGTATTCTCGGTATTGATCGTCCGATGGTTCTTCGTGTCTTATTTGGCTAAGTCCCAGGTCAGACGCAAATTGACATTCGTTCTGTGGTTCTTAGGGTGTAGCCTCATAACCGGGCTCTCCTTCTTGAACGCAGAGCAGGCTCAACGAAGAGTAGATTCACGAATCATCCACACATGCCTGCACAGCCACGCCCAGGTTTTAGTGATTCATTCCAAACCAAAGTACGCGCAGTCCGATCTCCTACGAGCACAGCTTCTTGGGGGCAACACGATTGACCCGGGATCACCATTGCAGACTTTGTACGTAGATCTTAAGCTTGACGAAGGGATTTCATTGAACCCGGGAGATACCATTGCGAGAATTGGTGCTCTTCATTCAATCGGAGGGCCCGTCAATCCTGGTGAGTTCAACTACGCGGAGTACATGAAGAATAAGCATGTGTACTTCAGAGGGGCTCTCCACGCTGATGACTTTCGAGTGCTGAGTGCAGGGTCTGGAAATTGGCAGACCATGATCTTTCGTTGGCGGATCAAACTTTTAAAACGCCTGGACTATGTGACACGACAGAATGAGGACGCTGCTTTACTTCACACTTTGCTGCTCGGGGAAAAGTCTTCGATGAGCGCAGAGGTCAAGTCGGCTTTTCGCAACAGCGGAGCCTCACATTTGCTAGCAGTAAGCGGCATGCATGTGGGATTGGTCTACGCACTCCTTTTCATCTTGGTGGGTCGCCTTAGAGTGCTAGGTATCCCAAAACGGTATCTCCGCTTATCCTTGCTTCCTTTGATCTGGGTCTACGCATTTCTCACGGGATTCGGACCTTCGGTCATTCGAGCAGTGTTTCTGATCACCTTACTCGAAGTCGTACGATTGACCGGAAGAAAAGTACGACCGGGAAATGTGCTTTTCATATGCATCTTCATTCTATTATTTGCCCAACCCACCTTACTATTTGACCTGGGTTTTCAATTGTCGGACCTGGCGACGATCGGGATCATTGTTTTTGCGTTACCGGTATTAAGATCCATGAACCGGATTGCAAAATGGATTCGATTCCCATTACAATTATGTGTGGTGAGTATTGAGGCTCAGGTCATGGTGGCTCCTTTGGTGATTTACCATTTCAATCAGTTCCAATGGCACTTCCTGCTCACGAACCTGGTTCTCACACCGATCGTTACAATGGTCATGTATATAGGTAGTGCACTCTTGGTCTTCGGTTCTTTTCCGTTCATGGGAAATATGCTGTCGAAAGCGCTCACCTATTTGAGGAAGGTTCTCGAGTGGTCAACGGAGAATTTCGCTGCGATGGATGCATTTGTAGTCACGAATATCCCATTCAGGCAGGATTGGGTGTTCGCTTCATTGGGGTTTGTTTTGACCTCAGTTGTCTTGGTGGAGCTATTTACAGGAAGACAATTGATGTTGAAATGTTTGAATTGGATCATTTTCGAAATGGTCTTCATGTCCCTGGTCGAAAGGGAAGTGAAGCACAAACCTGAACTCCTTTGCTTCAAAACACATCAAGGGCAGCTTGACCTGCTGTCGATAGGAGCGGAGGTGCTTTGGCTGGAAGGAGATGTTTCGGACGAGCAGCAGTTCGTCGAATCAACATCGGCGCATTGGTTACAACAAGGCAGAATACCGGAGGACGTGTACGATCGTTTGAAGTTCGGGCTGTTCGTGAAGACCGAGAAGGAGGAACCGTGATGACGATGCGTCACGACAGCGTCATAGAGGCCGCAATTCGGCAAATTACTGTCTGGTTAGAAGAAATAATTACAAAAAGCCAAATTTGTAGAACAATATTCTAGATAGGTTTGAGAAGAGGAGAGCTGAACTATGATGTTTTACTGGCTCTCGACATAAAAATTTTAAAAATTCATATCCTGACAATTTTCTGAAAAAAACGTGACGTTAGAGCCTGAGACCAATTTCAACTGATTCCCTGCTGCCAGTCTAAGGTATTGATAAATAGCGATTTACGCATGTAAAAGGAAGCTACAATTGCGAAGCAAATAATACACTCTTGAATCCAACTCTGACAAACCGGTGATAATTGCTCTATCGCACGCTTGGCGTGGATTACAGCCCGAACAGAAGCTCCTATTTCAATCGGACTGGATCTGGTCAAAGTCGGCAAACCCTTTGCAGGATTCGATTCTTTAAGAGATTTGGATATATTTGATGCTGCATTTGGGAGTTTTACACTCCCGAAGAATAATTACACTAAGACATTTTAATGCTAAAATTTATGGTAACACACTACAAGAAAAGCTGGCTTTCAGTAATGAAAAAAGCAGGACTCCTTATTGTCGGAGTTTTTGCAATTCATTCGCTTTCGCTGGCCCAACTCAGCGGTAACTACACCATCGACAAAGGATCTGCAACGTCAGGCACTAACTTCGCCTCGTTCAATGATCTTCGAGCGGCGTTAGCTTCCAATGGGGTATCAGGGGCAGTTACGGTTACAGTAAAATCAGGATCAGGACCTTACACCGAACAAGTACGGTTTACGGCGATCACTGGTGCTTCTGCAACCAACACCATCACTATCGATGGTAACGGTGAGACTTTGCAATTCACTGCATCGTCTTCATCTTCTTCGTACACCATTCGCTTGGATGGTACGGATTACATGACCATTAAGAACATGACTGTTAAAGCAGGAGGTTCTTCTTATGGTCGTTGTGTGCATTTGAGAAATCAAGCAGACAACAACGTTCTTGACGGGTTGACCCTGACCATGGACAACATGAGCAGTTCTAGTAACTACAATGCTTATGTGATGATCGCCAATGGTAACAGCTCTCCTACTTCAAGTAGAGGAGATGCTGGAGAAGGAAACCTGATCCAAAACTGTAAAACGGTTTCTACAAGTGGTAGAGGTCCTGAGAACGGGATGGCACAGTACAACCCAACTTCCGGGAAGTATGTGAACACTTGGAAGAACAATGAGGTCACAGGTTGGAGAGAGAACGGAATGTATTTCTACCACTGTGCCGGTCAGATCATTGACGGTAACAAGATCAACAACACATCTAACACTGTTAGTGGTGGAAACTCAACCGTTTACGGTATCTACCTGTACAACTACTTCGGTCATGACCTAGGTCATACCATCATCAACAATGAGCTGAAAGATCTTCGTGGTTCAACGAGAAATACGCGTACCACTTACGGTATTCGTTCGTATAGCTATTACGCGAGGGGTACTACTCCACTCATGATCAATAACAACAATATTGAGATTCTGAATGACGGTACGATTTACGACATCGAAACGTACCCTTATCGTGGAGCTTACTCTGGATACATTCAGATCAATAACAACAAGATCAAGTCTGTTCAAACAGGGTCCAGCTATTATTCGCACTACGCGATCCGTAACTACATGTACTACTGTCAATCGTTAAAGTACTTCGAGGTTGATGGCAACGACATCCACATGAGTTCAAATCGCTATACGTATGGGATCTACAACTATGGTTATTACACGAGAGGAACCAGTCAAGCGTCTTCTTGCTCTAATAACCAGATATATATGGAGAGTGGGTACTATGCTTATGGTATCTACAACTACCTATACAACAACTCCAACGGTTGTAATGTATATTATAATAGTATTCACCTAGCTCCGGAACCTGCCGGGTCTTCTCCTCGTTACGCGTATTTGCAGTATCAGTACTACAATGAAGCTGATATCAAGAACAATATCACTGAAGCCGAATGGCAGAATGGTACAGTTCGTATGGCTTATTATTACTATAATACTGTTCAAGCTGATTGGGATTACAACAACTGGTATTACGAAAATGCCAATGCGCAGATTGAGTGGTACGACAGAGGAACGTATCGTTCCAGCTTTGATCAGTGGGTGAGTGGATCTGGAGGAGCAAACTCCATGAACCTCAATCCTAATTTCAAAGATGTTACCAACAGCGACTTCACACCTAGTGGATTTGCCATGGTTAATAAAGGTACGCCTTTGACAACTCACACCACAGACATCATGAATACTACTCGTAGTACTACCAATCCTGATATCGGAGCGGTAGAATTCTACATCGACGTAGAACTTTCTGCCGAGAAGATGTCCGGTAACAATGAGTGTGGTGGATTCCAGGAGCCTGTGATCGTAACGATCAAGAACAATACGTCTGACACTTTGAGCGACATTCCTTTGGCATACGACGTCAACGGAATGAATAAAGTGAGCGAAACATTCATGGACAAACTTTCTCCGGGTGCATCTTCAGATTACACATTCAACCGTATCCCTGAATTCAATGGAACTGCTTCACATACTGTGAACATCTACCTGGATGGTTCTGATGACATGACTTCTAACAACCTTCAAACTCATGGCCTGAACACAATCGAAAGTCCATTCGGATCTGAGTTGGTAGAGAAAGGTACTTATGCGGGTTACTTCGCATTGGGTGGAAACGGTGGATCTATGGCTAAGCCTGACGTAACTGTACCTGGTTACAAGGTAGAGTATGAGATCCAGCATCCAACTCGTCATAGCAACTCAACTTATGGAACCGCAACCGGATGGGAATTGACTCCTATGTTTATGACTGCCGGTGGAACAACTCCAAGTGGTATTACATTCAACGCACCAAGCGGTGGAGCAGCAGGAACAGTTGAGTTCGATCCTCCAAAGTCACTGATGGATTCGATGGTTTACATCGGATTTGCGGTGAAGGACAACAACACAGGATGTGACTCTATGATGGGACGTTGGGTATTCGTACCTCATATCCCTGAGGTAGACTTCGAGATCCAGGATGTTTGTGACGGTGACGTAGTGAGTGTGACTAACCGATCTACTCTTGCAAAAGGCATCATGACCTACTACTGGGATTTCAACGATTCAAACTCTACAGAGGACTTCAGTGAGATCTCTGATCCTGTATACAAGTACAGCACCTACGGAAACTACGATATCGTAGCGACCATTGGATTGTTCGACTATCCTAAGTTCGAATTCAAGAAAACCAAGTCGATCACGATCAACCCAGTACCAATCATCGACTTCAAAGTGTTGAATGCGTGTGAGGGAGAGCAATTGACCTTCAATAACAAAACAACTTCTCCAATTGGAGGAACGATCGATTACGTATGGGACTTCGGAGATGGCAGCGCGCCAACTACGGTAGAGAGTCCAAAGCATATGTACAACAAGCCGGGTGGATACCGAGTAACCCTTACAGCGAACCTGAAAGGATGTATCGGAAGCCTTACTAAGAATGCGAATCAGTTCGACCGTCCTGAGGCGTCGTTCTCAGTAGATGGAAACTGTAACCTGGAGGACGTGAAGTTCAACAACTCATCAGTGATCGAGATCGGACGCAGCGGATACCGCTGGGACTTCGGTGACGGTGATGTGAGCAGCCTGGAGAATCCAACACATGCATTTGCCAATGCCGGACAGCATACTGTTAAGATGACAGCTGTGAGTGAGTTCGGATGTGAGGATCAAACAGAGCAAACGTTCACATTGAACGAGTCTCCAAAAGCCGACTTCGACTTCAGTGACCCATGTAACCTGACTGAAGTAGCCTTCACTCGTACAGGAACACTTCCTGCTGGAAATTCCATCTATGAGTGGGACTTCAACGGTCAAGGAAACTCTACTCAGGAAAACCCAAAATTCTTGTTCCCTAAGGTAGGCGTGAAGCACGTATCGCTGAAGATCTCTTCAGAGAACGGTTGTGTGGATGAGATCACGAAGGAATTCGTTGTGAAGCTTCAAGCACAGGCTGACTTCGTAGCCAACAACGTATGTGAGGGCGAAGAAGTAGTATTCACCAATAAGAGTTCTGTAGCGGCAGGAGGATTGGATTACCTGTGGAGATTCGGAGACGGATCAACCAGTAACCTGACTTCCCCACGTCACGGATTCACATTGAGTACTCAAGGTGAGACTGAGTCTTTCAACGTGACATTGGTAGCTCGAGTACCAGGTGGATGTTCTGACTCTATTGCCAAGGCAGTAACAGTGAACGCGAACAGCGATCCTTACTTCATGGCAGAGACAAGCGGACGTAACCTGACGATCAAAGATCAGAAGACAACGAATACAGACTTCATCTACAACTGGCAATTCGGAGACGGAGCGCGTAGTGCAGATGTAACTCCAACACACACGTACTTCAACGTGGATGAGGGAGAGTTCGAAGTATGTCTTGGAATCATCAACAACGCGAACTGTTTGAGCGAGTACTGTCAGAGTGTGAATGTTGACCTAGTTGGCATTGCAGATCTGGAGATGGATAATGATATGGTGAATGCGTATCCGAATCCAAACAATGGCTTGTTCACAGTAGATGTGAAAGATCCACAGAGCAATCTGAAGATCGCGATCATCAACGTGATGGGAGAAGTGATCGCAGTAGAGACTCCACAGAACTTGAGTGGAAGCTACCGCTTCGATCTGAGCACTGTAGCGTCAGGAGTCTACATGTTGCAAGTACGCAACGGTGACTTCGGATCCGTACAGCGCATCACTATCAAGTAATAGAATTTTAGCATATATATAAGGGGACCTTCGGGTCCCCTTTTTTTGTGTTCTATCTTTGCTACATGTCAGACATGGTACTTTATGAAGTCAGAGACAGGATCGCCTGGATCACACTGAACAGACCGGACAAACGAAATGCCCTCAATGCCGATATGGTCACCGCACTCAAAGAGGCATTGTCAAAAGCAGAGTCTGATCTGTCGGCCAAGATCATTGTTATCAAGGCTAGCGGAAAATCATTTTGTTCCGGGGCCGACTTAGCATCATTAGAGCAAATGCAGTCCAATACGTACGAGGAGAATTTGGCTGACAGTACTCATTTGGCAGAGCTTTTTCAGCAGATATATCGACACCCTAAGGTCATTGTCGCGCAAATACAAGGAGCAGCGATCGCAGGAGGATGTGGTTTGGCTACCGTTTGTGATTTCAGCGTGGCTTCAGAGAATGCCAAATTCGGATACTCCGAAGCGCGCATAGGGTTTGTGCCTGCTATTGTGATGATCTACCTGGTAAACAAGATCGGAGAAGGTAGAGCACGTGAATTGTTATTGTCTGCAGCGATCATCGATGCGAACAGTGCTCAACAATTTGGTTTGATCAATCATGTGGTACCTTCCGATCAACTTGAAGCTCGTGTTCTGGAGTTAGGTCGATCTCTGGTGGAAGAATGTTCAAGTGACAGCCTCAGAACGACCAAAGAGATGCTTAGCAAGCTTCAGGGAATGCCGGTCGAAGATGCAGTGAGCTTTGCTTCACAAATGAATGCCCGAGCTCGTTCGAGTGAGGACTGCAAAAGAGGGATTCAGGCTTTTCTCAACAAGGAAAAAATATCCTGGTGAACATGAAATTTGTAGACACACATGCTCACCTTTATCTCGAAAAGTTTGGTGAGGACATTGTCGATGTGGTGGATCGTGCGATCAATTCGGGCGTTACTAGCATCTATCTTCCTAATATAGATGAGAAGACTATCTCTGATCTGGATGAACTCAATGAACGATTCCCGGAGGTCTTCAAACCGATGATGGGACTACATCCGTGTGACGTTCGCGAAGATTACGAGGAACAATTGCAGGTCATTCATGATCACTTGCTAAAAGGAGCATATGTGGCCATCGGTGAGATCGGTATGGACCTGTATTGGGATAAGACCTCGCAAGGCCGTCAGGAGGAGGCATTCAAAATGCAATGTAAGTGGGCATCAGATCTCAATTTACCAATTGCCATCCATTCAAGGGATGCCACAGACGAACTGATCGAAATACTGGAATCCAATCGGCAATGGAACGTCAGTGGAGTCTTCCATTGTTTTACGGGAACACTGGAGCAAGCAAAGAGAATAATCGATCTAGGATTCATGCTCGGGATCGGAGGCGTAGTGACATTCAAGAACACTACCCTGCGAGATGTATTAAAGGAAGTGGATCTAAAGCACGTTGTACTTGAAACCGACTCTCCGTTCCTGGCACCAACACCTCATCGAGGAAAGCGAAATGAAAGCAGTTACATTCCTCTGATCGCTCAAACATTAGCCGAGGTATATCAGATCTCCCTGGAACAGGTCGCAGCAGAGACCACAAACAACGCCAACCGCTTGTTTGGAACAGATTGATTACCTTTGCCAACCCATTCGGAGAGGTGCCAGAGTGGTTGATCGGGCTACCCTGGAAAGGTAGTGTACTCGCAAGGGTACCGAGGGTTCGAATCCCTCTCTCTCCGCAGATAAAAAAGCATCCGTTAGGGTGCTTTTTTTTATGGAACGAATCCGGGATGAGAACCCTCGGGTTCGAACCGACGACCGGAGGGAGGAGCTCACGAGCACCGGCGAAGCGGTGCGAGTAATCCCACTTTCCCCTAACCCCATCCCCTCATTCCTGACATATCTCATCTCACATCGGTGACTGCCGTCACTAAGTATCCTGCGAACCGAAGCTTACTTGCTTCAAAAGTTTTAGCTATGAATGCACACTATCAAATACTGATCGTAGGAGGAGGCAACGCAGGGATATCTGTGGCATCCCAACTTCTGCGAAAAGATGCCAAGCTGAATATTGGCATTCTCGACCCTTCCGATAAGCATTACTATCAACCCGCCTGGACTCTCGTTGGGGCAGGTACCTTCGATATGAAAAAGACCATTCGGACCGAAAAGGAAGTCATTCCGAAAGGTGCAGAGTGGATCAAAGATGGTGCACAGAGCTTCGACCCGGAACACAATAGTCTTACCACAACGAGTGGTGAAACATATACCTACGATCAATTGGTCGTTTGTCCCGGTATTCAGATCCATTGGCACAAGGTGAAAGGTCTCAAGGAGACGCTGGGAAAGAATGGTGTAACCTCAAATTATCACCCTGACTATACCAATTATACCTGGGAGTGCATACAGTCAGTCCCCGAGGATGGTGTTGCATTATTTACCAACCCCAATACACCGGTGAAATGCGGCGGTGCCCCTCAAAAGATCATGTATCTCGCCGGAGATTATTTCCGACGAAAAGGGTGGTCGCGTTCAGTCAGCACAGAATTCTATAGCGGAGGAAGAGTCATTTTCGGCATCAAGAAATATGCTGATAGCCTCATGAAAATGGTCAATAAGTACAATATCCAATTGCACTTTAAGCATAATCTGATCGAGATCGATGGCGAGAATAGAATCGCCACATTCGAAGCAGTTGACGCAGATGGCAATACAGAGACGGTCAGGAGGAAATTCGACATGATCCACGTCACTCCACCGCAAAGTGCTCCTGACTTCATTAAAAACAGTCCGCTTAGCAATGACAAAGGCTGGGTTGACGTGGACAAACACACATTACAGCATAACACGTATAACAATGTGTGGAGCCTCGGCGATGCCGGTAGCACGCCCAATGCAAAAACAGGAGCTGCCATTAGAAAACAGGCACCGGTGGTGGTTGAGAACATCATGCAGGCGTTGCAACATAAAAACCCAACCGGTAACTACAATGGATACGGAAGTTGTCCGCTCGTGGTGGGATACGGCAAGCTGGTATTGGCCGAGTTTGATTATGACGGGAATCCGATCGAGACTTTCCCGTTCGATCAAGCTAAACCGCGCTGGTCCATGTATTTCCTCAAGAAAAGGATCTTGCCTTGGTTATACTGGAATAGGATCTTGAAGGGTACAGTCTAACGTTCATAGCAAAACTATCAAGTACTCTTAGCAGGTGTGGCCGTGAGGCCACACCTTTTTTGTATTTCGCCAACAATCCTTTTAACCGACTCGGTGTTGTTATCTTTGTACTCATATGAACCCGACCAAACTGCGACTGAATGAGATCTTAAGCTCCAGGATCATGATCCTCGACGGGGCCATGGGTACCATGATCCAGACCTATGGTTTGGGAGAGGAGGAGTATAGAGGGACGCAATTTGTTGATCATCCTTCTCCTCTGAAAGGGAACAACGACCTGCTGAGTATAACCCAACCTCAGATCATCGCCGAGATCCATTCAAAGTTTCTTGAAGCCGGTGCAGATATCATTGAGACCAATACGTTCAACGCGAATTCGGTCTCGATGGAAGACTATAACATGGCGGATCAAGTGCGGGCTATCAACCTAGCGGCCGCACGGATCGCACGTGAGCAAGCGGATCAATGGTCAGCCAATACACCTGACAAACATCGCTTTGTAGCGGGCTCACTCGGGCCTACAAATAAAACAGCCAGCCTTTCGCCGGATGTCAATAATCCGGGATTCCGTGCCATCACTTTTCCTGAATTAGTGGCTTTGTATAAAGAACAGGCTCATGCATTGATCGATGGAGGAGTTGACTTGCTGCTCGTGGAAACCGTCTTCGATACACTCAATTGCAAGGCAGCACTTTTTGCTATTATGGAATTGCAGGAAGAGTTGGGTACAGAGCTTCCGATCATGGTGAGCGGGACTATCACCGACGCCAGTGGAAGAACGTTGTCTGGTCAGACTGTTGAGGCATTCTGGAATTCAGTGAATCACGCCAACCTTTTCAGCATTGGTTTGAACTGTGCACTGGGTGCTGAACAAATGCGCCCATACGTTCAGGAACTTTCAGAGATCGCTGATTGCTATGTGAGCGCTTACCCCAATGCGGGATTACCGAATGAAATGGGAGGGTACGACGAAAGTCCCGAATTCATGGCTGGAGTATTGGAAGAATTCGCCTCAGCAGGACTGGTGAATATTGCCGGTGGTTGCTGTGGAACTACTCCAGATCATATCGCCGTGATCGCAGAAGCATTGTCAAAACACGCACCTCGTAAAATGAACTTAGAGCAAATTCCCGTATGAACATCGGAATCGTTTGCTATCCAACCTATGGTGGAAGTGGTGTAGTAGCCACTGAGCTGGGTAAATATTTGGCTGATAAGGGACATCAGCTGCATTTCCTGTCTTATGAGCAACCGGCTCGACTTGATTACTTCAGCAATAATGTCTTCTATCATGAGGTAAGCGTAAATGAGTACCCTCTGTTCAGGTACCCACCGTACGAACTTGCCTTGACATCAAAAATGGTGGATCTGGTTTTGAGTACCGACATTGATCTGCTTCATGTACATTATGCGATTCCGCATGCGGCGGCTGCCGTCATGGCCAAGCATATCCTTCGGTCAAAGAATACGGATGTGCCGGTGATCACAACCTTACACGGAACAGATATCACACTTGTTGGAAGGGATTCTACCTACACGCCGGTGGTAAACTATGCGCTTGACAATAGCGATGGGATCACTGCAGTTTCGAATAGTCTGAAGAAAGATACCTACACCCACTTTGACGTGAATAACGACATCGAGGTGATTCCCAATTTCGTGGACTTCTCACGCTTTTCGAAACAACCCAAAGAGCATTTCAAGAAAGCAATAGCGCCTAATGGAGAGCGAATCGTCATTCATACATCCAACTTCCGAAAAGTGAAGAGGGTGGAAGATGTGATCGCCGTATTCGCTCAAATTAACAAGGCTATTCCATCCAGACTATTATTGATCGGTGACGGTCCCGAGCGGTTCAGAATGGAAGAGATCTGTCGGGATCTTGATATCTCTGAGTCAGTTTCTTTCCTCGGAAAGCAAGAGGCTGTGGAAGAAGTACTTTCTGTGGGCGACCTGTTCCTTTTACCTTCCGAAACAGAGAGCTTCGGTTTGGCTGCTCTCGAAGCAATGGCATGCGAGGTTCCGGTAGTAGCAAGTAACACAGGTGGTATTCCCGAGGTGATCCCCGAAGGACTCGTGGGATTCACTTGTGACGTCGGTGACGTTGATACGATGGCAAAAAGGGGTATCGAGATATTGAGTGACCCAAAGGAACTCGAGCGATACAAACAGGAAGCCAAGAAACATGCTCGATCTTACGATATTGAGGTGATCGGACCTATGTATGTTAAGTTCTACGAGAAGATCGTCTCTAACTTCAACCGTTAAACGCATTTAACACCACCGTGAAAATGTTCGGTGGCGCACTACCTATCTTTGTTATATGAATATCAAATGGTTCATACCGTTCATTCTTCTGTTTTTGGCAGAAACGTCACTGGCTCAGCGCCATGATACACTGAAGGTGATGCAGTATAATCTGCTGAACTACCGCAATACAACACCACAGTGCGACGCGCAGTCGAATGATCCGGCTAAAAAGGACGCGGCTCTGTCCAAGATCGTCAAACATGTGCAACCCGACATATTTGCTGTGAATGAAATGGGAGCCAATTGGTTGAACCCTAATAAAATTCTGACCAATGCGCTTAACGGGTCCGGTGTCAATTATGATCAAGCAAAATTCACGAACAACGGTTTTAGTAGTCTGGTCAACATGTTATTCTATAACAAGGATATCCTCGGATTGAGGGATCAAGAGGTGATCGAGGAAGACCTATCCGGAAGAGATCTTGTTCGGGTGATCGATGTTTACCACTTATTCATAAAAGACAATGACGCTCTTGCAAATGGCGATACCATTTTTATCGATGTCATCGTGGCTCATCTCAAAGCAGGAGATGGTACGGCAGACAAAGCAGATCGTGCCGATGCCACTGAGGCTGTGATGAAGTATATGGAGAATGCTCCAACGTCCCACAACTACATCATCTTAGGTGATTTCAACGTCAAGAGTAGCTCCGAAGACTCCTATCGAAACCTCGTTGAACATAGCGATCCTGATGTTCGTTTCTACGATCCGATGGACGCACCAGGGTCTTGGAGCTCAAAAAGCCTGTATGCCAATTTGCATACTCAGAGTACAAGGACCAGCTCTACATCCGGAGGCTGTTTTTCAGGTGGTGGACTTGATGACCGCTTCGATTTCATCCTCATCGGGAACAACGTTCGATCCAACAAGAACAAAGTGAAGTACGTGGACGATAGCTACGATGTAGTGGGTCAGGATAGTCGACGTTTCAACAATACAGTGGTCAATCCTACGAATTATTCGGTCCCTTCGGCTGTTGCTCAAGCGTTGTACGACATGTCAGATCATTTACCGGTGACTGTCGAGCTCCGTGTTGGTCCTGCGTTTGTAGGTACAGCTGAACTCCACCCTGATGCATTCGTCAACATTTGGCAAGCAAATGAAAAGCTAGGGGTCAGCACCAGGGATGAGATGCGTTCAGTGCGACTTCTTGACTTGAGTGGTCGAGTCGTTCTCGAAAGATCCGTGTCGGACAAACACGTCGAACTCTCCACTGCCGATTTGGCTAATGGTGCTTATACGGTCTTCATCCATTTTGAAGATGGTTCTCAATCATTTCGTCGAATTGGGGTAGTCAAGCGTTGATCTCCGATGGCCGGGATCTATCTCCATATACCTTTTTGCAAGCAGGCTTGTACCTATTGTGATTTTCATTTCAGTACGAACCTGAGTACTCAGGAGGAAGTACTAGCGCTCATGCGTGAGGAACTTCGATTTCGGGAAAACGAACTCGCAGGAGAGAAAGTCAATACCATATACTTCGGAGGAGGCACGCCAAGCATCGTAGGTGCAGACGACATAGCACGGTTGATCCAAACCATTGCTGACCAATATGATCTTTCGGATAAATTGGAGGTGACCCTGGAAGCTAATCCGGATGATATCGAGATTGTGAAACTTGGATCATGGAAAACTGCTGGGATCAATCGCCTGAGCATCGGAGTGCAATCTTTGAATGATGATGTCCTTCGATGGATGAATCGTTCACATAACTCCAAGCAGGCCAAAGAGGCCGTTCATTTGGCATTAGAACAAGGATTTGAGACAAGTACCATCGACTTGATCTACGGTATGCCTGAAATGTCCGAACAAGAGTGGATCGACACACTGAAATATGTTTCTGATTGTGGGATCAATCATGTTTCAGCATACAATTTGACCGTGGAGAATGGAACAGTACTCTCACATCAGATCAAAAAAGGTGCTCGGATCCCACCGGATGATCACACAGGAAGTCTGCATTATGGCATTCTTGTCGACAGACTGGAATCCAACGGTTGGGATCACTACGAGGTGAGCAATTTTGCAAAACCGGGATTTCGTTCTACGCATAACTCGAACTATTGGTCTCGTATTCCTTATGTCGGAGTTGGTCCGGGAGCACACTCATTTGCCGATAATATCCGGCGCTGGAATGTCAGCTCAAACCAACATTACCTCAAGAAGTTTTCCGATGGATCATACTTCGAATCGGAGCAGCTCACTCGAACAGATCGGATCAACGAGATCATCATGCTCGGTTTGCGAACAGCTATAGGAATAGACACTTATTCATTGGAGGCTGAAGGATTCAGCATCTTTCGCGAGCATGAGGATTATCTGAAAAGCTTCATCGAAAATGGGATGCTCGAATGGGATGAAACATACCTCCGCACCACGCGGAAAGGGATGTATTTCGCCGACCGTATCGCATCCGACCTCTTTCTTGTGTCGTAGCTTTGTAGAAAAATGCTACAACTTTATCGCCAAGGGGAAACATCCCGCTCCGATTCCCGTTAAATTGCAGGGTACGATAATTGCATGGTTGTATGCGGTGGTCTTCACCCATAAGAAGGAGAATTTGATATGAAGCGATTTGTGAAAATTTTAATGGTCCTTGTTCCCGTGAGCTTGTTGAGCTTCGGATTCTATCTGAAGAATCAGGACGAAGGGGAGCAGATCCTGCTCAAGGCGATACTGGAAAATCTGGGCCGTCATCACTACCATCCTCAACCGGTAGATGATAACATGTCCGAACTGGCCTACAAGAATTACTTGAGCGCAATGGACAACAGCAAGCGCTTCCTGCTTCAGGAAGACGTGGATGCCTTGTCTCAATACAAAACACAACTCGATGATCAAAGTCTGACCGGCTCCTATGAGTTCTTCGATCTTTCTGTAGACATACTGGACAGACGCATTGATGAAGCCCAAACCTATTATCGGGAGATCCTGGCAAAGCCATTTGATTTTACCACAGATGAGACGGTGAATATGGGAGAAAACAACCCTTACGCCGCAAATAAAGAAGAGCTGCGTGAGCGTTGGAGAAAGTATCTCAAGTACAACGTGATGACTCGCCTTTCGGCAAAAATGGATGTGCAGGAAAAAGCCAAAGCTAAAGACGAGGATGCCTTTCAGCCAATTCCATACGACAGTCTGGAATTGATGGCCCGAGAGGATATTCTGAAAAATCACGACAGCTGGTTCAATCGTATGGAACGCGTCGACCGAAAAGATCGACTCGCGGCATACGTGAATTCCATCACACGGATCTTCGACCCTCATACCAATTACTTCCCACCGGAAGACAAAGAGAATTTCGATATCCGCATGAGCGGAAAACTGGAAGGGATCGGTGCCCAACTACAAGAGAAAGATGGGTATATCAAGGTTGTCAAGATCATTCCGGGCTCACCTTGCGCACTTCAAGGAGACCTCGGTGTCAATGACCTGATTCTGAAGGTTGGGCAAGGAGAGGATGAGCCTGCGAGCATAGTCAATGTTAAAATGAACGATGCAGTGCAGTTGATCCGAGGAAAGAAAGGGACTGAAGTCCGTCTTACCGTCCAAAAGCCGGATGGTGCCATAGAGATCATTCCTATCATTCGTGATGTTGTGGTTTTGGAGGAGACCTTCGCAAAATCACTCATGATCAATGATGAGGACAAGCGCAAGATGGGGTACCTCCATCTGCCGAGCTTCTATACCGATTTCACCGGAACCGGTGGAAGAACGTGCTGGAAGGATGTGGAGACTGAATTGAAGAAACTGGAAGAAGATGGTGCCGAGGCACTCATTTTCGATCTTCGAGGAAATGGTGGGGGCTCTCTGAATGATGTGGTCAATATGGCCGGTCTGTTCATCGAGAAAGGCCCTATTGTTCAAGTGAAAGATAGTCGGGGTAAGAACGCGGTCCTTCGAGATAACAATGGAAATGTCGAATGGGACAAGCCTGTGGTTGTACTCGTGAATGAATTCAGTGCTTCCGCCTCAGAGATCTTTGCAGCCGCTTTGCAGGATTATAACCGAGCGGTGATCGTAGGATCTCATACCACTCATGGTAAAGGAACAGTGCAACGCTTCATTCCACTTAACAGAACATTGCGCAATAACAATGTACCGGATCTGGGGTCTTTGAAGCTCACTACTCAGAAGTTCTATCGTATCAATGGAGGTGCAACCCAACTGAAGGGTGTAACTCCGGATGTAATCCTTCCGGATAACTACATGTTCATTGAAACCGGAGAGAAAGAGCAGGAATATGCTTTGGAATGGGATAAGATCGAGGAATCTGAATACGAGGTATACGACAAGAAATGGAATAAGCGCCTCTCGGCTGTTCAAAAGAATAGCACCAGCAGGGTAGATAAAGAGGAGCTTTTTGCGAGCATAGAAGAGAACGCACGCGTATGGCGTGAACAACGCGATAAAGATGTATTCACCCTCAACCTCGAGGAGCATCGCAAGGAAGAGGAAGCTGCACGCAAGCGAAATGAAGCTTTCGATGAGCTGTTCAAACCATACCCTGAGCTGGAAATAAACATGCTTAGTGCGGATGCTCTCATCATCAATCGTGATTCGACCAAACAGAAGATCCGCCAGACATGGATGGATCGTTTGAAAGAAGATCCTTACCTGATGGAAGCACTTCAGATCTCAGAGGATCTGACAGCTCAGTATAACTGATCTCGTTTTGGCGAAACTGAACCTCATCCCCAACTTTCTAGGTCATTCAGATCCTGGATTGCTGGCGACAGCTTATCGCGATGTGATCTGGCAATTGGATGAATTCATCGTCGAGTCAGAGAAGAGTGCACGGGCGTTTCTGAAAGCCATATCTCATCCCATTCCACAAGATGATTTTGTCTTCCACCTTATGGACAAAAGATTGGATCCACGTGATATACCGGGTTTCTTCAAGACCTGTATTGCAGGAAAAGATATCGGACTCATCTCCGACGCAGGTTCACCATGCTTGGCCGACCCTGGTTCTCAGATGGTGGAGTATGCTCTTCGCAACGGAGTGCAGGTGATTCCTATGGCAGGACTTAATTCTGTGAGCATGGCTCTCATGGCATCAGGGTTCAACGGGCAGCAATATCGATTCTTTGGATACCTCCCGTTCGATGGTGCTCAGCGCAAAAAGACCTTCGCCGACATCACCCATGGTTTGAAACGAGGTGAAACGCAGGTTTTCATCGAAACGCCTTATCGAAACAAGGCGACCATCGAAGAGTTGACCCAACGACTGGATAGTGAACAGGAATTGGTGGTTGCATCCGACATCAGCACCCCAAATGAGCGAATTGAAAGGCGAAAACTCAGACAGTGGACCGAGAATACAGACCATTTGCACAAGGTCCCGGCTGTTTTTGTCCTTGGTAAAAGGCGCTAATGCTTTGACGAGGGTGCGTTCAAGGCTACCTTTGCATTCGTGAATCAGTCGCAACTCGAAAACATCATCCGTGAAAAGCAGTCCTTCCTGTGCGTTGGTCTCGACTCACGCGTCGATCTTCTCCCTGCTTCAGTTGGGAATCGCGTAGAGGATCTGCTCGAATTCAATAAGAAGATCATTGAAGCTACCAGCGATCTGGCGGCCGCTTACAAGATCAACACTGCATTTTATGAGCAGTACGGAACCGAAGGCTGGGGAATACTCAAAGAGACCTTGGAATTGATCCCTGATGACTGTTTCACGATCGCTGATGCCAAGAGAGGTGATATCGGAAACACGTCCAGTATGTATGCCCGGGCCTTTTTCGAGAACATGTCCTTCGACAGCATTACGGTAAGTCCATACATGGGCTCTGATTCTATCAAACCATTTCTGGAGTATGGAAAAACGGTGATCATCCTTGCTTTGACATCCAATGCCGGTACTGTCGATTTTCAACATCTTGAATCAAGTGGGAAGCCCCTCTACCAGCATGTGCTTGAAACAGCGACCGGATGGGCCGATACTGATCAACTCATGTTCGTAGTGGGTGCCACTCGAGCAGATCATCTTCAAAAGATACGTTCCATAATCCCGGATCATTTCTTACTCGTACCTGGAGTAGGCAAGCAAGGTGGGAGTCTTACGGAAGTTTCCAAATATGGCATGAACGAACGCTGCGGGTTGCTCGTTAATTCCTCTCGTGGGATCATATTCGCTTCGCCGGGAGAGGATTTCGCAACGGCAGCGAGGAATGAAGCCCTGAAATTGCAGAAAGAGATGGCCCAACACCTTATTTGAAGTGAGCGATCACTTCAATGAAAGAGGAGTTTCTACATTTCATCTGGCATACCCGACAATTTGATCAATCTGACCTCGTTACAGATTACGGACGTCGCGTGACTGTAATTCAGAACGGAAGGCACAACGTTGACCGCGGTCCAGACTTTTCAGAGGCAGCCATTCGATTGAACAATACCCTTTGGGCAGGAAATGTAGAGATACACATCAACTCCGCACAATGGTATGAGCACGGTCATCACCATGACCCGAAATACAACTCGGTTATCCTGCACGTTTGCTGGAAAGTCAGAGGAAAGATCGTTCGTGAAGATGGCGAAGCAGTTCCGCAAATAGAACTGCACGATCGCGTGGAATCCGAATTACTGGATCGTTATGAGGATCTGAATTACGCCTTCGCGACCATCCCTTGTGAGCGTTTGGTGGCCAATGTGCAGGAGCGCATCGTAACACACTGCCTGGATCGAATGCTCATTGAGCGGATGAGTACCAAGGCAGCTGAACTGCGAAGGCAACTGGATCATCTCAAAGGCGACTGGTCAGCGCTGTACTGGTGGCAGTTGTGCAGAAGCTTTGGAGGTAAGATCAATGCACCGGGATTCGAGCATTTAGCACGAACCATCGACCACAAGTTAGTGCTGCGTCACAGGAAGAATCCATTGAGGATCGAGGCACTTCTTTTCGGATGCTCAGGGCTGTTGGATGTGATGGGTCGCTCACCCTATGAACGACAACTCCGATACGAATTCGATTTGCTGAAGCGCATGTATGATCTATCAGAGATGGATCCTTCCATCTGGAACTTCCTACGCTTAAGACCGGGTAATTTTCCTACTATACGCATTGCCCAGCTCGCTGCTTTCCTGAAAGATCGCTCCGACCTTGATCCGGTGCTCTTTGTGACTGACAATATGCAAGGCATGCTCAGCAAGTTCAAAGTCCGCGCTTCACCTTTCTGGGATGACCATTACCACTTTAATAAGAAAAGTGCACGCACCAAGGTGAAAAGGGTTGGAGGAAGCATGGCCCATTCCATTTTACTCAATTGGCTATTCAACCTGCTTTATACACGCGCTGAAGTCCACAATTCAGAGTCCATGAAAGAGCGTATTCTGAGTTGGATGCAGGACTTGAAATTTGAAGAGAACCGGGTCACTGCCCGCTTCAACGCTTTTCCAATGTCTTCACGATCCATGGCCGATAGCCAGGCACTATTGACACTGTACAATAATTACTGTAACTTGAAACGTTGTACCAGATGTATGATCGGAGGTCATATCATTTGCCATGAAACGAAGAGTTATAAATACCTGGAAACACCTGATTGAGAAACGATTCTTTGGGGTCTGCAGTTATGTTGGATCTAAACTTGGATTGAGTGATTCAAAGATCCGTTTGTATTTCATCTATGCGAGTTTTCTTGCTCTAGGAAGCCCGATCCTGATCTATCTGGCAATCGCATTTTGGATGGATATTCGTAAGCAGTTTTCGAGTCAACGCCGTAGTGTTTGGGATCTCTGACCTGTGCATTTCTTTAATTTTCAAGCAGAAACGATCGCACTTTTGTTCAAATCCTGAACAATTGAGCTGTGGATAAGGCCGGTTTAGAGGTCATTTCACTACCTCAAGGCATTTACTTTGGCCTCCGGTAAGTTCTTTTAAATAGCTTTGGAGACCTGTATACTTAGGGGTTGGATATCAGCTACTTACGGATAATCACGCGTAGGAGCTCGTTGAAAGGTGCTTTGTTCACATTACTGGACAATGTTTGTAAAGGAATTATTAACTGCCTGATTTTTAGGGGATTTTTGCTAGTGTGATTAAACGTTTTTACGATGCAGCAAGAATTTTCATTCTACCGAACAACCAAAGCCTACAAAAACAACCACAAAACCACAGAGCTGGTTTGTGAGAATTGTGGGTCCCCATTTTTAGCTAACCGCAAGAACGCGAGGTTCTGCAGCTCTAGTTGCAGATCGCAGTTCTGGTTACAAAAGAACAAGAAGAGAGTGATCACTCTGGCGGTCCCTTCCGACATTCCTGATAGCTATATTCAGGAAGTGAAAGACATGCTTGAGAATTACGAAGGTCCAAGAAAACAACCTGCACCTGAGCAGGAATTCAAGACCACCGAAGCACAGATCTTCGAGGACAGTAAAAGTCTGGAGAGATATCTGCGCAATGCAGGTTTCTCTGAGTTCAAGATCCCGATCATTGATCAGGGTATCTATTACGATGACGGTCTGACCATCAAGAAAGTTGAAGGTGGTTGGGAAACCTTGATCGTAACCAAGAAAGGATAGCTAAAGGCTATTCGTAGATAAGATCCACATCGTCGGTGAGTGGGTGCGATTGACAAGTCAGCACGTACCCCTCATCTATCTCTGCATCGCTCAAACCTTCGCGTTCATCCATATGAACTTGACCGGATCTTAGTCGGGCACGACATGTTGTGCAGACACCTACCGTACATGAGTACGGAGGATCCATTCCTGCATCTTGTGCAGCTTCCAGGATCGACAGGTCGGGAGACACGGTAATGGTCTTCTTTTCACCAAAGACCTCCACGCTCACAGAACGTTCCACGATCTCGCCATCTGCATCTCCACCGGCTGTTGAGCTGCTGTCTGATGATTCGTCTTTTGGCTTCTCTACTGCAGTGAAATATTCCAGGTGAATATTATCGCGACCAACTCCCGCACCCTGAAGATGATCTTCGATCAAACGCATCATAGGAGAAGGACCACAGATATAGTGATGAGCCTCTGCTGCACCAAAACCAAGGGAATTCAGTATGCTAGTCAGTGTATCATTGTTCAAGCGACCGCTGTAACCATTCCAACCTGCAGGTGGCTCGTCCAGCGACTCGATGATCCGGAAGCGGTCAGAGAATTCGCTTTGCATGGCTTCAAGTTCCGCTTTGAAGATGACAGATTCTGCATCGCGGTTGGCATAAACCAGAACCACACGACTCTTTGGTTCAAAGTGGAGCACCGACTTCAAAATGGACTTTAGCGGAGTGATGCCACTTCCACCACCGTACAGCACAATATTGCGCTCTTGATCTGCACTCGGTTCCAGGGTGAAATTTCCCATTGGAGGCATCGCTTCGATCAGATCGCCTTCTTTGAGCTCCCTATTCAAATATGGGCTCATCAACCCTCCGGGAACCTCTTTCACTGCAACGCTAGGCATAGGATCGATCAAAGGACTCTCACAAACGCTATAGGATCTGCGTACATCTGAGCCATTCAATTCCATACGTAGTGTGAGGTATTGACCTGCTTTGTATTCGAACAAGGATTTCAATGGAGGAGGAACCAACAAACGAATGCTGACTGCATCCGGTGTTTCCCGTGTGATCTTGTCAACTTTTAACCTATAAAAACCTGTTGCCATTTGTTTTCGCTTTTCGGGCTGCAAAATTGCCCATTATACTTCACTTTAAACCCTTATGCGGTCAGAACGTTTTGTTCAACCAGATATTCAGCGATCTGCACTGCGTTCGTCGCTGCTCCTTTTCTCAAATTGTCCGAGACGATCCACATATTCAGAGCGCGTTCCCGACTTTCGTCTCGGCGTAGTCGACCGACGAATACTTCATTGCGCCCCTTGGCATTCAGCGGCATCGGATACACGTTTTGACTCGGATCATCCTGAACTTCCACACCCGGTGTCTCAGAAAGGATGCTGCGCACATCGTTCAAATCAAATTCCTGAGCAAACTCTACGTTCACGCTTTCGGAGTGACCACCGTCCACCGGCACCCGGACTGCAGTTGCTGTGATCTTTATGTTGGGATCGCTGAGGATCTTTCTCGTTTCATTCACGAGCTTCATCTCTTCCTTGGTATACCCATTCTCGGTGAAATCGTCACAGTGTGGAAGGCAATTCTTATGGATGGGGTGAGGATAAACCGCATCTGCATCTTGACCTTTCGCTTCGGATTCCATTTGCTCTATTGCCTTATATCCGGTTCCGGACACACTTTGGTATGTAGATATGACCAGACGTTCAATGCCATATCGGCGATGAAGGGGAGCCAACGCCATGACCATCTGAATGGTCGAGCAATTCGGATTGGCGATGATTCGGTCAGATGCCGTCAGTTGATCCGCATTGATCTCGGGAACAACTAGTTTCTTATCCGGATCCATACGCCAGGCAGAACTGTTGTCAATGACCGTAGTGCCCATCTCCGCGAATTTTGGAGCCCACTCAAGACTTACAGAGCCACCCGCAGAGAAGATCGCAATATCGGCTCCGCTGTTCACGGCGCTTTGCAGATCAGTCACTCTATACTGTTTACCATTCAATTCAACCTTCTTCCCAATGGAACGCGCTGTTCCGACCGGGATCAATTCACTGATCTCCAAAGAAGACTCCTGGAGCACTTTCAACATTTCCGTACCAACCATGCCGGTTGCACCTATCAATGCCAGTTTCATATCGATTAATTTAAACGGGGCTGCAAAGAAAGGCAATCAAATGCAGATAGGAAGTCGATTTGCTAAGAATTGAAGCAGGAATTACGCGGTGAGATCAACCAAGATCCACCATTTGCATTTCTGAGTTTGGCAATGATTTACCGGAAACCTTACTAAGAGATTCCAGGTCTTCCATCAATTTTACGAATTGAGGAATACGAAGTGACTGCGGTCCGTCAGACAGAGCGTCTTCCGGCTCGTTGTGAACTTCGATCATCAAACCATCTGCACCGGCAGCTACAGCCGCTTTCGACATGGCACTCACAACGCTTCGTTTGCCTGTTGCCTGGCTCGGGTCTACGATCACGGGCAGATGACTCAGTTCTTTGACCAGTGCAACTGAAGCTAGGTCTAAAGTATTGCGCAAAGTGGTATCAAAACTACGGATACCTCTCTCGCAGAGGATCACTTGCTCATTACCTCCATTGAGGATGTATTCAGCAGCCAGAAGCCATTCTTCTACGGTGGCGTCCATGCCTCGCTTGAGAAGGATCGGTTTATCGGTTTTTCCCAAGGCTTTCAGGAAATGGTAGTTCTTCATGTTCCTGGAGCCGATCTGAAGGATATCAGTATACGGATAAACGGTATCGAGCAAGCTCAGATCCATTACCTCAGTTACAATACCAAGGTCGTACGTCTGTGCGGCTTGCTGAAGCAGGTGTAAACCTTCTTCTTTAAGTCCCTGGAAGCTGTATGGGGAAGTGCGGGGTTTGAATGCTCCTCCACGTAGAAACGAGACACCGGTGCTTTTGACAGCTTTGGTGATCTCAAAGAGTTGAGCCTCAGATTCAACGGCGCAAGGCCCTGCAATTACGAACAACTCATTACCTCCAACTGTGTGACCTTTTACGTCGATCACGGTATCCTGTGGTTTGGAACCCCTTCCGGCCAGTTTGTATGTCGGTTCTCCCTGTGCCATTTCTCAGTGCAAATAAAACACCAACTTTCGATTATAGTTTTATGTAGGTGACTTTAAACTCGATTTTGGGTTCAGTACCGTTCTGACTGTTATCGAGAACAAGTCGACTAGCCGTGATAGGGTTATCTGATGGGATGATCAAATAGAAGCCTCGATCCTTTTTTTCACCGGTCGCCAGATAAGTATCGAGCAGGTCCTGTAAATGTCGGTTCACATGAAACGTATATGTATTTGTCTCAGGGTCAAGGTTTCCACCATAATTGGTTCTTCCGATCCAATTAGCATTCGGAGGTGCTACCACGTCGATCAGGTCAAGAATGAATGCATTAGAACTATCCGAAACCGAAGGCTGTAGAAGTAACAAACGCTCCGGAGCAGGACGCTCATCGGATGTTGATCCGTCCTTCACGCTCAGGGTGATCTTTGCTTCATTGATGAAGATAGGTTCTCCATCTGCAACAAGGTCATATAACCCTTCGACATTGATACGAGTTTTCAATGCCCCCAACGACTGCACATAGGTCTCGTCGAAGTGAGTACCGATCTGGTTGAACTGGCTTTCGATCGCACCCGGTGTTTCAACCTCATAGTGCCCAAACCTGGAAGATGTGGAGGTGATGAGGAACTCTTCAGTGAGTGTGTCATTGTAGTACAGGAGCAACTTAGAATTGTTGTGAAGTAGGTTCACATTAGCGATTCCTCCTTCACCGGACACAGGGTTACCAACAGCTTTGATGTACATTCCGTTGAGAAAATCCCGGAAGGCGTCATTGCTACCATAAACACCTGCCTCAGCCTGAAGTAGCTCATTGCCAAAATCGGCGCTTAAAGGAATGCGCAGTACTCCAACCTCTGTAACTTCACGTCCTTCCTCATTCCAACTCACTGTGTCGTCGAATTCAAACAAGCGGGATACGCTCGCCAGATTATCCGTATACCTCGGGATGTACTCTGAACTGTAGGATAATTCACGTTCTAACCGCTCATCAAGACGATACACTTCGAGTTGCTGAGGAGTGGTGAAATCACCATAATGACCGATCACCTTCTCATAAACTATGGTAAGGATGACCGAATCCAGTGTTGGGGAAACTCCGAAATCAATGTTGATCTCGGGAAGTGAGAAATCAAAGGCCAGAGATGCTGAACTCTTCCCGAAGACAGGATCGTTCATGCTTCCAAGCACGTTGCGACTCAGCGAATCGGTCTGAAGCGAGTCTTCCGCAATGGTTCGGGTGATTATGTTGAAGGAGTCTACGACTATACCTTCGATAACACCGCCATCGGGTCTCAGATTCAGACCGATCTGCTCGTCACTTTCCTTACAGCCCGATAGAACCATGAAAACGGCCGGGATAGCAAGGAATGTATATTTAAGAAATGCGCTCTTAGTTGTTCGCAAGGATGGTCTCATAGAACGAGGAGTACTCTTCAGCAATATTCTCCCCTTTGTGATCCATGACCGGTTTGTTATCTGTGTTCTCAAGATGTTTGGCAACATTTGGGTCCAACTCGTCTGAGCACTTTACAATAGCATCGGCATGGGTAATAGCACCGATGTACATGCTGCTGCAATCAGCATTCTGGAATGGTTCCATGGCCTCGTCTGTGATGTGATTCAAGCTTGCTTTGCGAGAGAAATCCTCACCAAGGGTTTCGCCGAAATCATTTCCGTAGACTGAGTATACCACTTTCGAATTCTGGAATACCGGCTCGTCTTTATAAATCGTTTGCAAATAGAGTGGAATCAAACTGGTCATCCAACCTTGACAATGGATAATGTCAGGGTACCAACCCAATTTTTTCACTGTTTCCAACGCTCCTTTACAGAAAAAGATAGTTCGCTCATCATTGTCATTGAAAAACTCATCATTCTCGTCGTTGTAAATGAACTTTCTGTGGAAGTAATCTTCGTTGTCCAGGAAGTACACTTGCATCTTGGTATTCGGAATGGAGGCTACCTTGATGGTGAGCGGGTTGTCATTATCGTCAATGGTAATATTCATACCGGACAGACGGACAACTTCATGAAGACGGTTGCGACGTTCATTGATGACTCCAAAACGCGGAACCAGGATTCGAACTTCATTGTCTTGCTCTTGAATAGCCTGAGGCAGCATGCGAGACAGATCTGCCAAAGTAGAGTTTTCTAGAAACGGGCTCATTTCGGACGAAATGAATAACACTTTTTTTCTGTTATTCTCCATATGTGTATAGGTTTATAAACTAGTTGAGAGGTGCAAAGATACCGCGTAAATTCTGCATTTTTGCCCCCTTCAGCACTTGTTTATTAAGTATTTTTTTATTAAATGTTATGTATTCAATCACCTGAGATTCTCTCCCGATATCTCAAAATTCAGAGGGAAAAGGGCTTGAAAATCGGTTTCGTACCCACCATGGGAGCTATCCATGTGGGGCATCAGTCGTTAATAGAACGTTCGGCGGCCGAAAACGACATCACTATTACGAGCATTTTTGTCAATCCTAAGCAATTTAATGAGAGCAAGGATCTGGAATTCTACCCAAGACCTGTGGTGGAGGACATCAAGCTGCTGATCGAATCAGGGTCGGATCTATTGTTTCAACCTTCGGTAGATGGAGTATACCCCGAGCAGTTCGATGATACCGATATTGAATTGGAGGGATTGGACCATCACTTGGAAGGTGAGTGGAGGCCTGGCCATTTTCAAGGAGTCGCGAAGGTGATCCGGCGGTTTTTTGACATAGTACACCCCGACCGTGCTTATTTCGGACAAAAGGATTTCCAGCAAACAGTAGTAGTTCGCAAAGTGATCGAGCAATTCCATCCTGATGTTGCTCTTGTGATCGGTTCTATCATTCGTGAAGCGAATGGACTGGCATACAGTTCGCGAAATGAACGACTAACTGCAGGAGAACGGGTGAACGCTGCGTTCATAAATAAGGCGTTGAATATGATCAAGGAGAACGCACTATTGGACTCCCTGCAGAGTTCCATTCAAAAAGCCAGACTGTTCATTGAGAGCCATGAAGGGACGGTGATCGAATACCTGGAAGCTGTAGATGGGTATAATATGAGAATCGTGAAAGAGATGAACGAGTCCGATTTCGTAGTGGTGGTCGCAGTCGTCAATTATGGTGGTGTGAGACTGCTCGATAATATCATACTCAAGCAAAGCTGACCGATCTGTGGTTGAACTCGGTTCAAAACATTAATTTGCAAGCCGTAAAGCCAATGATCTCACAAACTAAATTCATCGTTCGGAAAGGGATGGTCGCAGTGGGTTTGCTGCTCTGTTCTGTCCTGTATGTCAATGCTCAGAATGAAGGAGTCCTTTCAGGTAATTTTCAGAGTAACTTCTCTGTCTTTGACCTCGACAGTGCAATAGGAGCTTACGAATCACCTCAGTACTTCAAGGAGATATCTACTTCGGAAGCATGGCTGTTCCTCAACTATCAGATCAAAGGATTCAGTTTGTCGGCCAGGTACGACCTCTTCAACAATAGCAATCTCCTCATTCCAACCGGGTCCTACTCGGGCCATGGACTTGGGTTCTGGCAGATCAAAAAACAGATCAAGAACTTGACACTTACAGCCGGATCCTTTTACGACCAATTTGGTTCAGGGTTGGTATTTAGAGCATATGAAAACCGTCCGCTCGGACTCGATTATGCCGTGCAGGGGGTTCACGCCCGATACGACATCTCACCTACCTGGATGATCAAAGCTTTTACGGGCAATCAGAAAGGAGCCATTGAGGAGCGATTCAGTTCTTCACCTCAGATCGTCAAAGGAGTCAACACAGAAAAGGATTTCGTGTTCAATAACAACTCCCGATTGAGTTTGGGAGGCTCTATGGTCAACCGAACTCTTTCAAACGATGATATGAATCTCATCGCATCCGAGATCAACGGTTATCCGCTTGCCGAGCGATTCGATCCCAAATACAATACCTATGCTTACAACGGTTACTTTAATTATGGGATAGGTGACTTCAACATCTTTGGGGAATACTGCGGAAAGACCAACGAAGCGATTCGAAACCTGGAAGGGAGGCTCGAAGATTCTGAAGGGAGTATTATTCAGGTCGGAGGTTCATTTGCCAAAAACAAACTTGGCAAGAAGAAGAAAGGTGGAGTGGGTGTGAACGTACAATACCGTAAGATCGACCACTTCCAATTCAAGAATACTCCCAATGCAGAGCTACTCAACGGATTCCTGACATATCAACCTGCACTGACCAGACAAGCCAGTTACCGACTACTTGCCAGGTACGCTGCGGCTGCGCAGGATATTGGAGAAGAAGCTGTGCAGGCCGACATATATTACACCATCAAGAGCGGAAAGACCATTTCCTTCAACTTCAGTGATATTACCAGCATAGACGGCGAACACCTCTACCAGGAATTCTACTTGGGATATGAGCATAAGTTCAACCGCAAATGGAAAATGAAGACAGGTTTGCAGCGCGTGATCTACAATCAGGAGATCTACCAAGGGAAAGATTCTACCTATCATGACGTGCATACCATCACGCCATACCTGGATGTAACCTACAAGTTCCAGAGAAGGAAATCGGTACGAGCAGAGGTGGTATATCTGAATACCAAGGAAGATCTGGGTAGCTTCATCGATGCATTGATCGAATTCAACATTTCTCCGCATTGGTCGTTCTCCGTATCGGACATGGTGAACATCGATCCGCAACGACACGAAGGCTCGCCGATCTCAGATGAGATCGTTCATTACTATACCATCTTCGGTAAATACACCATGGGAGTTACTAGCTTCACACTTGCATATATCAAGCAAGTCGAAGGGGTCAACTGTACTGGTGGTATCTGTCGCGTGGAACCGGCGTTCAGCGGACTGCGTTTCACTGTTTTGACCAATTTCTAGTTCGCTACCTTGCGAAAATGAGTTACGATATTGCCATAATCGGGGGCGGAATAGTTGGACTGGCAACAGCTCAACAGCTCATTCAGAAGAATCCGGTGCTCAAGATCGCCGTTTTGGAAAAGGAATCCGAACCGGCTCAACATCAAACAGGGCACAACAGTGGGGTGATCCATTCGGGAATCTATTACAAGCCTGG